>JANRLN010000630.1:0-4864 GCA_033762515.1 Planctomycetaceae bacterium
GCAGGGGCCGAATATTACGCTGTATCGCTTTCGCGAGCAGACCGGCGTCTCCCGTTACCAGGTCTACGACCGCTGGGGGAATTGGACCAACCTCCGACGGGCCGCGGGGTTGCCGCCGCGGGTCGACCCCACGCCGGTCTATTCCGATGACGAGCTATTGCAGGAGTTCAATTCCGCGACGAAACAACTCGGGCGGTATCCCAAATTGCATGAGTTCTCGCGGCACTCGAAGCGCTGCTGGGGCACCCTGGACCGGCGATTTGGGCGGCGCCGCGTCGTTGTCGACACGTATCGGCACTGGCTCGTGCAGCAACCGCCGGACGTCTGCCCGCCGTTTCTGGCGGGCGTGCCGGTCGACTGCGACGTCGCCGAGGGGACCGGGACTCGGTATGTCCGGGGGGATACGCCGTCGGTCCAGGAGTTGATCGCCCAGTATGAGATGATCGAAGCCATTCGCGGGCAGTTGCGCGACATCCGGGAACGAACGAGTTCTGGCGCCAAGCCGCCGTCAGCGGGGCCCCCCGGCGAGGGCTTTCTGCGGGACTGCCGACCGTTGCTGATTCTGGCGCTCGCCGGGCTGCTGTCGCTGCTGACGCCGGCGGCCGCACCCCGGTCGACCAGAGTTGCGGGGCGCCCCGAGTCGGCAGGCCTAATGGACGCCGAGGGGAATTCCGATGACCGGGGCTTCGGCGAGCAGGCGGGCCTGAGCGGCCGAAGTGTCGCACGAGATGCTCATGCGGACCGACCATTTGCCGTCGTGCGGTGCCGGGAATTCCCAGTGGGGGATCACCGCGCAGCTCTGATGGACGAGTTCAAACCCCGACTCCGACTGGCTGACGGTTTGAATCGGAACGGTCCACAAGGCGGCCGGTTGGGAGAGTTCCAGGGCGACGTCCAGCCCCAGCCATTCATCGACCAGACCGATGCGCGACAGGGGATCGAGATTCATCCGGGCGTCGAGCTGACCGAGTCGGCGGCCGCGATGGTCGTAGAAGTAGCGATCGTGGGCTCCGCCCGCCATGGCGGCGAAGTTGAACTCGACGCCGAAGTGAATCGGCAATCCCGCGGGGAGCCGTTCGAGTTCGTAGAGGATTTCCAGCGTGTTGCTATGGTCGGCGGAGAGGCTCACCGTTTTGGCGACGTGGACCGAATAGGGCCCCATTTTGCCGTCGCGCCATTGTTTGGCTTCCACGCGGGTCGTCGAGCGGCGGATGAGGGACTGATAGACCCCCTCGGCGAAGTCCCCTACGTGTCCCACGCTGTTGGCAAAGGCGTCGAAGGCCAGCGCGGGTTGCAGGAAGTGGTCGACGAGGCTCTTGCGCGGCCATCGGTCGTATTGGAGCTTCTGGTCGAGATCGGGCTGTTTGAAGCAGACCCCGCCATTGGGATCGACTCCGCCGCCGGTGGCGGGCATCGGTTGCCCGGCGCTGGCCTTGATCTTGTCGTGATAGGGTTCAAACCGCCGGTTCAATGTGGCGAGAACGTTGGTGCGGATCGGGCGCAGGTCGAGTTCGTACAGATGACCCCCGCGGCCGGGGGACATCAGCGCCACGAGCCGATCGCTGGAGAGCCGCAACTCTTTGCGGGCGTCGCAGTTGAAGTCTTCGGCTTCGACGTGCACCCACGCACCGCCACGCCCGTTCGCTTCTTCGATGAGCGTGTCGGCCTGGATGAGGTGTCGATAAACGGCGTTTCGCAGGTGGGGCAGGTAGAGTCCCCCGAAGGCGCCATGCCAATAGGGGCAGTTGCACTGGGCGCGATAGAGCTCCGAGCGTGCGGTCTGCACGCGACCGGAGTCCTGCATCCGCGGGTCGTTCGCCAGGAGGTCGAGACGCCGGCTCACATCGAGCATGCGGGTGTACATCTCGTTGGCTTCGGGATATTTGACGAGAAAGTTCCGCCAGAATCCGGCGCGGAGCGAACGCTGCAACCGCTCTCCTTCGGAGTGATGCTGCAGCGAATCCCGCAAGCGGCGATGTTCGAGTTGTTTCTCGGCCGGCAGGGCCCATTCGGTCATTTCGCGATAACTGGCGTCGGGAATATAGGTTCGGCCGAGAGGAGACACATGGTCCACCGCTTCGGCCATGGTGGTTACGTGCAGCCAGTTCTGGTTGTCGCGCAGGGCCTGGAAAAAGCGCCGCAGCCATTGTTCGCCGTAGACGAGCTTTTTGGACCCGGGCCAGACGCCGAATTTTTCCCCGTCGTCGCCGAAGACGAGGATGGAATTGTGGAAGCGTTCGCCGATGTGGCGGCAGTAGTTGATCGTTTCGTAGGGATCGAGGAAGGGGATCAAGTACCGCAGGCGTTCGCTCCCGGCGAAGACCTTGATCAACTTGCCGTCGTTCTCGGTGAGGTAGTACCCGTGGAGTTGGTGCTCATCGAGAGCCGCGGCCCGGAAGTGGGAGTCGTCGAGGAGGGTGTATTCGAGTCCCGCCTCGGCGATGTCGCTGGCGAAGGACTGTTCCCAAACGCGTTCGGGGACCCACATGCCGCGGATCGGGGCGCCGAAGGTCTGTTCCAGAAAGCGTTTGTAGGCGCGCATCTGACCGATGCGGTCGCGGCGGGGGATGCAGGCGAGAATGGGCTCAAAGAACGGGCCGCCGAGGATTTCGACCTGTCCGCGGGCGACGAGTTCGCGGAGTGTGTGCACGTATTCGGGATGCCGCTCGACGAGCCATTCGAGCAGGCTGCCCGAATTGTGGATGACGACGGGAATCTCGGGGAATTCCTGCAGGAGTTGCAGGAAGGGGGCGTAGCTGTCTTGAAAGGCCCCTTCGAAGACGTCATCGAAGTTGCCGATCGGCTGATGATTGTGCAGCGCGAACACCAAACGGACACGACCCGACATCCGTGAATTCCTGGTCGCCACAAATAAACTGCCGGTGGAAACTTCCGCCCGGCTCCGAGGTTCGCCGAGGCGACGAACTGGTCCCGCTCAGGACAGACCGGTTCCCAGTCCTGCCTGATAGGATCAAACCGCATGATCGTCAGATTCTCAAGGGGACTTCAAGGAATTCCCGGCGTGCGGCGAAATCGACTGAAGTTGGGAGAGAGGGTGAACGGGAGGGGGCCAAAAGCCGCCGATGATCCGCCGCGGGTCAGGAGCGACGCCCGGTTCCTTCCCGCAGCAGGATCAATTCATCAGCCGGCAGGTCATCCCAGATTTCCAGGCGGTTTGGTCCCCAGAAAACACGGACCTCGTCGGCGATCTCCGCGTCGCCCAGAGACACCAGCAGGCGATGATCCTGGGCGCTCTGAAAACTCTCCCCTGAAGGCACATGTTCGAGCAGCGTCCGGCCATTGACGACGACCTCCACGCGGGTTCCCAATGGCTGCCGGGCGGATTCGACGCCGACGAGCGAAAGGTTCAGGACGTTGCCGCCACGTTCACTCTCGTTGCGAAGCAGAGCCGGGGGATCCAGGAGATGGCTGACCACCAGATCCCAATCTCCGTCATTGTCGAGATCTCCGGCGGCGAGCGCTCGACCCAGCCAGGGATTTTGGAAGTACTCTCCGGCCGACGGCGCCGCGTTGATAAATCGCGTTCCTTCAATATTCCGCAACAGCCCTGGCAGCATCCGGTATTCGCCCCCGGCCGCCGAATCGTCCCAGAGGTGGCCGTTAGCAAAGAACAGGTCGGGCCAGGAGTCGGAGTCGAAATCGGCGAGGACGACGCCGAACTTCAAGGGACGTCGCGCCCAGGCGTCAATGCCCAGCTCTGTATTGCCGGCCAGGAAGTCTCCAGGTCCGAAGCCCGTAAAGATGTCGAGCATTTCGCCGGCGAAGTTGGTCACTGCCAGGTCCTGCCAGCCATCGCGGTTGTAGTCGGCGATGGCGACGCCCATGCTGCTGCCGATGCCGCCATCCTGGCTGGTCGCGCACCCGCTGCGAATGCCGGTCTCTTCAAACTTCATCTGGCCGAGATTGCGGAAGAGAAAATTGCGCGTGGTATCGTTCGCGACATAGATGTCTGGAAGGCCGTCTCGCGTCAGGTCGGTGACCCCGATGGCCAGCCCCTTGCCGATCTCGGGGATGGCAATTCCGGCTGCCGCGCCGATTTCGCGGAAAGCGCCCGATCCGTCGTTTTGAAAGAGGAGATCGGGCAGCCCCTTGAAGTCCATGGGGCTGGGAATCCGCTTGTCGGAAACGTGCTGGGGAGTCCAGTCGACATAGTTGACGACATACAGGTCGAGGTTGCCGTCGCCGTCGAGATCCGCGAACGCTGCGCTCGAGGCCCAACGATCTGCGTGGACATTGCAAGCCTCGGTGACGTCGGTGAAGGTTCCATCGCCGGAGTTGCGCCACAGTCGACTGCGGCCATAGTTCGCGATGAAGAGGTCGACGAAGCCGTCGTTGTCGTAGTCCCCGGCTGCGCAGCCCTGTCCGAATTCCCAGCCTTCCAGGCGACTGGCCGCGGTCACATTCACAAACTGCCAGTCCGCGGTCTGGCGATACAGTTGATGACTCTCCGCCGAGGACGTCGCCGGGCGTTGAAAATGGGACCCGTTCACCAGGAAGAGATCCAGCCGGCCGTCCGCATCGGCGTCGAACAAGGCCACCCCTCCGCCGTTCTGCTCCGTCATGTAGTGTTGATCGCTGGGACTTCCATAGTAGAGGAAATCGATTCCCGAGTCGGCGGGGGACACTGCCGCGAACCGAATCGGGGACGGAGTCTCGCGTGTTTCGGGCAAGTCCTTAGAACTTGGCGTGGCCTTCGCGGAAGGGATCGGCTCGACGGTATGATCGCGCTCCGCTGGTCGACAGGCGACGAACAGGCAGGCGGTCAGGCTCAACACCGCTGCAGAACTCGCCATGCTTCGGGCCACGGTGCGCGCCTTGAACTAGGGGGCGGTGCGGGAATGAG
>JANRLN010000631.1:0-6751 GCA_033762515.1 Planctomycetaceae bacterium
ATCAACCTCGCCCCGGTCGCCGAAGACATGCAGGCGCCCCATCGCAATGTGCCCCGCGCGCTGGGGATCGGCATGGCAATCGTCATCGCCGTCTACGTGCTGGCGAACTTGAGTTATCACCTCGTCCTGCCGATGTCGGAAATCGCCCAGACAAAGACGATCGCCTCGGACATGTTTCAGGTGCTATTCGGTCCCGTCGGCGCCAAGCTGGCGGCGCTGGGAGTCATGTGCTCGACGTTCGGAGCGACCAATTCGAATGTGTTGTGCGGGCCGCGGATCTATCTGGCGATGGCCCGCGACGGACTGCTCCCGGCGCGACTGCATCACATTCATGGGCGCT
The DNA here is from genome assembly GCA_033762515.1 of Planctomycetaceae bacterium. Classification (GTDB taxonomy): domain Bacteria; phylum Planctomycetota; class Planctomycetia; order Planctomycetales; family Planctomycetaceae; genus DSVQ01. The sequence goes on from JANRLN010000631.1 coordinate 341, forward strand.
GGCAGACGCCGGCGAACGCGATTGTCGCGCAGGGGATCTGGACGGTGCTCCTCATCGTCGTCTTCTATGCCTGGAAAGACGATCCCAAGGGTGCCTTCGATGGCTTGACCGATTCGGTGATCTTTGCCGGGTTGATCTTCTACAGCCTGACGGTCGCCGCCGTCTATGTTCTGCGGTGGACACGTCCGGCTTTGGACCGTCCCTATCGCACCTGGGGCTACCCCTTCACTCCGGCGCTGCTCTTGGGCGTGTATGCGTTCGCCCTCGTGCGGCAGCTCTTCGACCAATGGCAACAGATGACCGCGGTTGCGGCACTGATTGCGTCGGGAGTGGTTTACTATGCCTGGGCGATACGCGGAAAACAGCGCCTAGGTCAACAATAGAAGCGGTGCTGAGATTCTTGCCGCCGAATTCGCAAGAACTCGGACTGATACTCGCAATCTCGAAATTCTTGCGAATTCGGCGACAAATCTCGGAGGCGCACGCTTGGGGTTCGCTCACTCAGGGCCTTTCAGAACGGGCATACTCACGGGCGCGCCCGATTCCGCGGGAACCTCGTCCGCTTGCGTGAGCTTCAATGCCGCAAGGCGCTGCTCGGGAGCTAATTCGGGCAACTCGTGTTGCTGCAATTCGTGCAGAATCTCCACCCGGCGTTCGGCGACGGCTTTGTCGAACTGCTGCAGGACGTCGATGGCTTTGTCCCGTGAAGAGACCAGGCCGATGATCAGGTAATTGAAGATGGCCAGGCCGTAGCAGATCCAGCCGACCTGGCCGGGGGGGAGAATGACCGTCAGGATCGCCAGCACCGGCGATCCGCGATTGAGGTGCTGGCAAACAATTCCCTTGAGCAACTGGGGAAGGTATCGGCCCAGCGAAGACCACGGCCTGGACCAGTCGATCTTCGGCTTTGGGGGACCGGGGTGGATGATCGCAAACAGGGCCTGATCGGGCATCCCCTCAATCACGCCGATAGCCAGCATTAATCGCGTGGCAAGCAGCCAAAACTTTTCTTCACGCAGTTCCGGCGGCACCCAGTTGAAGAAGGTGCTCTCCATGTTGGACGACGCCAGCAACAGCACCAGCGAACCGCGGATCCACAACGTCAGGTCGCGCTCGAGTTCCGCGTCGAGTTCTTTCAGCCTTACGACGCGGTGCAGGAATAGTTTGCTCAACGGGACGGCGACGACGCCGAGGATCAACCGGACGATCGGCTTGAGCAGGATCGTCAGCAGTTTCGCCGGCATTAGAAACTGCAGGAATTCGAGCACTGGACCGGCTCCGCTGAATGAGGTTCGTGGCTGGGTTCTACACCAGACAACGTTCTGCGCCGACCTCTGGTTCACCCGTCAGCGCCGCCAGTCGATACGAACGTACATGTCTTGCAGCTTCTGGGCGCGCGCCGGATTCAGCTGCGCGACGTGAGCGATCCGGCCCCGCAGGTGGGCGGCGAAGTCGGGATGCTGGTCTCGGTTTTGTGTCGAGGGACCCAATCGGACGCATTGATGCAGCACGGCTTTGAGGCGATCGTAATCCCTTCGGCAGACATTCGGTCTGTCGTTGACGACCACTCCCGCCACGATCTGTCGCTGATGCTTCCGCAGTACTTGACGCTTGGCCTTGTTGGATCGAAATCCTTCGGCGCGAATGAGCTTGTCAACCAGTTGGATGAACGTCCGCAGCGACTTCGCAAAGGCCTCGTCACCGGAAAACGTCAGGTCGTCGGCATAGCGCGTGTAGGTGGCGCCGAATGACTTCGCGAGACCAGCCAGCCGCTGATCGAGTCGGTAGGCAACCAGATTTGCCAGGGCAGGGGAGGTCGGTGCGCCTTGCGGGAGATGTCGATTTCGATACCGCCACAGTGCGTAGTTGTCGCCATCCGGCAGGGGGAGATTTCCGGGAATGATTGACGTCGTCAACCGCGTGAGCCAGATGGCCGCTTCGCGCGAGTAGCCGATGCGCCGGAACAATCGCAGCACGCGCTTCGTTCCCACATTGACATAGAAGTCTTGAAGATCGAATTTCACAATCACGTAGGCGTTCACATGGGGCGCGGCGTTCGTGACGATCGACCGGCCTCTCGTGAAGCCGTGTGCCGCCGAAGAGATCGGCAAATGATTAAGAATCCCGACCAAAATCTGGTGCTGAATGGCTTTCAGGCTGGCCTTGGGGCTTTCAATCAGCCGCAGTCCGCCGGAGCGTTTGGGCTTCCAGTTGTAGATGTAGTGTGCCTGTCGAACACCGATCGGGCGACCACGGGAGCAGCGATGAGCCAGCCAGGCGAGTCGATTGACCGGCACGTTCAACCAGCTTGCCAACTGATCGGGGTTGTGAAAGACCGGCAGGCCCCGCTGAGCCAGCTCGTCCGCTCGTCCGTCGGTCGACAGGTCAATCCATTCCCCACGACGCAACCCTAAATGAGCAAAGGAATATGGGCGCTGCCTGGTTGTCGGAAATCGGGTCCATCTGAGACGCCGACGATCTCCGGTCGATGACTGCGACTCTCGGCGCAAGAATCGGCGACGGACCGGTCTTCGAGGGAGATACCACGGTCGTGGCGACCGCTGTCGCCGCTTTCCGAACAGCGCGCGGAGCACCATCCACGTGGTGACGAGCCCGATGAGCCAAACCAGTCGTCGATCCATCCGTGGTCAGCATCGCTTCAAGGACTGAGGGATCCCAGGCAAAGACATAGCGGCCCATGGGACGCCCAACTGTCGATTCGCGGCCGTTTGGCATCGCGTTGTCTGCGATGCCGAACGGCCAGTTCGTGAGATGCTGGCACAACGCGACCGCGGGGGAACCCCGCAGCGTGGCAACGTCATTTGCAGACAGCGCCACTGGTCTTGTGCGTCCCACGGACCGCTGAGGCGATGATATCGCGTCGCGCCTTGAGATGCGAACCGTGGGCGACCGCGGGGCGTCCTGGGAGGATGCTCCCCGGCTCGATTCTTCCCGACGCCGGCACGTTCGGGTATACCGATAGACGTCGTCACCCCACGGATGGAGAGATCATGGCTCGCGAACGCATCGCCTCGATTCTGAAAACCGGTCTGCCGGGAACTGCCGTGGATGTCCGCGGCTGGGTCCGCACCAAGCGCGAGTCCAAAGGGGGCTTCGCCTTTCTGGAACTGAATGACGGCAGTTGCTTTGGCAATCTGCAGATCGTCGTCGACGCCAAACTCCCCGATTACGAGACGTGGATCAAAGACATCACCACCGGGGCCAGCGTCGCCGTCCTCGGTGAGATCGTCGAATCCTTAGGCAAGGGGCAGCGCGTCGAAATTCGAGCCAGTTCCTTGCGCGTGCTCGGGACCGCCGACCCCGCGACCTATCCCCTGCAGAAGAAGGGGCACAGTTTTGAGTTCCTGCGTGAGAAGGCCCACCTGCGCCCGCGAACCAATTCCTTTGGTGCGATGGCCCGCGTCCGCAACGCCCTGTGCGACGCCATCCACCGCTTCTATCAGGACCGCGGCTTCCTGTACGTCCACACGCCGATCATCACCACCAGCGACTGCGAAGGGGCCGGGCATATCTTTCAGGTGACCACGCTCGATCTGGCGCGGCTGAGTCGAGAGTCGAGAGTCCAGAGTCCAGAGCCAGTAAGTGGTGGCGCGGACAGGCCTGCTCTCGACTCTCAACCCTCAACCCTCGACTATTCCCACGACTTCTTCGGCAAGAAAGCCGGCCTCACGGTCAGCGGGCAGTTGGAGGCGGAGATTTTCGCCTGCGCCGTCGGCGACTGCTACACGTTTGGGCCGACGTTTCGGGCGGAGAACTCCAACACCACCCGGCACCTCGCCGAGTTCTGGATGGTCGAACCCGAGATGCCGTTCTACGAACTCGAAGACGACATGGATCTCGCCGAATCATTCGTACGGACGATCATTAAGGATGTTCTGACGCGTTGTCCCGATGATCTGGCGTTCTTCAATGAGCGGATTGAACCGACGCTCTTGGAATCGTTGCATCACATTGTCGAGCACGACTTCATCCGGCTGACTTACACGGAAGCCGTGGAAATCCTGCGGAAGTCAGGACAGACGTTTGAATACCCGGTGGAATGGGGCCACGATCTGCAGTCGGAACATGAACGTTATCTCACGGAACAGCACTTCAAGCAGCCTGTGATTCTCACCGACTATCCGCGGGCGATTAAATCGTTCTACATGCGCTGCAACGAGGATGGGAAAACCGTGCGGGCGATGGACGTGCTCGTGCCGCGCATCGGCGAGATTATCGGCGGCAGCCAGCGGGAAGAGCGTTACGATGTGCTCGTCAGTCGCATGAACGAATGCGGCCTCAACCCCGACGACTACTGGTGGTATCTGGAACTCCGCAAGTACGGCACGGTTCCTCACGCCGGCTTTGGCCTGGGATTGGAACGGACGCTGCAACTCGTCACCGGCATGCAGAACATTCGCGACTGCATTCCATTTCCCCGGGTGCCGAAGAGTGCGGAGTTTTGACTGGGACTGGCGTCGTCGCTCGGGCATTGTGCGGAATGCCGCCGTGTAATAGTCTGAATGGATCGCTGAGCATCGTCTGCCGAATCGGATTTTCAAATGTTGGACGTGAAGACTGCAATCAAGACTGCCATGCGTTTCGTGGGCGAAGTCTTTGAGGATCAGCCGATCGCTGATTTGCGGTTGGAAGAAGTCGAATTTGACGAGTCGACCGACCAATGGGGAGTGACGGTTAGCTTCTTGCGGGCATCTGGGAAGAACGCTGTGGAAATTGCACTGGGGGAAGAGGTGCCTCGCGAGTACAAGCGGGTATGGTTGGTAGCGGCGACGGGAAATGTCACAAGTCTGAAAAACTGGTCTGCCGATGTTCGGGTGGGTGCATGAGCGGATTCAGAAACATCGCGGCTCGGGCGTGTTTGTTGATTCCAACCTGTTGCTCTTGTGGGTGGTTGGCCGTTGCGATCCGCAGGCCATTGCACGATTCAAGCGAACTCGGCAGTTCGATGCGGATGATTTCAGGGTCCTCCACGAGTTCCTCGGAAGATTTCGACAGCGCTTCGCCAGCAGTCACGTCCTAACGGAAGTCAGCAATTTCCTGGGTCAGTTCGCGGAACCGTTGCGCACCGATGTGTTTCGCCAACTGAGAACCGAATTGCTGTGGACTGAGGAGCGAACCATTTCTGCCCGCGACGCCGCGGATGATTCTGCTTTTGAAAGTTTTGGCCTTACTGACGCTGCCATCTGCCGGATCTGCGGGGAACAGCTCTTGTTGCTGACTGATGATTTGAGGTTAGCCCGGTATGCCGAAACTCGGTCAATCTCGACTTTGAATTTTCACCACCTGCGGTCATTGCGGGGTTCGTAATCAGGGTGATAAAGGTCCCCGAGGCTGCAACCAACGGTCTTGCCTCAGCGATGACTATGTTCGATTGCCGCGCGGAGTTCGATCCACGAAGTCACCACCGCATCGGGGACATGGGCGGCTGTCAAGGCAGGGAACGCCGGCACGCGGTCCAAAGATGCAAGATACTGCCGTGCCTCGGGATCGTCAGGTTGCCAGAGTTTGTCGCTCGGTCGGCCCCAGTCGAAGTGAATGGCCTTCATGCCGACCTCTTTGGCCGGGGCAATGTCATTGTCGAGTCGGTCGCCGATCATGATGGCGTCGGCGGGACGGCAACCCGCTTGATCCAGCGCCCAGTGCATGAACGCGACGTTGGGCTTGTGAAGATCGAGTTCTTCACTGATGCCGACGACGTCGAACAGGTCCAATAGTCCCCGCCGCTGCAGACTGTGCCGGCACTCCGGGGGCTGGTTGGCGATGATTCCCAGGCGATGCGTCTGTCGCAGTGCGTGCAGCGCCTCTGCGACTCCGTCGTTGAGGAGATGATTGTGATCGAAGTCGCGATACAGTTCCTGCCGAAGATCGCGCAGCAGCGTTTCGAAACGGGCCGCTCCCAGACGGCGCTTGCCGATGCGATGCAGCACCCAACCCGGCAGGGCCTGGGCCTCTCGTTCCCGTTCGGTCATCAGGTCCGCAAACGAGAGCGTCTCTTCCAGAGCCTGAAAGTGCCGATGAAAGAAACGATAACTATGAAACGCCTGGGCGTCGTCGTTGTAGATGACGTTGCCGACGTCGAAGAAGAGCCAGCGGGTGGAAGACGACATTCGGGAAGCTCGGGAGTGTGGGAGCAGGGGAGTACGGGAGAAAGTGCGCGGACGAAGTCTTCATTCTCCCTCGGTCCCTCTTTCCTGCACTCCCGCACTCGATTCAACTCAATCGCACGTGCTGCACATCATACCGCGCCAGCCACTCCAGCCAGCGTTCCTGGTCTTCCGTGATCTCGATCTCCGTCCGCGACGCGCTGTCGAGGGGTGAAACGATCGTGATAACGCCATCGTCCAAGATCCGCCGGGCGTCGTCGCGCCGGATCCAGTACTCCCGTTCCGG
>JANRLN010000632.1:0-5107 GCA_033762515.1 Planctomycetaceae bacterium
AGTCGTTCCGAGAATTCGAGCAGCCGATTCCCGTCCGCAGCCGCAAAATGAGACGCAACTTCGAGCCATTTCAGCCATTTCGCCGTCACAGCCAATTCCGATCGATGCTAGGGGCCCGCGCCGGCGTGTCGTCATGATGAAACCCAACCGCCCCGTAAATGTGATCCGTGGGGCACACGCAGCGACATCGGAATGATATCACAACGTCCCCCGAGCGGAAAGCGGATCTGTTGCGAATTTGAGTCAGTGCGATCGGTTTTCTCAGGGGGACTTCCTGCGGGGAGTTCTGGGAAATTCTTAGGGCTTTCCGTCTGCCGAAGCGGGGTGCTACAACGGTACGACCGGGAGTCGACAATCCCCGACGCCGACTTCCCGCCGCGGGTGCTGTCCAAGTTTTGAGGTCGCTCGCCATCATGACGTCCCCGGCGCAGCTTTCGGCGATGCTGAAGTCTGAGGGGCAGCGTCTCGGCATGGACCTCGTGGGCATCGCACCGGCGGTGACCCCCACCGGAATCTCACGACTCCAGTCCTGGATCGAACGGGGCTTCGCCGGCGAGATGCACTACATTCCCCGCCGGGCGACGGCGTATGAACACCCGGAGCATGTGCTGCCGGGAGTCCGGTCGGTGGTGATGGTGGCGGTGAATTACAAGGGAGCGGGGGAGCGGGGGAGTGCGGGAGTGCGGGAGCAGGGGAGAGAAGACCACGGGGACTCTGTTGCCGATCTCCCGCACCCCCAGACTCCCGCACTCCCCGGCCGCATCGCCTCCTACGCGCAGAGCCGCAGCGACTACCACGACGTTCTCAAACCCCGCCTCCAGCAGCTCGCCGACGTGCTTCATGCGGCGGCCCCCAGCTGCCGGACTCGTTGCGTGGTCGACACCGCCCCGCTGTTGGAACGCGATTTCGCCCGTCTTGCTGGACTCGGCTGGTTCGGTAAGAACACGATGTTGATCAGCAAGCGTCTCGGAAGTTTTGTGTTCCTCGCGGCATTGCTGACGGACGCCGACCTGGAACCCGATGCTCCGCATGCCACATCGCATTGCGGCACCTGTACGCGTTGCCTGGAAGTCTGCCCGACCGACGCCTTTCCTGAACCAGGAGTGCTCGACGCGCGCAAGTGCATCTCGTATCTGACGATCGAACTAAAGGGACCGATCCCCCTCGACCTGCGGACCGGCGTCGGCGAATGGCTCTTCGGCTGCGATTTGTGCCAGGACGTCTGCCCGTGGAATCGCAAGTCCCCTCCCGCGACCGATGCGACGTTCGCCCCGCTCCCCGAACTCGCTTCCCTGGACGCCCTGGAAATCCTGCGCGCTTCTGACGCCGATCTCCGCACGCGGTTTCGCGAGTCTCCCCTCGCACGTCCCGGACCGGCTGGATTGAAGCGCAACGCCGCGGTGGTGGCGGGAAATCTGGGAGACGACGCGGCAATTCCCGTCCTTTGCGAGACCTTGAATCACGTCGACCCCGTCGTCCGCGGCGCGAGTGCCTGGGCCTTGGGATGCCTCGGCGGGACGGCGGCGCAGGAGGCATTGAACACCCGTCGCCAGTTCGAGGATAATCCCGACGTGATTGTCGAACTGGAATCGGCAGCCTCACGCTTCATTTCCTGAAGCCGAGAAGCGCGCCCCTCGGCCTACCGATCGAACACGCGATGCCCACCCTGATTTCCGCTCCCACTCAAATCACCGCCGCTGGCAACAAGCCCAAGTTGATCCGTGAGTACATCGGCCGGGTGAACTCGCAGACCGAAGGGGCGAGCGTGGCGCACATGCTCAGCCCCGGCGGCTGGGTCGAACCGGGACAACGCCCCGAGTTCGAAGAATACACGCTGGTCCTGAAAGGGACGCTGCACGTCGAGTCGGAAGCCGGCGCCTTCGATGTCCATGCCGGTCAGGCGATCATCACCCGACCTGGCGAATGGGTCCGTTACAGCACCCCCGGCGACGACGGGGCCGAGTACATTGCCGTCTGCTTGCCGGCGTTTTCGCCGGCGACGGTCCATCGCGACGTGGAAGGATAGGGGGTGCGGGAGCACGGGAGTTGGGGAGTGCGGGAGAAAGACGCCGGTCGATCCTCCGCGTTTCCACTCCTGAACTCCCGCACTTCCTGACTGTCACACTCCCTCACTCATCACGACCCAGAAAGCCACACCCCCATGGCAGCTCCAATCCAACTTGGCGTTTACGGCGCAGCCGGACGCATGGGCCAGCGCGTTGTCGCGCTGGCTGCTCAAGACCCGGCGTTTCGGTTGTCTGCAGCGTATGAATCCCCGACATCGCCGCGCCTCGGCAAGGATGCGGGGGAGGTGGCGGGGATCGGTCCTGTGGGTGTCGCCATCGCCGGGGAGATTACCCAACACCCCGAGGTGATCATCGATTTCTCGATCCCGGAAGGGACGGTGGAACTCGCCAAGGTTTGCGAGGAGCGCCGGATTCCCCTGGTGGTCGCCACGACCGGGCTGTCCCCCGCGCAGAGAGCCGTGATCTCGTCCGCCGCCCAGTCGACGCCGATCCTGATGGCCCCGAGCATGAGCTTCGCGGTCAATCTCGCCATGAAGCTCGTTGCCGACGCCGGTCACGTCCTGAAGCAGCATTCCAGCGGCGTCGATGTGGAAATCATCGAGCGGCATCATCGATTCAAGGAGGACGCCCCCAGCGGCACCGCGCTGAAGTTCGGCCAGATCGTGGCCGACGCGATGGGACAGGACCAGCACGTCCACGGCCGCGAAGGGCGAATCGGCCAGCGGCCGCGGAATGAAATCGGCTACCACGCTTTGCGCACGGGGGACAACGTGGGGGAACACACCATCGTCTTCGGCATGATCGGCGAGACGCTGGAGATCACTGTCCGCGGGCAATCGCGCGACAGCTACGCCCTCGGCGCCCTCGCCGCCGCAAAATTCCTGGTGACGCAGGGTGCGGGGCTGTACTCAATGGCGGATGTGCTGGGTCTATAAAGGCATTCGTAGCCGAATTCGCCAGAATTTGGAGCTCAACATCTCGGAGCAACCGCGCAGAAACTCCAAATTCTGGCGAATTCGGCTGCGGGGATCACTCCCCCTTCGCGGTCAACTTGACCACCTTCGCGGTCGCGTCGGCGGCGACTTCGAGAGGCACGGTCCACTTGGCCGAGCCGAGCTTGCACAGTCCGCTGGCTCCATCGCGGCAATAGGTGTAGTACAGCGCGATCTGCAGCGTCGTCCGGCCCGATTTTGCCGTCACCGGGAGCGTGAACCGAGCAGCCGAACCGACGACTTCGGCTTCGTCGCGGACTCCCAAGTCGGCGGCAGGGATCAAGGTCTGGTCACCCACGGCCGTGACCCGATAGGTCACCGGCGCCTGCGGATTCAACTTGTATCCCGGCGGCAGCGTCACCGCGACCTCAAACGCCACCCCTTCCGCAGCCGAAACTCGCTGCGGCTCCAGCTGGACCGCTTCCCCATCGGCGTCCGGCGCTCCAGCGACGGCGGCGACCTCCGGCGGAGTGAGTCCCGAGATCGTGAGAACATCCAGGGCCTTCGTCCGCAGATCCACCACGCAAATTCGATGATTGTTGGTGTCGGCGACGTACAGCCGATCGCCCGCGATCGCCAGACCGGCCGGTTCCGAAAAGTTCGGGGGCATCACCGGCGCGCTGGGATCGGCTCCTGCGAGAAAGGTGCTGACCATCTTCGTGGTCGGATTGATGAGCTTAATCTTGTGGTTGTACGTATCGGCCACCAGCAGTTGACCGTCGTGGACGGCGATCCCCAGCGGATGCTGCAGCCGGGCGATGTCGCTGCCGCCGTCGATGTCGCCGAATTCGAACAGCGACCGTCCGCCGGCGAGGTCGGAGGTTCCCGCCACGGTGGTCACGCTCCCCGTCGGAGACCGGAGATTGTTGTCCGGTTTGGTGGTGATCTTGCGGATGGCGGAACCTTCGCTGTCGCAGACGTAAATGAATCGTCCGTCGGTGGCCAATCCCGAGGGCTGCGCCAGCGCCGCCTCATCGAGTGAGCCGTTGCGGATGTCCTCGCGACCCGAGCCGGCGTAGGGCTGCAGCACGTCTTCCCCCAGCCGATGCGACCAGATTTGATGGGGGCCGGCCATCGCGATGTAGAGCACGCCGTCCAAATGCAGGACATCCCAGGGACTGGCGATGGCGGTCTCCCGCAGCGGTCCGACTTGACCGCCGGGATGACCTTGCTCGCCGGTCCCCGCGAATGTCCTGACCTGCTTCTGGGCCAGATCGACCACGCGAATCAGGTGGTTCTCGGTGTCCGCCACGTACAACCGGTTGTCGACCAGCGCCATTCCCTGCGGATGATCGAACTGGGCCTTGTCGTACGCCCCATCAGCGCGGCCGATCGTCCCGGCTCCAATGACGTCGAGGAGCTGCCCCTCGAGGGAAGTGACCACAATCCGGTTGTGATTGCTGTCGGAGATGAACAGCCGATTCGACGCGGCGTCGGCGACGACCTTCCCAGGAAACCGCAACGGGGTCGCGGGCTGCTTGGTCCGTTCGAGATCGAAATGGACCGGCGTCTCGTCGAGTGTTCCCTTCGCCTTGTGGTAGGCCACCAGCCGCTCAATCACCTTGTCAAGGAGGTCCCGATTCCCCTCGCCCGAAATGTAGCCGCAATAGAAACCTTCGGGGTCGATCAGCACGACCGTCGGCCAGGCGCGAACGGCGAACTTCCGCCAGACCACCATTTCGGCGTCGTTGATGACGGGATGGGCGATCTCGTATCGCAGGATCGCCTTGCGGATGTTGCCGGTCTCTTTCTCATTGTCAAACTTCGCCGAATGGACCCCGATGACGACGAGTTCCTCGGGATACTTCTCCTCCAGATACGCCAGATCGGGGAGCACGTGCATGCAGTTGATGCAGCAATAAGTCCAGAAATCGAGGAGCACCACCTTGCCGCGAAGATCCTTCAGAGAGATCGGCCCGGACGTGTTGAGCCACTCGACGCCCCCCTCCAACTCGACGGCGGGGACGCGTTTCGGAAAGGGATTTTCGACGGCTTCCGGCGCTGCCTTGGGCGCCGCCTGGGGAGCGTCCTGAGCCAGGAGATCGACTCCGCTGATCAGCAGCACCCCGGTCAGCAACCACAGACCAC
>JANRLN010000633.1:0-2002 GCA_033762515.1 Planctomycetaceae bacterium
ATGGCACCCCCTGAAGCGAGTGCGGCGACCGAAGAGGCAGCGAGGAAGTCACGACGAGACAGTGCCAAATCCACGGGCATGGGGCGTCCTTTGTGATCAGACGGCACGGAGCACTCTACGAAGCCCAGGGATGGCTATCCCTGGGCTTCGTAGAGTGCCGCCGAGCCGACGTACGGGGCGTTCAATTCCTCTTCCCAGCGCAGGAGTTGATTGTACTTCACCAGGCGTTCGCTGCGGGCCACCGAACCGATTTTGATCTGTCCCGCCCCCGTGGCGACGGCAAGGTCGGCAATTGTGACGTCTTCGGTTTCGCCGCTGCGGGCCGAGATCACCGGGGCATAGCCATGGTCCACGGCGAGCCGCATCGTTTGCAGCGTCTCGGTCAGCGTGCCAATCTGATTCAACTTGATCAGGACGGAATTCCCGGCGCCGAGGTCGATGCCGCGCTGCAGGCGATTGACGTTGGTGGCGAACAGATCGTCGCCGATGAGTTGCACCCGTTCGGCGAGGGTGGACGTCAATGCCTGCCAGCCTTCCCAGTCCTCTTCCGCAAGACCGTCTTCGATGCTGAGGATCGGATAGTGATCGACCCAGTCCACCAGAGAGGCGATCATCTCTTGTGACGACAGACGGCGACCGCCGTCGGCGGCAAGGTGATAGAACCCGTCGCGGTAAAAATGGGTGGAGGCGACGTCGATGGCGAACGCCAGATCGTCGCCGGGGCGGTATCCCGCGCGCTGGATGGCTTCGATGATGAGGTCGAGGGCTTCCTGGTTCGACTGCAGCCGCGGACCGTAGCCCCCTTCATCGCCAACGAGCGTTCCTTCATAGCCGCTGGCGTTCAAGACGCGGCCGAGCGTCTGGTAGACGGTGATGATCCATTCCAGTCCCTGCGAGAACGAGGTCGCGCCGACGGGCATCAGCAGGAAGTCCTGAAAATCAAGTTGTCCCCCCGCATGCTTGCCGCCGGAAATCATATTGACCATCGGCAAGGGGAGCGACGGACCGGCGCCGATGGAGGTCGCTGAGGCCGGTGCGGCGGGCGCTTCCGAGGAAAGTGTGGACGGGATCTTCTTCCAGAGCCGTTGAAAATGCTCGATCGGCGAGCGACCAAAGGTGGACGCGGCCGCATAAGCGGACGCGAGCGAGACGGCGAGGATTGCATTGGCGCCGAGACGCGACTTGTTGGGAGTGCCGTCCAGATCGATGAGCCGCTGATCAATCAGGGCCTGATCAGCGGCGTCGCAGCCGACGAAGGCGTTGGCAATCTCCGTGCGGACGTTTTCGACGGCTCTCCGCACTCCCCAGCCTCCCAGCCGGTTGCCGCCGTCACGCAGTTCCGCGGCTTCGGCGGCGCCGGTGCTTGCTCCGGCCGGGGTGATGGCGCGACAGGGTCTCCCGCCGGCGCAGGTCACGACGACTTCCACCGTGGGACGACCACGACTATCGAAGACTTCTCGGGCGGTCATGTGGGTGATGCGCGGCATGGTCGCTTTCTGGAGATCGCGAGATCGCAGGCGATTGAGGTGGGACGTCTGGGTGCTTAAGTGGGTGGTGCGTGGGCGGGGGTTCGGGTGAAGAAGTCGTCCAGGGCGTGGTCGAGCGTCGGGGGAGGGTCGGCGAACCAGCGGAGGGTCGTCTGGCGGACAGCAACAGGTTGCCAAGGTTCGCGCAGGTAGTCCACCGTACTTTTGCCATCCACGCGTGCCAGCAGGCAACCGGCCAGATGACGGACTCCCCGCGCCGTGGTTGCCGTTGAACTCACCGTGGTCTGACCAGTGGCATCGACGATCTTGCGGTAGCGTGACCAGAACGCCGTGACGAGTCGACGCCAGTCGACGAGTTGGCCGTGACCGCGCAGCGATTTCAACAGCAGATGACTCAGAAAGAAACCCAGGTCGAAGGCCGGGTCGCCGTAGTGGCCGGTTTCGAAATCAACGAGGGTGACGCCGTCGACGTGCACGAGGACATTTTTCGGGCTGAAATCGGCGTGCACAAGGCA
>JANRLN010000634.1:0-11912 GCA_033762515.1 Planctomycetaceae bacterium
GATCTCAATCGACTCTTCCAGCTTGGAGTCGTCGTCCCCCGATTCATCGCTCGCGAGGATCAGCACCAATTTCCGCTTTTGCCCCGCGGCGAGCTTGGCGTACTTCGAGATGACCGTTGTCGCCGACTGACAGAAGTTTTCATCACCAGATTCGTCCTTCACAACTTTGTCGATCGCGGCACGAATCAGTTTCACATCCGAGGTCGGTTTGGCTGTCAGCTCGTTTGCATTTGTGTTGAACGTGAAGATTGAAGTCAAGATGGGCTCTTCAGCCATCCGGAGCTTCTCTTCCGATTTCGACACCAAACCGAGTTCTTCGTAGACCTTGTGGAAGTTGTCGCGAATTTCGCGGCGGTCGTCTTCCATCGACTCCGAAGCGTCGAACATCCAGCAGGCCAGCACCTTCTCATCCCGCATCAGGCGGATGAGCTCCTGGGTGATTTGACCCAATGCGGCGCCGTAGCCTTCGACCACGCGACCGGTCTCACCGGTCACCTGTCCGGCTCCGAGGTCGTCGCCGATTATGTTCAGGCCTGGTAGGGAGATCGCACCCGCACGAATGTTGAACGTTGGTTCCTTCAGCGAGGTCGACGAATCGATCTTCGCAGACGCCGAACCGCTGCCGGTGCCTCCACCACCGCCGATTCCGGAACCGCCCCCCGAGGAGGCGACAGCACTGGCGACGAGATTCATAGTCTCCGCCACTTCCGTGCTGGTGTCGACCTGCTGTTCAAACTCTTCCTGGACGCGCTCTTCGGAAAAGACCGAATCCAGCGCGACTTCGGGAGAGGCGCGCTCCACCTGGTACTTGATGAACGCCAAGGCAATCAACACCACCGCGTGCAGGGTGAGTGAGACGCCGAAGGCAGACATGTTCTTTGGCTTCATGGGTGGGATGCCATGTTCGCAGGGACAGGAAGGACCGAGTTCACCGGATCAATATCAACAAACCGATTGGTTCGGCTGCGGGAATGACAACGGGAAGCAGCCGGTCGACAGCTCATGTTCTATTGTGATGCGCGTCCAGCTTCGAAAGCAACTGCCGCCGACGCCGGGAAGATCGTGGTCCAGTGAACCGAACAGGTAACAGGTTTAGATGTCACGCTTGGGCGGGGGGCCGCCGATGTTCTTTTTCACCTTCTTGCCGGTCTTCGGGTCCACTTCTTCAACAAAGCGGGGACCTTGCTTCTGGTTGCCGGCCATCCCCGCGGGTTGCGGGTTGTACTTGCCCTCTTTCCATTCCCAACCCATGGGAGTCTGATACTCCCGCTCCGCCAGCTTGGCCCACGGCGTCCCGGCGTGTTCGTCGATGACGCGTTTGAGAAACTCTTCAGCCTGCTTGGCCATCTTCTTGGTTGCCGCCCCTGACGTGATCTCTTTGGAAGGAACCAGACGCCACTGGTTGTTGCCTTCGGTCTCGAACTTCCGGGGGCTGGAACGCATTTCCGCGAGCATCATGTTGTAGCCGAAGCTTCGCACCCGCATGGCGAGGACTCGTCCGAGCGCCAAGTCGTAGACGACGCGCCAGCGGGGTTCCGTGATTTTCGCCCGATCCTTTTCCCCCGCCTGGAGCATCCGCAACATTTCATCCAGCCGATAGTCCAACTCGGCGAGCGGCTTCTGAGATTCGGCCAAGGCTTCGCGGAGGACGTTGTCGTTCTCGGCCGGGAAGAAGGTGTTCGGCAGCGGAATCCGCTTGATCTGCGCGTTGGCCGCAACATCGACCAGGGCGCGCTTGGCCAGATTCATCTGGATGTCGCGCTCAATCGTGGGAATCGGCCGATAATCGGGGGGATAGCTCCGCATCACGATCGGGTCGATCGCCGCATCGGTATTGGACTCACTGATCAAGTACAGGCCGTTCGTTTCCGAACAGAGCCGCGTGAGGGCGTAGGGCCCGAATCCCGAGGGAATCTGTTCGAGATCTCCCGAGCCCACACCCCAATACGGGAGATCGAGGCGATCCTGGAAGTAACCTTCCGGCCCGCGATCCATCACGCCGATCACCGTCTCCCCATTGTCGAGGGTGAATTCGGCTTCCACCTTTTGACGTCCCAGCGGGGCAGCGGAGCCGACGCAGAAGCATTTGATTCCGTACCGTTTGGTCAGCAGGATCGCCTGCTCCAGGTTGGTGGGATCGCTGCCGGCCTCGTCGGTCACGATCACCAGCATCATCGCCCGGTTCTGCTTGGTGCGATGAATGAGGAACTTGTTCGTGGCGGCCGTGACGGCGGCAAACACGTTTTCCTTGCCCGATTCTTCGGACTTGATGCTGCGCACGGCCTTGACGATGTCGGCGGTGTCGTCCAGCGGTTCGGGGGTGACGATCGTGTGGCGTTCGCCGAATGCCACAATGGCCGATTTGAGGGCCTTGTCGGCGTTCAAATTGAGCGAATTCAGTTGGCCGTAGATGTTCTCGACGCGGTCGGCAATCGCCTCACGACGTTTGCTGAGCGAGGGGGAAACGTCAAACAGCCAGACGACGAGGGTCTTCTTTTCCCGCAGCGAGTTGCCCAGTTCGAAGGCGATGCGGTCGATCGACCCTTCGACGCCGCCGGTGTGCTCCGTGCCGCCGGTCGTCTGCACCGCGGCCAGCATCTCGGTCTCATTCGGCTTGACGATCTGGTCCGACACCGGCATCCGGACATCCAAGGTCTCGTCGACCTTGGTCTCGATCGCCTGTTGAGCGTTACCGCCCACGGCCGCGGTCGCCACAGATTGCGACACCGCCATCGGATTGATCGGCCCTTCCGATCCTTCCTGGTCGACCGCGGTTCGATCGAGCACGACGTCGTCGACCTCGACATCGTCGAAAGCGCTGTCGATTAAGGTCTTGACCTGTCGCTCGACCTGGAAATGGAATAACGAGAGGGAGAGCAGAATCACGACATGGATGCCGAGACTCATGCTCCAGGCCGACATATTCTGCAGCCGAAACGCGAAGCCCCCCGGATCAACCTCTGGGGCGTCTGCAGTCAGGGAAGACGACATGCGGCTCACAGTCAACTCCTTCAGACGCGTCAGTGCGGGCGGAATCGGTCATGAGAACAGGCGGACCGGATGACGTTCCGTGTCATCGACAACTTCAACTGTGTTACGATACACCTGTCGAACCGGCTCTGCAATTCCCTGTTCGCACAGATCTTGTGAAGTGGCAAAAGCCACAACGCAGGCATAGGATTCCGTTCAACCGTCGAATCGGAAATCGCCCCGGATTCGCCGCCTCCGTTCGCCGATTGAGGGACACCGCCCGATGCCAGCGACACCGTGGATTCGACAGCGCAACTGCCAGCCAGCAAGGGAATTGCGAGCGAACGGGGGCGCGGCCATCGGCAAGCTCTGGCTGTTGGCGTTGGCCCACCTCTTGCAAGTGCTTTCACCGTATTCGGTTATGGCGGACAACTCAGAGCCGCCGACGACCGCGCCCGGGTTCGCTCACCTTCTCACCTCGCAGACTCGGAAAACATTCGACGCAATTCAGACCTACCTCCAAAATCACCCAGATACAGAGGATTCCCTCCCGGCCGCCCTTTGGTCGCTCGAAACCGCGCGAGAGTTTGGCTGGGAAGTGGACGCCCGTCACTCTGCCGCCTGGGTGTTAACCCAATCCGGTGTGGATGCGGAGTCACGCCGACTGGCTCAGTTGGTGACTGCGGTGGCGCATGCCCGGCAGGGAAACCCTGCCGACGCCAAAGCGGCGTTCGCCGATTTTCTGCGGACCCTGCGATTGCGCCAGCCGAATGTCGCCGCCGACGGGGCGCAATCGCTGGCATCGGCGTGGCAACTGCAGGGGAATCTGGCTGCGGCCCGAGACGTTTATGAAGACTTGCGTGGCAGTTTTTTTCTGAGCGACGAGATCCGCCAGTTCACCGAAGCCCGGATCCAACGATTGACGCTGGTGGGGCAAGTAGCCCCCGCTCTTGTGGAGGCGGATCTGGCGGGACGACCTGTCGACTGGTCGGATTCCGCCGACAAAGTGGTCCTGATCGACTTCTGGGCGACCAATTGCCGCCCCTGCATCGACGAGCTGCCGCGGTTGAAGCGACGGAGGGCCGAGTTCGCCTCGCAGGGGGTGGAATTCCTCGGTGTCAGCTTTGACGACGACCCCGCCGTTGTCGCACAATTTCAGAAGGATCAGGGGATGTCCTGGCGACAGGTCCTCGGCAGGCCGTCAGCGGAACAGAAGTATTTTGTGGAATTGATTCCCTGCCTGATGCTCGTCGATCGCCAGGGGAAGGTGGCCGCGGTCGATGTGCGGCCGGCCGATCTCCGCGCGGCGTTGCAGGGGGTGTTGGCCCGGAAGGACCCTTGATCACTGTCGGAGGCATCGAGAGCGTGCGCGACCGACCGCTCATCACGCGGAGCGTGATGGCTACTTTAGGCGACGGCGGCTGTGACAGAGTAGCCATCACGCTCCGCGGGATGAGCAGGGTGACGCAGGGCGCGTCGATGGTTGGAATGCGTTGAATCCTCGTTCGAGAATCATCTCGGTGCAGGATCATGAGGTGACATGGATGTCGGACGCCGAGACCCTCCCCTTCCGCACGCGCGACGGTCTGACGCTGCGTGTGCGGCATCTGATGCCGAGTGGTCCGTCCCGGGGGACCATCCTGATCATTCACGGCGGCTGCGAGCATGGCGGCCGCTACGGACACCTGATGCCTTTGTTTCTTGAGCGCGGATGGTCGATCCTGCTCCCGGACCTGCGCGGTCATGGCCTGTCGGAGGGCGTCCGCACCCACGTGGACCATGCCGATCACTACCTGCAAGACCTGCAGGATGTGCAGCGCGAGTTTTGTCCCACGGCCCAGGAAAAGGTGTTCCTCGGGCATAGCTTCGGCGGACTGTTGGCCATTCGCCTCGCACAAACGGCCGGGATGCCGCACGCCCTGGTCTTGACGGCTCCGCTTCTTGGCCTGCTCCTCCCGGTCCCCTGGTGGAAGCGGCTGATCGGGCGCGGTCTGACGTGGGTCGCCCCGCAGACGCGCTTTCGGACGCACATCAATCCCCGCAACATGACGCGGGATCCGGCTTTTCTGGAGCGCCGGCTGGCCGATCCGCTTCTGCTGCGGTCGGTGACGGCGCGCTGGTTTTTCGCGATGCAGGATGCGATGGCCGCCGCTCATCGGCAGGCGCAACGCTTGAGCTGTCCGATTCTGGCGCTGCAGGGTCTGGCGGACCGCACGGTGGACCCCACGGCGATCGGCCGATTTCTGGAACAGACGTCGTCGGCCGATCGGGAGCTGATGACGTTCCCGGAACACGTGCACGAAGTGCTGCAGGAATCGGATTGGGAATCGACCGCTCAACACATTCTGGATTGGCTCGATCAACGACTCCCCCGCGCAGCGACGCCGCCCGGGAACTGATCGTTCAGCCCGGCAGCGGATCGTCGGGGAGGCTCTGGAGCCATTGGTTTTGAATGGGGATCAAGACCGCCAGAATCGCCTGCAGCACTTCTGCAGGAGACTGCATCGCATCAATTTGCGAGACGATTTCCTGGGGGTAGTAGTTGATCACCGGTTCCGATTCTTTGCGATAGATCTCAAAGCGGTTGCGGATGACCTCTTCGTTGGCGTCATCAACGCGGTTTTCGCGGATGGCTCGGCGTTTGATCCGGTCGACCATTTTGTCGATGTCGGCGCAGACCAGGTGAATCACGTGCTGGACGTTGATGATGTCAGCGACGATCCCCGCCTGCTGCGGATTCCGCGGAATGCCGTCGAGCACAAGAAATTCGTCGGGGGGTTTGTAGCGGGAGATCGCAATCTGGCCGTGGAGTGCCTTTTTCCAGACGCGGATGGTCAGTTCGTCGGGCACGAGTTCCCCGCGCGAGCTGAACTGATAGATTTCGCGGCCTTCCGGCGAGTTGATGTTCAGCGAGCGAAAGACATCGCCGCAGGCGAGATGGTAGAAGCCGGGGATGTGACCCAGAATGGTCCCCTGGGTCCCTTTGCCGGCGCCGGGGGCGCCGAATAGCAGGATCGTGGGAAAACGTCCGTCAAACATCGTCCGGTCCTGCAGGGAGCGCCAGCGTCACCGGCCGCCACCAGGAGCGCGGTCTCTTCGCCGAGCGCGATTGTAAGACGAAGTTGCCGTCGGATCAACGAGGCGGAGACTGAAGCCCATCCCCGCTCCCACAACGCAGCAACCCGGCGGTTGGAAACCACCGGGTTGTTGGAAATCGATCTCACGAAGCAAGCAGCTACCGCGACATGAACGCGACGACGCGACCAACTTCAATCGGCAGGGTGACGTCGGTGACCGTCGGCAGGGCCATGATGCGGGCTTCGAGATCCTTGCCGTCGAACTGGATCCAGTCGCAAGGCTGGCGGCTGCCGCTTTCGACGATCTCGGCGTACATCTTGCGGAGATTCGGGCGTTTCCGCAGCGAGATCACGTCGCCGGGCTTCACGAACATCGACGGTTTGTCGACGGTCTTGCCGTTCAGTTGGAAGTGGCGATGGACAATGCCCTGGCGGGCCTGCAGCCGGGTAATGGTGAAGCCGGCGCGACGGACGGCGTTGTCGAGCCGCGACTCGCACATCACCATCAGGATGTCGCCGGTGTTCCCCTTTTTCGCCTTGGCGGTGGCGAAGTACTTGCGCAGCTGGGCTTCACGGATCCCGTAGTAATACTTGATCCGCTGCTTGTCGGCGAGGGCCTCTCCATAAGTGGAGAGCTTCCGACGGCGTTCGGCCATCCCCGGAGGCGAGTTTCGGCGCTCCAGCGCTTTGACAGCGCCGGCGTTCTCGAACACCATCGTTCCCAACCGGCGATTCACACGTCCCTTAGGACCTGTGTAACGTCCCATACCAACCACTCCTGCACGCCCGATTGCGGGCTGCCTGCGAAAACACGGTCTCACGAAAGAGTCCGGCATGATGGCGACTTGCGCGTCAGTCGTCAACTGTCAACGGGTGCGGAACTGCAGACATTCCCCCAAGAGGTCCATTTCCGCCCCGGCAGGTTGCGGACGTTCACCACCACGGGGCTCGCGTTGCCCTCGAATCGGCGGGCGGCTAGTCTGAAGGGGATCAATCGACGTCTGTTGACGTGTTCCGCGCGGAGAAGTGCTCATGCGACGCGTGCTGGGAATGGTCTGTCTCTGGACGGCGGCGAGCATCCCGGCGTCGGCCCAGAGTCCCGAATTCGACCGGGACATCGCCCCGCTGATCGCGCGGCGCTGCCTGAGTTGCCACGCGGGGGAGGATCCTCAGGGGAAACTCGACCTCACCCGCCAGGAGACCGCGAAAACCGGCGGCGAGAGCGGCCCGGCGGTTGTTCCTAACGATCTGTCGGCCAGTCAGTTATGGCAACGCATCGAAGCGGACGAGATGCCCCCCAAGCACCCGCTGCCGGCGCACGAACGGGCGTTGTTGAAGGAATGGCTGCTGTCGGGAGCGGCCTGGGGATCGGGGGCGATCGATCCCCTGAAGTATACCTCTGAGGCCCGCGCCGGTTACGACTGGTGGTCGCTGCAACCCTTGAAACGGCCTCGGCTTCCCGCGAAGTCTCCGGCAGGGTGCCGGAACCCGATTGATGGGTTCATCCGGGAGGAACTCGCCGAGGCCCGCCTTTCGGTGGCTGACGAGGCGGAGCGTCGGGTCCTGATTCGCCGACTGACATTCGATCTGACTGGACTCCCTCCCAGCCCCCCTGAAGTTGAACACTTCGTCAATGACCCCGCGCCGAATGCCTACGAGCAACTCGTCGACCGACTGCTTGCGTCTCCCCACTATGGAGAACGCTGGGCGCGGCACTGGCTCGACGTGGTCCGCTTCGGCGAAAGCAACGGTTTTGAACGGGATCTCCCCCGCGAGACCGCCTGGCACTACCGTGACTGGGTCATTGAGGCCCTCAACCGCGACCTGCCGTACGATGAGTTCGTGCGCTGGCAGCTCGCGGCCGACGCGATCGCCTCCGAAGACCCGGCGGCGCCGGCGGCGCTGGGCTTTCTGGTCGCGGGCCCGCACGACACCGTTGTGCCGGTGAGCGTCCGCATGCGGCAGACGATGCGGCATGACGAAATGGAAGACCTCATCGGCGTGGTCAGCCAGTCGTTCCTGGGTCTGACGGCGAACTGCGCACGCTGCCACGATCACAAGTTCGATCCGATTTCAACGAAGGAGTACTACCAGCTCGCGGCGGTGTTTGCGGGGGTGGATCACGTCGAGCGGACGATCATGCCTGCCGAGGCCCAGCGGCAGCTCGACGAATGGCAACGCGAGATCGCGGTCCTCGAACAGAGCCTGAAGGAGCAGGCCGGGCCGATCGCGGCCGAGATCGTCGCCGCACGGTCGACGCCGACGGGCGCCCCGGCGACGAGCGTGTTGCCGGCGCCTGTGGCACTCTGGGACTTCACCACCGGTCTGCGAGACCGCGTCGGCTCGATGCATGGCCAATGGCATGGCGAGGGGAAGCAGACGTCGCAGGGGATTGAAGTCGACGGTCAGTCGTACGTGGCGACCGCTCCCCTCGCGAAAGACGTCGTCGCCAAAACGCTGGAGGCGCGGGTCAGGCTTGCCGACCTGGAACAGCGCGGCGGCGGCGTGATCAGCCTGCAGACTCTGGACGGAAACACGTTTGATGCGATCGTCTTTGGGGAACAGCAACCGCAGCGCTGGATGGCCGGCAGCAATGGCTTTGTACGGACCGCCGCGTTCGACGGGGCTGCTGAAGAACACGCCGCCGCGGATTTTGTGACGTTCGCGATTGTGTACGGCGCCGACGGCAGCGTCACCGGCTATCGGAATGGGCAACGTTACGGCCGCGGCTATGCCTCGATCGGTCCCGCGAGATTCGCGGCAGGCGAAGCGCAATTGGTCTTCGGACTTCGTCATGGCAGCGTCGGCGGGAACCGGATGCTGAAAGGGACCATTTCTGGAGCGAAGCTCTACGACCGGGCGCTTTCCGCCGAGGAAGTCGCGGCCTCGGCGTCGCAATCGGGCGTGGTCGTCACCGAAGCCGACATTCTGGAGCGGCTGCCGGAACCGGCGCGGCGGCAACGTCGACAACAGGCGGCTGATCTGGTCCGGCTGCGTGACCAGCATACGCGGCTGGCCAAGTCGGCTCCGTACAAGATCTACACCGCGGGCGTGAATCAGCCGTCGGACATGCATGTCCTGCGGCGGGGTAACGTCTCCGATCCCGGGGATGTCGTCGCTCCCGCAGGATTGTCGGCGGTTGTGGGACTCCCCGGCGATCTGGGGCTGCGGACCGACGCGCTGGAACGGCAGCGGCGCGATCGCCTGGCGCAATGGATCACTGACCGGCGCAATCCGTTGTTCGCCCGGGTGATGGCCAATCGTCTGTGGCACTATCACTTCGGTGCGGGACTCACGGCGACTCCCAACGACCTGGGGTTCAACGGCGGGCGGCCCAGCCATCCCGAGTTATTGGACTGGCTCGCCTCGGAACTGGTCGACAGCGGTTACTCGCTGAAGCACATGCACCGGTTGCTGGTGACTTCCGCGACCTATCGGCAATCGTCGCAACATCGCCCCGCGGCCGCTGCCGTCGACGCCGACAATCGCCTTCTGTGGCGGATGAGTCCCCGCCGGCTGGACGCGGAATCGCTGCGTGACGCCATGCTGGCCGCAACCGGCGAACTCAACACCGCCCTCGGTGGGAAGGGCTACGTCGACTTCAACAGCTATTTTTTCAAGGGGACGCAGTTCTACGATCCCGTCGACGCCACCGGCTACGAGACCCAGCGCCGCACGATCTACCGCATGTGGGCCCGCGGCGGCCGGAACCCGTTCCTGGACACGTTTGACTGTCCCGACCCGTCCACGACGACGCCGAAGCGATCCGCGACGACGACGCCGTTGCAGGCGCTGTCGCTGCTGAATAACGCATTTTCGCGGCGCATGGCGGAGACATTGGCGGAGTCGGCACGCTCGGCATGTGCGAACGACAGGTCCGCACAAGTCGATTACTGCTACGAGCATCTTTTCGCTCGCCTGCCGTCGAACGAGGAGCGGACATTCGTCACGAAATTCGTTGAGCAGCACGGTTTGTCAGCCGCCTGTCGCGGTTTAATGAACAGTTCGGAGTTTTTGTATGTGGATTGAGGGCGGTGTGGGAAGTGGGAAGGCGGAAGTGGGAAGGGGAATTCATGGCGAGTTTCGCGCATTCGTCGCCGCTCGTGGAACGCACGAAAGCCTTCGCACTGCGCGTGATCCGGCTCGTTGAGAGTCTGCCACGGACACGGACTGCAGAAGTCGTCGGACGACAATTGCTGCGCTCGGCAACTTCAGTCGCCGCCAACTACCGAGCGGCTCAACGTGGACGTTCCAGGGCTGAGTTTCTGGCAAAGCTTGGTATCGTCGAGGAAGAGTCCGACGAGAGTACGTTCTGGCTTGAGATATTACGAGATTCGGGCGTCATAAAGCCCCAGAAATTAGAACTTCTCATAGCGGAATCTAACGAGATTACAGCCATTATTGTGGCATCCATCCGAGCAGCGAGAAGTCGCAGTAAAGCAAAATAGGATCTCCGAAATGTCGACCTTCCGCCTTCCGCCTTCCGCCTTCCCCCTGGGCCACTCCCGCCGCGACTTTCTCAACTGGTCGACGTCCGGTCTCGCAGCGACGTCGTTGATGTACTTTCTGTCCCGGGAGGCGCGCGCCAGTCGCGAGACCGCCGGCGTGGGGGGGGCGCCGCGCGGCGGGGCCTGCAAGCGCGTAATCCATCTCTTCATGTGCGGGGGGATGAGCCATCTCGATTCGTTCGACTACAAGCCGGCCCTGACGAAGTATCACGGCAAGCCGCTGCCGTCGTCGGAGCAGCCGGAAACCTTCTTTGGGAAGGTGGGGCTGCTCCGCAAGAACGATTGGGAATTCCGTCAGCGCGGAGAATCCGGGTTATGGGTCTCCGACCTGTTCCCGCACATTGGAAGCTGTGCAGACGAGTTGACCGTCATCCGTTCGATGGTCGCCGATTCGGCCAATCACACCCCCGCGACCTTTCAAGCCAACACCGGCTTTCGGTTGAACGGTTTTCCCGTCCTGGGGTCATGGCTGTCTTACGGCATGGGATCCGAAGCCGATGACCTCCCGGCATATGTGGTGCTCCCGGATACCCGCGGCCTGCCCGCAGGCAGCACGATCAACTGGTCGAACGGTTTTCTGCCGGCACGTCATCAAGGGGTCCCCTTCCGCACCAAGGGGAATCCGATCGATGACCTCTTCCCCGCCGGGGATTACGATCCGGCCCTCGAAGCCGAAACCCGCGGCTTCATTGCGGCGCTGAACGAACGGCATCGAGCGACGCGCCCGGAATCGGATCTCGAAGCCCGCCTCACCAGTTACGACCTCGCCGCCAAGATGCAGCTTTCCGTTCCCAAGGTGACCGACCTTTCCGGCGAGACCTCGGCGACCCAGGAGGCCTACGGGATGAACCGCGCCGAGACCGCCGAGTTCGGCCGGAGTTGTCTGCTGGCGCGGCGGCTGCTCTAACAGGGGGTGCGGTTCGTGCAACTCTTCGCCGGCGGGTCATTCGGGTCGCCGCGGATTAACTGGGATGGTCACGAAAACGTCTTCGAGAATCACTCGCAGGAAGCGCAGCGGGTCGACCAACCCGCGGCGGCGCTGCTAAAGGATCTGCGCCAGCGCGGGATGCTCGACGACACGCTGGTCCTGTTCACCACCGAATTCGGCCGGACCCCCTTCACGCAATCGGCGGCGGACACGGTGGGCACGGGTCGCGACCACAATATGTACGGTTTCAGCGTCTGGCTCGCCGGCGGCGGGCTGAAGCACGGCATGAGCTACGGCAACACCGACGACGTCGGCTGGAAATCGGTCGACAAGCCGGTCCACTGGCACGACTTCCACGCCACGGTGCTGCACCTTTTGGGCATTGACCACGAGCAGTTGACCTACTACCACAACGGCATCGAACGGCGA
>JANRLN010000635.1:0-2718 GCA_033762515.1 Planctomycetaceae bacterium
CGGCGGCCTTCGATCAATTCCGGTCGCTGTTTCCCCCGGCACTGTGCTACACGAAGATCGTCCCGGTCGATGAGGTGGTCACGCTGACTCTCTACTACCGGGAGGACGAGCCGCTGCAGCGGCTGATGCTGACGGACAATGAAGCGGCTCAATTGAATCGCATGTGGGACGAACTGCTGTACCTGGCGCGCGAACCGTTGGAAATGGTGACGGCGATCACGCAGCTGAAGGAGTTCGCCACGCAGGATCGCCAGGATCTGGTACCCTCGCTGGAAGCGCTGCGACAGCCGATTGCCGAGCGGGCGGCACAGTTTCAACAGCGTCTGCTCGACAACGAACCGGCGCAGCTCGAGGCTGTGCTGAAGTTCGCGGAACAAGCCTACCGTCGTCCCCTCATGGCGTCGGAGTCGAATCCTCTGCGGACGCTCTACGCGCACCTGCGGCAACAAGATCTGCCGCACGATGAGGCGCTGCGACTGACGCTGGCGCGGGTGCTGGTCGCGCCGGCCTTTCTGTATCGCGCCGAAAAACCAGGGCCGGGAAAAGATGCGGGGCCAGTCTCGGACTGGGAATTGGCGAGCCGGTTGAGCTACTTCCTGTGGTCTTCGCATCCGGATGAGGACCTGCGGTCACTCGCCGCCGCGGAGCGGCTGTCGGATCCCGCGGTGCTGGCGACCCAATTGCGGCGCATGCTGCGAGATCCGAAGACCCGGCGGCTGGCCACGGAATTCGCCTGTCGCTGGCTGCACATTCACGACTTCGACCAGCTTGACGAGAAGAGCGAGCGGGTCTTCCCGACGTTCGCGGCCCTGCGAGGGCCGATGTACGAAGAATCCATTCTGAGCTTCACCGATTTCTTTCAGAACAATGGCTCGATCCTCGATCTCCTGACGGCTGAACATACCTATCTCAATGAAGATCTCGCACGGCACTACGGCATCCCGAACGTGACGGGGCCGGAATGGCGACGGGTGGAGGGCGTTGGGCAGTACCACCGCGGCGGCATCCTGACGCAGGCCGCAACGCTGGCGAAGCAATCGGGCGCTTCGCGGACGAGTCCCATTCTGCGCGGAAACTGGATTAGCGAAGTGCTCCTGGGTGAGAAGTTGCCTCGTCCCCCCAAGAACGTGCCTCAACTGGATGAAACCGTCCCGGACGGCCTCACCGAGCGGCAACTGATCGAACGGCACAGCCGCGACGCGGCCTGCGCCAAGTGCCATGCCCGCATCGACCCGTTTGGGTTCTCCCTGGAGAGTTACGACGCCATCGGGCGATACCGCGAGCACAACGGGGCCGGCCTGCCGATCGATACGAAAACTTCGCTCCCCGACGGGACGAAACTTGAAGGACCGACCGGCCTGCGGGACTACCTCCTGACCACCCGCCGCGACGCGTTCCTGCGGCAGTTCCACCGCAAGCTGCTGGGATACGCCCTCGGCCGCTCGGTGCAACTCTCCGACGAACCGCTGCTGACGGAATTGCACGCCGTGGGGGGGAAACACGGCTTCCACATCGTCCCCGTGCTGGAGACAATCGTGATGAGTCGCCAGTTCCGAGAGATCCGCGGCCGCGAGGCGGCAGTCGAGGAATAGTCCGGGCGAAATCGCCCACGAAAGGCTGAGGGCACTGCTCCCGGCGAGCATACGCAATTGACTACGAAACGAAAGTCTAGCTTGATGCAACTTGATGAAGTCAGCCGTCGGCAACTTGAGGCCTATCGGCGCATGACGCCGGAAGAACGGCTGTCAATTGGTCTGGGACTACACGAGCTGGCATGTGAAATGTCGCGTGCCGGGATTCGATTGCAGCATCCACACGCGTCAGCGGACCAAGTCGAACAGTATTTGCAGGAGCGCCTTTCGCTGGCGACGCGGTCATGAATGAACGTGAACTGCTCGTCGATTGCCTGAAGCGTCTCAATGCCGTTGGAATCCCCTACATGCTTACGGGATCAATGGCTTGTAACATGTGGGGCATTCCTCGAAGTACACACGATTTGGATGTCGTAGTTCAGTTGGAGCCATCCCATGTCGCGCAGTTGGTTCGAGCCTTCGAAAATGATTATTTCATCCAGGAAAGCTCGGTGCGATCGGCGCTGCAGCCGCCATACCAATTCAACGCTTTAGACAATCACTCGGCGATGAAGATTGATTTCTGGGTCCTGAAGTCCGGGGAATACGAGCGCACATCGTTTGCGCGACGGATGCGGTTTCTCATCTTTAACGAGAAGGCCTGGGTGTCGACGGCCGAGGATGTGATCTTGAGCAAACTCCGCTGGAACAAGATTGCAGCCTCCGAGCGGCAGCTCCAAGACGTTGCCGGAGTCTGGGCCTTGCAAGAACGGACGCTCGATCTTTCCTACCTCTATCATTGGGCGGATCAATTGGAAGTCAGGGAGAACCTCGAACGCATCATGCGGGGCGACATTTCGCTCAAGACAACGTAAGACACACGGTAATTCAATCTCGGAGTACACACCATGCCTCAACACTTCTCCCGTCGCACGTTTCTCCGCGGCGTCGGCGTTTCGATGGCGCTCCCGTGGCTGGAGTCGCTCAGAGTCTGGGGGGACGACGCAACCACGCGGCGCGGCGGCAGCGAGGCGCCGGTCCGGCTGGCGGTGTTGTTCGCCGGCAACGGCTTCCATTCCAAGGAATGGTGGGCGCGCGGTGAGGGATCGGCGATGGAACTGGGGCAGGTCCTCGCACCGGTCGCCGA
>JANRLN010000636.1:0-28418 GCA_033762515.1 Planctomycetaceae bacterium
GGGACTCGAACCCACGTTGCCGCATTACGGGTGCGGTGTCTTGGCCGCTAAACGACCAGTGCTTTTAAGGTCACGAGCCTAGAGTCCAGAGTCGAGAGCCAAAACATGCAGCCCTTCAGGCATCGTTGGCCTGGCTCTCGACTCTCAGCTCTGGACTCTCGACTCATTGGGGCCGGAGGGATTCGAACCCCCGCCGTGCGAGTTAAAAGCTCGCTGTGCTGCCGTTACACCACGACCCCATGTGAGGGCGTGGCCACGTTTGTCTGCCAGATCGTGTTCCATGACGATCTCCTTCATTCGCGAGCGGAATCAACGAATTCCCGACTCATGGGCATGAGTCGGGAATGACGCGATAGTCCTGACATTGTCTGAACCGTCGCTCCCGCCGTATCAGAACGATGTGCTTCCGTTACACCACCAAGCGGTCCAGTGGAGAGACAAGAGTCCAGAGTCGAGAGCCAGACAGAGGCACGTCCCTTGTCTTTTTCGGCTCTCGACTCTCGACTCTCCGCTCTTGACTCTCGACTCTTGACTCTTGACTCATTGACCCGTGTGGGATTCGAACCCAACCTGGCCAGCTTGAAAGACTGGCAACCTCACCAGAAGTCGAACGGGCCATGTGCGCGCACGCTGTCTGTCTCCGGGAACCCCCGAATGATTTGGAGGTGGGCTGGAAGGCGCTCGAATCCTTCTCTCCTGGTCTTCAGCCAGGCGCTACACCATCTCAGCTACCAGCCCATGCAGTTTTCGTTGTTCGCCTTCGGCGCAACGAAAAAGCCCGGTGTCCTGTGCGTGACACCGGGCCTTGTGAGCTCGCGGAGGCCTAAGGCCGATGTCACGTGCGCAGGGGATACGGACTCTGTTCGTTTGAAAACAGTCCGCTACGCAAACCTGTACTCCCCATATACTGATCGCGTGCGATCTGAATCCCTGAAAACAGGCCAGCAAATGGTTGCTGAAAATCGCGCCGCACGGATTGCGCTGCGAGCAGATTCGCCCCGGTCTTTGACCATCCGGCGGCGAACTTTCTCGTATCGCTCTGTTTGCAATCGGAGATCAACCGGGAAAGCATCATGATCCGCAAGACCTGTTCGTTCTTCCTGAAACTGGACAGCCACGATGAACGCCGCCGCTGTCAACGAATAGATGCGCGATCGCGGGCAAATGTTCGCGGAAATTCGAGGTGAAGGTCATTTTTTCGGGAAGGCTTCCAGGCTTCGCGGATAAGACTCAGATCGCGACGCCCGCCGGCACCCGCCCCGCGACCTTCCGCATGTCGCCCTTCACGCAGACGTCCCGGTGCTCACGGTGCCATTCGTTGATCTGTTCGATCCGAGCGACGATGCGGTCTCGTTGATCCGTCAGCTTCGGATCCCCCCCCATACCCCAGGGCGCCGCTCGAAAAGCTCGGTCCGACCTGGTGGGCCAGCGATGGATGGGATCGTCACTACGGAAATCTCTGAAAGCATCCCACGGCAAAGAAGCCCGTCGCACTGCCCAGTTTTCTTGACGCGGAGTTGGGAAGGGCCGCGCCGCAAAAATCTGCGTGGCCCTCGACACGCCCGTGCTCGACGTTACGTCGCAGCGGATGATGCAGCGGTCTGCGGCGGCGACGCCGGAGATTTGACCAATCCCAAGTCTCTCACAATCCGCGGAAGACCCGCAGCCATGTCCGTGGAAACCGATCTGACGCTGAAACTGCTGGCGGTCGAGCTTTCGACGGGCGGTTTCTTCACTCGGAATTCACTGTCACCCAGCGCAAACACCGAGGGGTTACAGGCGAGCCATTGGGGGATGCAAGTGCAAACGATGGACCAACTCTGCAAGCAGGGAGCCGATCAACGGCGGATTCGTCGCAGTGCACGGGGATGTCAGCCATCCGGCACCGACCGGGTTGGTGTCCATAGCTCTCTGGTTGGCGTGATCAAACAGCCTCAGGGGAAGTTTGATGACGCTATCGCTGTGCGCGAAACCCGGTGGGTGTCGTCCCCGTGGCAGACCGGAAGGCGCGAGTGAACGCGCTATGGTCGTAGAATCCGCAAGCGAGGGCGATCTCCGATATGGATTGATCGGATTCACGCAACATTCGCGACGCCGCTGCAATGCGCGACTTTGTAATGAACTGACTCGGGGTCAGACCGAAGAGGCGTTTGATCAGACGCGCCAGTCGCTGTGACGACAAATTCGAGCGACGCGCGAGCCAGGCGGGAGTCACTTCCGACGACAATCCTTGCTCGAACTCGTCAAGGGCCTTGGCAAAGTCTTTCGGGATCTCATGCGGCTCGACCGGCGCCCGAATGTCGCGCGAGAAACCAATCAGGCCGACGATGGCGCCGACAGCGTCGAAAATCGGCAACTTGGTTGTGAGACACCAGACTGGATCGTTCGGTCGATGCCACTGCATTTCGAGATGATCGATGAGCGGGCGTCCGGTCCCCAGAACTTTCTCGTCCTGTTCGGTGGGAATCCGACCAAAGTCTCCCGGGCAGATGTCACGCGGGCACTTCCCGATTACTTGCGACTTGCTCTTCAAGCCATGCCGCGCCACTAACGACTCGTTCACGGCGACGTATCGCCCTGCGGCGTCCTTGACAAAGAACGCGACCTCAGGCGAGCGATCAAACAGCCGTTCCAGCAGTGCGACCTCCACCGGCGAAACGCGGGACGGCCTGGTCGATTCGGGATGTCCTGTGCGCAGACTCACGGAGCGATGCCGTTCTGAACCAAGAGAGCGACGGTTGACTCAGCTATAATTACCGCTTCGACTCGGTCATTCTACCCCAGAGTTCGGATGAAGCCGTGGATGGCCATTCTCAGTCTGGCGTCGGCACTCGGAGCAGGGATCGCAAAGGAATCGAGCTTGCGATCCGCCGCAGTCAAGAGATGTGGGCTCGCGCTCTGTTTCGTAGCGATCGTTAGCCAACCGTTGGCCCCAGCGTCGCCGTTCGCTGCCGACGGCGAAAAACCCAATATCGTCCTGATACTCGCGGATGACCTCGGCTACGGTGACGTGCGTTGCTACAACGACCAATCGAAGGTCGCGACTCCGCACATCGATCGACTGTCGCACGAGGGGATGCGATTCACCGACGCTCATAGTCCTTGCACGGTCTGCACGCCAACGCGCTACAGCCTGATGACGGGGCAGATGGCGTTTCGCGTACCGAATGGCGGCACGGTTTTTACGGGAGTCGGCGGGCCGTCGTTGATCGCGTCGGGTCGGCTCACGCTGCCGGGCATGCTCCGCGAGAACGGTTATGCGACGGCCTGTGTTGGCAAGTGGCACGTAGGGATGACGTTCTTGGACAAGGACGGACAACCGGTGCGCGGCGATGGCATCGACGCCGTTCGTCGAGTCGATTTCTCACGACGGATTGCCGGCGGGCCGGTGGATCATGGCTTTGAATCGTTCTTCGGGACCGCATGCTGTCCCACGACCGACTGGTTATATGCCTTCATCGAGAATGACCGCGTCCCCGTGCCGCCGACCGGCCTTGTTGACACGTCGCGGTTGCCGAAGCACCCCTACGCGAACGATTGCCGCCCCGGGCTGATCGCGCCCAATTTCCCGATGGAAAAGGTGGACCTCATCTTCTTGGAGAAGAGCCGCGAGTTTCTCGAACAGCATGTTCGTCAGTCTCCAAACAAACGGTTCTTTCTGTTTCACTCCACGCAGGCGGTGCACTTGCCGTCGTTTGCCGCGCCGCAGTTCCAGAAGAAGACGCAAGCTGGACCGCACGGTGATTTCATTCATCAGCTCGACGGGATTGTCGGCGAATTGCTGGCCACGTTGGAGAAACTCGGCGTCGCCCAAAACACGATTGTCATTTTTACGAGCGACAACGGCCCCGAAGTTACCAGCGTGATCCACATGCGTGCCGACCACGGCCATGACGGCTCTCGACCGTGGCGCGGGATGAAACGCGACAATTGGGAAGGGGGGCATCGCGTCCCCTTCCTTGTCCGATGGCCCGGCTACGTCAAGGCAGGCACAACCAGCGCGCAGCTCACGAGCCTCACCGATGTCATGGCGACGGTCGCTGCGATCATCGGCGCGACTTTGCCGGACGACGCGGCGGAGGACAGCTTCAACATGCTCCCCGCGTGGCTGGAAGAACAACCTAACCCAATTCGTCCTTATCTGCTGCTGCAAGCCTTCGCCGGACAGCGCACACTTTCGATCCGTCGCGGCGAGTGGAAGTACCTCGACCACACAGGCTCCGGCGGTAATCGCTACGACACTAACCCTGGACTCAAACCGTTTCACTTGCCGGACGCGACCCCCGACGCGCCCGGCCAGCTCTACAATCTCTCAAACGATCCTGGCGAAACGACAAACCTGTACGATGCCCGGCCAGAAGTCGTGGTCGAACTGAAAGCACTCCTCGAACAATCCAAGGCGAGTGGTCGCAGCCGACCGCTTCCACCGTGAATCCGAAGGAACCACATCCCATGAGACCGTCTTCCATCCTGACCGGCATTCTGTTCGCAGTCTTGATGTTTGCATCCCGTTCGGTCATGGCGCAAGCCAAACCACTGAAAGTTTTCATCCTCGCGGGGCAGTCCAACATGGAAGGGCATGCCAAGGTCGAGACCTTTGACTACATCGGCGATGATCCCGCGACGGCTCCGCTGCTCGAACAGATGCGGGGTCCGGATGGCACACCGACCGTTTGCGAGGGTGTCTGGATTTCGTACTTCACCGGATCGGGCGACGAGAACGGTGAGGGGCACGGCAAGTTGACGGTCGGGTATGGCTCGCGCCGTAATCCCAAAAAGGATGACGGCAAGATCGGACCGGAGTTCATCTTTGGTCTCCGGATGGACGCTGCGTTCGATGAGCCGGTCCTCATCATTAAAGTCGCTTGGGGCGGGAAAAGCTTGCACACCGATTTTCGCTCCCCCAGCGCCGGGCCGTATGTCCTGAGTGAATGGCAGAAGGAGAACTATCCCAAACAGGAAGGCCACGGCATCCCAAAGGACTTTGAGAAGTGGAAAGCTGAGAAGATCAAGGAAACCGGCGTTTATTACCGTCTCATGATTGAGCATGTCCAGCGGGTGCTGGCTGATCCGCAGCGAGTTTGCCCGGCTTACGACCCAGCGGCCGGCTACGAGCTGGCGGGGTTTGTGTGGTTGCAGGGTTGGAATGACATGGTCGATGGCCACACCTATCCGGATCGAGGCAAGGCCAATCGATATGACCTCTACAGCGCCGTGCTGTCGCACTTCATCCGCGATGTTCGCCGCGATTTGTCCGCTCCCAAGATGCCATTCGTGATCGGCGTACTCGGAGTCGGCGGGGTCAGACCGAACTCGGAGACGATCGAGTTTCGGAAGGCAATGGCCGCGCCGGCTGCGCTGCCGGAGTTTCGAGGAAACGTGATTGCCGTTGAGACCGCGCCGTTCTGGTCCGAGGAACTCGGAGACATTGCCGACAAGCACGACAAAGTCCGCCAGATGAGCTACTACCTGGATTCCAAGCACAGAGATCATGCGAACGCTGATGGCAAAATGACCGCTGACCAGAAGCAGGCCTACCTGAAGAAGCTGGAAGCGGAACTCATCACTCCGGAAGAGACCGCACGGTGGAAGCGTGGAGCATCCAATGCCGGTTATCACTATCTCGGCTGCGCCAAAACGTTTGCCCTCATGGGCCGCGCCTTTGCCGAGGCCACACTGACGATGCTGGAGAATCGGAAACACTGATGCTGAACGACGCCGACGCTGATGCCGAATTCGCTGCTCGAGCGGCGGTCGCCGTCACTCGACTGAATTCGGCTGATCTGAACGGTTTGGTGATTCGCTGCACAGGTCTGTCTCCCATGAAGCTCGCATCGATCCCGGCACGCACTCGCACAGCATCTTGGGCGGGAAGCTGTAGCTTGTTCTTTCTCGGTGTTTTGGGGTCTCTTCCGCAAATCCATGCTGACGGTCCGTTGAGGGATGAAACGCCCACAGCGGAATTCGCCTCGCATTCGACGCCGCGCACCCGAGACGCAGCCGGCTCCACCTGTCCCAAAACCTCTGAGGAGGTCAATCAGCCGATGCCGCCCGCAACTTCCGACCGTCGATTGACCATCGAACGCATCTTCTCTCGGGACGAGTTCCAAGAGGAGCCGATCGGGCCGATCGTGTGGAGCAAGGCGGGTGGGGCCTATTTCACGTTAAAGAAAGCCGATGGGGAGCGCGCTGGACATTCGCTGGTGCGCGTTGACGCTGTCAGCGGCACTGAGCAGACAATTCTGTCTGCCGAAGCGTTTATCCCTTCGGGTGAATCCCAGCCTCTCACTGTTGATAGTTTCGCCTTTTCGGCTGACGAGTCAAAGCTGCTGGTTTTCACCAACAGCCGGCGCGTCTGGCGACACAATACACGGGGTGATTACTGGGTTCTGGAAATTGCTACGCGGCAATTGAAGAAATGCGGCGGTGACGCCTCACCATCGACCCTGATGTTCGCGAAGTTTTCGCCCGACGGCACGCGCGTGGCGTATGTCTGCGAGCACAACCTCTATGTCCAGGATGTGCGCAGCCTGCAGATCACGCCCCTCACGACCGACGGGTCGGCCGCAATCATCAATGGAACCGGCGACTGGGTGAATGAAGAGGAATTGAGCATTCGCGACGGGTACCGCTGGAGTCCAGATGGCGAATCGATTGCCTTTTGGAGCTTTGACACCATCGGGGTCCAAGACTTCCACCTGGTGGACTACACCCGGGGAGCCTACCCGTTGCTGACGTCTTTCCCCTATCCCAAAGTCGGTACGACGAACTCGGCGAGTCGAATCGGCGTGGTTCCCGCCGCAGGGGGCGCGGTCCGTTGGCTCGAACTGCCCGGCGATCCGCGCGAGCACTATCTTCCGCAGATGGAATGGTTTCCTGATGGAAACGGGTTGTTGATTCAGCAGATGAACCGCTTGCAGAACGTCAACCAGGTCCTGCGGTGGGAGATGAAGTCCGCCGCGATCGAGACGATGCTCACAGAGACCGATGCGGCCTGGCTGGAAAATGAGAATCCCGTGCGCTGGCTGAAACAGGGAGCGGGATTTCTCTGGTTGAGTGAACGAAGCGGTTGGAGGCACGCCTATCGCGCCAGCGCCGATGGAAGAGACTTCGGGGCAACCACGACGGGGCCGTTTGATGTGCTGGGCGTGGAAGCCATCGACGAAGCACGCGGGACACTCTATTTCACGGCGTCACTCGACAACCCGACACAGCGTTATCTCTACCGAGTCCCCCTCGGCGGTGGTCAACCCGAACGTCTCTCGCCTGCGAATCAACCCGGCTGGCATACCTACGAAGTCTCCCCGGATGCCCAATGGGCGGTCCATCGGTACTCGACATTCTCCACGCCGCCGATGGTGGAAATTATTCGTCTTTCGGATCACAGCGTGGTACGCGTGCTCAGCGACAATTCCCGGCTGCGGGAAAAACTCGCTGCACTCGATCAGCCCGCCACCGAGTTCTTCCGCGTCGAGATCGGCAACGGCTTGCAGCTCGATGGCTGGTGTCTCAAACCGCCGATGATGAAACCGTCGGACAAACATCCTCTGGTCGTTTATGTGTACGGAGAACCGCATGGACAGACGGTACGTGATGCTTGGCAGGGGGCGCGCGGACTGTGGCACTGGATGCTCGCCCAGCAGGGATATGTGGTGGCCAGCGTCGACAACCGCGGCACGAACAGCCCGCGCGGTCGCGACTGGCGAAAGTGCGTCTATCGCCAGATCGGCATCCTCGCCCCCGTCGAGCAGGCCGACGCCACGCGGGCGTTGCTGAAACGGTGGGAGTTCGTAGACGCGAATCGCGTGGGAATCTGGGGCTGGAGCGGTGGCGGCAGCATGAGCCTAAACGCGATCTTTCGCTACCCCGATCTTTATCACACCGCCATTGCCGTCGCACCGAACGCGGATCAACTGTTGTACGACACGATCTACCAGGAACGGTACATGGGGCTGCCGGCCGACAACGTCGACGGCTATCGGCTGGGCTCACCCATCACCCATGCGCCGCAGTTGAAGGGAAACCTGCTGCTCGTGCATGGCACCGGGGACGACAACGGTCACTATCAGGGGACCGAACAACTGATCAACGAACTCATCGCGCACCACAAGCGCTTCACCGTGATGCCCTATCCTGCCCGCTCGCATGCCATCAGCGAGGGCCGCAACACGGTCACGCACTTTTACTCGCTGATGACGGATTACCTCCACGACCACCTGTTGGCTCTGAAGACGCAGTGACCGGAGGCGATCCGCGTCGGCCCACTCCCTGTTCGATTCGCTCGCAAGTCAGGCCACCACTCCATGAAAATCGCACGCATTCTGGCTCACCGCGCTGACTTGCCGCTGGTCGAAGGCTCGTACAAATGGTCGGGTGGGAAATCGGCGACGGTATTCGAAAGCACGATCGTCGGCGCAGAGACCGCGTGCGGACTCTTCGGTTATGGTGAGGTCTGCGCATTCGGGCCGTTCTATCTGCCAGCGTATGCTGAAGGACTACGGGCCGGACTGTGCGAACGCGGTCCGCATCTGCTCGGATTCGATCCGGGAGAATTGTCGAAGTTGAACCCTCGCATGGATGCCGCGCTCAAAGGGCATCCGGAGGTGAAGTCCGGGATCGACATCGTGTGTTGGGACATTCCGGGCCATTCGACGGGGTTGCCGTTGTGCAGGCTGATCGGCCGCCGGTTCGGCGAGAGCGTGCCTATGTACCGCGCGATCTCGCAGCAGACTCCCGAGGAAATGGCGAAGAGTGTGCAAACCTGCCGCGACCAGAGGTCCACGCGGTTTCCGCTCAAAGTCGGAGGTGATCCCGACGCCGACATCAAGCACATGCGCGCCGTGCGCGCAACGCTCCTGCCGACGGCTCGCCTCGTCGCCGATGCCACTCTCGGCTGGATGCAACACGAGGCGATCCGCCTCGTGCGCGCGGTTCGCGATTTCGATGTCTACATCGAACAGCCGTGCCTGACCTGCGAAGACTGCCTCGTCGTGCGCCGGAACACCGATCGTCTCGTTCTGCTGGATGAAAACGTCGATGGAATCGAGATGCTGCTGCGGGCGAAGGCCGATTTGGCGATGGACGCGGTGAACCTGAAGATCAGCAAGCTTGGCGGCCTGACCAAGACACAGCAGTCTCGTGACCCCGGCGTTTCGCTGGGAATCGCCATGACGCTCGAAGTCACCTGGGGCGGCGACGTGACCACGGCGGCCATCGCACATCGCGGGCTCAGCACGCCCGAAGAAGTTCGCTTCAGCCGCACGGATTTCAACAGCTTCCAGGCCATCTGCACGGCCACTGACTCACCGCCGCGCGAGAACGGCCTCATGCGAGCATCCACGTCGCCGGGACTTGACGTCGCGGCACGAAGAAACGTGATCGACGAGCGCGTCGTCAAAGTCGCGTGTTGACGGCCCCCACCAGCGGACTCTCGTTCATTCAGGACCATACGATGACCTATTGTTCTCTGACGTCACGACTGGCATGCGTCGTGTTTCTTGGAGCCGTCGCACCAGTCGACGCGCAGGTGCACTACCACGACGACACCAGTCCCTGGGGTCACCGCGCGGAAGCGGGTCCGGACAAGGATGTGCCCGGCTGGTTCTACAACCTGGGGATCACCGGTCTGCGAGCGCAGCTGGTCCCCGATCAACCCAAGGCCTTGCTCATCAAGTACATCTTCCCCCAGTCTCCAGCTTCGGGGCGTGTCGACATTGACGACCTCATCGTCGGGGCGGGCGGCCAGTCGTTCCAGCAGCCGCACCGCAACGGATATGGAGAAAATGTCTTTGGCGCCCACGGCCCCATTTCCGAATTGGCGCAGGTGCTCGAAGCATGTCAGAGCGGCGCTGACCAAGGAAAGCTAGTCCTCACGCTGCAGCGCGGCGGTCAGACCAAAGACGTTGTCCTCGATGTCGGCGACAATTACGGCAGTTTTGCCGCGACCTTTCCCAACTCTTGTGCCAAATCGGACAAGATTCTCGCCGAGCTGCTCCCGTATCTCATCAAGCATCAGAATGAACAGGGCTCGTTCGGTGAACCCGTCGAAAACACGTTCGCTCCGCTGGCGCTTCTAGCGAGCGGCGACGTACAATACCTGCCGGCCGTGGAACGCAACGTCCGCTATCACAGTCGCGAGTGCCGTGCGAAAGAGAACCGCTATGGATTAGTTAACTGGACGTACATGAGCACTGCCATTGTCATGAGCGAATACTATCTCGCGACGGGCGAAGCGTGGGTGTTGCCGGAGCTGCAGGAAGTCCACAATCGCCTCGCGAAGGGTCAGTATCTCCGAATGTCGCAGATCAACCCCAAGGCGAAGAAGACGCATCCAGATAGCTTTCCAAAGGGGCCGAAAGATGCTCACGGCGGCTGGGGACACAACCCCGGCTTCGAAGGTTACGGCCCCATTGCGATGCTCACCGGACAGGGAGCTTTGGCGTATTCGCTGATGCACCGCTGCGGCATTGAGATTGATCGCGAGAAGCACGATGCAGCCTACGCCTTTCTAGAGCGCGGGACTGGGCAAAACGGGTACGTCTGGTACGGTGACCAGATGGGCGGCCCACAGGACGGGTGGGCCGACATGGGCCGCACCGGCGCCGCCGGCGTCGCCAATTTCCTCAGCCCCTACGCCGCGCCGGCTTACCGGGAACGTGCGCTGTCGCATGCAAAAGTGATCGGCCGGCATCCGCAGAGCTTCCCCGACACGCATGGTTCACCACTGATGGGCATGGGCTACACCGCGCTCGCGGCGAATGTCGATCCCGACAGTTTTCGCAAACTCATGGACGCGAACCGCTGGTGGTTCACCATGGCGCATTGCACCGACGGCAGCTTCTATTATCAGCCCAATCGCGACAACGCCGGCTATGGTTCCGAGTCGCGGATGACAGCCTCGTCCGTGGTGGCGTTCATCTTCACGATCCCCAAACACAGCCTCGTGATCACCGGCAAGAAGACGAATTGAAATGAGATTGCGTCATTTGTGCTTGATCTCCACATTTCTGGCTCTCCGGCTCGTGGTCGCCAGCGCGGTGATCGCCGGTGGCGACCCAGCGTGGCCCGGCCGCCATCCGCTGACGCAGACACAGGCGGGTGAAGTGCTGATCTCCGAACTGCGCTGTGCGGCTTGTCACAAGGGACTTCAGCGAAGTTCGTTGCCGGAGAGGACGGCTCCCGATTTATCCACAGTTGGCGCGAGAATCTCTCCCGATTTCCTGCGTCGCTTCCTCGCATCGCCGTCAGCAGCTCATCCCGGGACCACGATGCCGGATCTCCTGGCGTCGCAGCCGGAGGCCGAGCGCGACCGGATCGCAGAAGCGCTGACGCACTTTCTCGTGGCACTGTCGAAGGGCGTCGGTCAAGCCGAAACAACTGATCCGATCGACCGTCGTCTGGGGGAAACTCTGTTTCACTCGGTTGGCTGCGTGGCATGCCATGGACCGAAGGAAGCGCCCCCGGCAGTCAACAGACGTGACGACGCGGCGGACGAGGATGACGACCCAGCCAACGTCGCGAACAAGGCGATCAAGCCCAACGCCGTTCCGCTGGGGCATGTCACCTCGAAGTACAGTGTATCGTCACTCAGCGAATTTCTGTTTCAGCCGCTTCGGGTTCGCAGTTCCG
Source organism: Planctomycetaceae bacterium (assembly GCA_033762515.1). GTDB lineage: Bacteria > Planctomycetota > Planctomycetia > Planctomycetales > Planctomycetaceae > DSVQ01. The sequence goes on from JANRLN010000636.1 coordinate 11,629, forward strand.
GGCGCATGCCCGACATGAAACTGACTCTCGCAGAGTCGCGCGCCATCGCGGGCTATCTCGTGGGGGAACCATCGCCATCGGCTATGGCCTTCGTTCCACAAGATCTCCTGGTGGCTTTGGGAAGGAAGCACTTTCAAGACTTAAACTGCGCGGCGTGTCATGCCCTCCCGGGCATCGCGGCGGCGCCGCGGGCGAATTCGTTGAGCATTGCGAATACGTCGCGCGGTTGTTTAACCCAGACGAGCGACCGCAGCCCCCGGTTCGCCCTCGAAGAGGCGCAGATCCAGGCGATCATTGCGTCGCTGCGAGAAGAGCCGACTGCCGATTCCGACAAAGTTGTGTTGGCAAAAATGCTGACCGCGTTTCGGTGTATCGCTTGTCACGTACGCGATGACTACGGCGGCGTGCATGACTTCCACAGCCCATTCTTTGCGGGTAGTGAACTAAAACTCGGAGACGACGGTCGCATCCCGCCGCCGCTCACGCTGGTCGGAGCCAAGCTGCGAACGGGGTGGATGAAGAAGGTGCTGTTCGATGGTGAAGGCGTCCGTCCCTATATGACGACTCGAATGCCGCAGTATGGCACAGCCAATCTTCAGCACATCCCGGCCGTTTTCAGTCGCCTTGATGTTCTAAACGGTCCCGAGATGAGACTTCCGAGTCCCGAGAGTCCCGCTGAAAGCGACCGTGTAAGAGAAAAGCAACTTCGCGCGGCGGGTCGGGAGCTGCTGGGGGACAAGGGGCTGAATTGCATTGCGTGCCATAACTTCAACCGGAAAAAGGGCCTGGTCAATCAAGGTATTGATCTGCTGACGAGTTATGAGCGCCTTCAGCCGGGGTGGTTTTACCACTACCTGCGGGACCCCGGAGCGTTTCGTCCGCGCACGATCATGCCGACCGCGTGGCCCAACGGTGTCGCCGCTTTCAAAACGATTCTTGAGGGCCACACCGACCGGCAGATTGAAGCGATCTGGTATTACCTTTCGCTGGGCACGTCCGCCGCTGACCCATCCGGCCTGCGCGCGGCGAGCACAGGACTCGTGGTCAACGATCAAGCCCGGATTCATCGTGGGCGCAGTCGTGTTGCCGGCTTTCGCGGCATCGCCGTCGGTCTACCGGAGAAGATCAGCTATGCGTTCAACGCCGAAACCGGAACGCTGTCGGCTCTCTGGCAGGGTGAGTTCATCAGCGTCAACTGGAGCGGTCAGGGTTCGGGGGACTTCCATCCTGCCGGGGAGCCCATCACGCTGGCCCAGGATGTCTCTTTCGTGTCGCTCACGGACGAGAATGCTCCGTGGCCGTTGCTGCCGGTGATGACCAAGGAGACGAAAACCAATCCGAATCCGCTCTATCCCAAGAACATCGGCTATCAGTTCCGCGGCTATTTCCTCGATGAATCGTCGGTTCCCACATTCCAATACAGGAGCGGCTCGATTGAGATCGAAGACCGGTCAGTGGCGACGGGCGCCGATGAGCCACGGCAACTCCGCCGGGTGCTTCAATTCGATGCGCCGTCGGCGCAAACCATCTGGTTCCGCGCCCTGACCGGTGACATCCAGCAGGAGTCGGAGCGAGTCTTTCGCAGAGGCAACCTGCGGCTAACAATCCCCCCGGCGGAAGCGAAGCTGCGAGCGCTGTCCGACGAACCGCCGCGCTCCGAATTACTCCTGCGACTCCCGCTTCCCCAAGGCCGATCCACGCTGGAATGTCTGTATGAACCGCTCCAGAGGTAATCACCGTCGACTGCTGGGCCTGCTGATTCCGATCATGGTGTCGGCACTGGGCGCGTTGCGCGCCGAAGAGGTTGGTGAACGCTGGGGAACCGAAGAACGCGAGCGCGAGTATTATCCGATCGTCAACATCCCGCTGCCGATGGACACCGTCATCGAGGCCGGGGCCTTCACGGTGCTGCCGGATCAGCGCATCGCCGTGGGAACACGTCACGGTGAAATCTTTCTCATCGACGGCGTCGACGCGGCCAAACCTGCCCCGTCGTTCCACCGGTTCGCAACAGGACTTGACGAGATCTTTGGACTTACGTGCAAGGGCAACGTCTTTCGCGTCACTCAAAGCTGCGAAGTGACGCGCGTCAGTGACGCCGACAACGACGGTGTGGCCGATCGCTTCGAGACCCTCTCCGATGCCTGGGGATATGCGAATTACCACGAATACGCGTTCGGCTCCGAGCTGGACGCCAACGGCGATCAGTTCGTTGCACTCGGGCTGTCGGAGTCTTACTACTCCCATGCGCTGAACCGCGGCTTCATTATGAAGGTCTCGCCCGACGGAACGACGACCGCGTTCGCCAGCGGCCTCCGCAGTCCCGGCGGGATCGGCTTTGATGAGCATGGCGCACTGTTCTATGTTGAAAGCCAGGGGCCGTGGAACTGTTCGTGCAGTTTGAAGGCGGTGTCGCCGGGCAGCTTTCACGGTCACCCAGCGAGCATCAGCTGGTACCAGCATGCGCCCGAACTCGGCCCGGCGCCGCAGCAGCCGAAGTCGGGAACGCGGATTGCGACCGAGAAGAACCGCGTCAAGCAACTGGTCCCGTATGCAATCGTCTTTCCGTACATCCGCATGGGCCGGTCGATCACGGGGTTCAACGTCGACCGGACGCAAGGGAAGTTCGGACCATTCGAGAACCAATTGTTCCTCGGCGATTACACCCAGTCGATCTTGATGCGCGCCACGACCGAACAGGTCAACGGCGTCTGGCAGGGAGCGTGCTATCCGTTTCGCGAGGGGCTTTCGACGGGCATCCTCAACGTCCAATTCACGCCCGGCGGCAAGCTGCTGTGCGGTGGGACGAATCGCGGCTGGCCGGTGCGTGGCACTAAACCCTTTGCACTGGAACGCCTTGAATGGTCCGGCAAGACGCCTTTCGAGATCAACCGGGTCACCATTCAACCGGGCGGACTCAAAGTCACGTTCACCAAACCCGTCGAATCGGTGACCGGCAAAGCCACCGATTCTTACGTGATCTCGGCCTTCACGCATCCGTACCACCAGGGCTACGGCGGACCGGAAATCGAGAAGCACCAGCCCCAAGTGACAGCCGTCACGCTGGCCGAGGACTGCCTCTCGGCCGGGATCATGCTGGAAAAACTCCAGCAGGGATTCGTTTACGAACTCGATCTCGCCCGCTTGCGTTCGCGCGACAACGAAGCCCTGCTGCATCGCCATGCATACTACACCGTGAACGAAATCCCCGTTGCACGCGGGGTTCCCGGTAAGGCTGACAAATCGAGGGCCTCAGAACATACGGTCCCGGAAAGTCCATAGCGGCTGGCCCACCCTGCGACGAAGGGCAGGGTGCTGGAGAGCACATCCTGTCCATCGCGGTCGATCTCAAACTTCTCAGTACGTATGCAAGGCCGAAGCGAGTTCAGGTACTGGTCAAATCCCAAAGGTTACCGTGCGACATCACTTCAAGCGTGTGCCATGCGGCAGTCAGGACATCCGCAGCGCAGCGACGCGGGCATCGTCGAGATCGAGTCCCAAGCCGGGCCCTTGCGGGACCGTGACGAAGCCTGGGTTGAGGCACAGAGCGGGTGCTGCCGCATGCTCTGTGTGAAAATAGGCACCGATGATGTCGGCATCGTAGCGTTCGACGCAGATGTTCGGAATCGCCGCACAGGCGTGGGCCATCGCGGCCGAACCAAGATCCCACTCCAGATTGCTGCCGATGGCACACTGCACCCCGGCCGCTTCCGCCATCGCGGCGATCGTCATGGTCTTAAGCAGCCCGCCGTTCTTGCCGGGGTAAATGCTGATGATGTCTGCCGCCCCAAGCTGCAGACAACGCTGGGCATCCTGCACGGTGAAGACTGATTCATCAGCCATCACGGGCAGCTGAATCCGCCGGCGGACCTGAGCCAGCCCTTCAAGATCGAGTCGATGAACCGGCTGCTCCAAGAACAGCACTCCGTACTCCTCCAAGAGCGGGGCGGCACGAATCGATTCATTGACCGTCCAGCCGCCATTGGCGTCGACTGTCAACCGGATGTCGTGACCGACGGCATCTCGCACTTGTCGAATGCGGGCCAGATCGTATTCCAGCGGATCATGTCCGACCTTCAGCTTCAGGTTCCGAAAACCTTCCGCGACCATACGGCGGGCGACATCGGCCGAATCCGCGGGACCGACCGGCATGATCGGAAACCGCAGCGGTATCTCAAAACCGCGAACCGCCCCACCCAGGAGTTGATAGAGCGGGGTCTGCAGGTGTTTCCCCAGCAAATCGAAGAGCGCCAGCTCGATGCCCGCCTTCGCGAACGGATTCGCAAAGGTTTTCGCAAGTCGATCCATGCAACTTCGGATGCGCCGGGGATCTTCCCCCAGCAATCGCGGGGCGAGATACGTGTCGATGAGTGTTTTCGCCCCGAGGCAAGTCTCGCCACTCCAGTCAGGGGACGCGGTTACTTCACCAACCCCCGCCAGGTCGCGATCGGAATGGATCACGACCAGAAGAATCTCCGACGTAAAGCGGAACCCCTTCGCATTCTGCAAGGTCCCCACGCGGCGGTCGACGGGAATCTTGACCGGGATCGTTTCAATTCGCGTGATCTGCATGGCGGGCCCTGGAACATCATTTGCGGAGTTTTCGGATCATCTGCGACCCAGGCGAAGCGCGTTTACGGGTTCGCAGCCGGCCCGGTCTCACGTGGAGTGGGAGCCGAGAAGATCGCCGCTTGGCCGTGAAACTCGATCATCGCTTTCGTGAGCTCGTCGATGATGACCGCGAGATATTGCCGGCCGCGTTCGGCGTCGCCACGCGCAGGACTGTCGGTGTAGCCGTCGATCGCCTGCCAGCTTCCGGGATGCTCCGCTCGATAGGGGCGAACGAAGCCCCGTGGGTCGGTGGAGCCACTCAGCCCGCGATGCGGCCGCGGTTCCTGCACCAGTTCGGGGCGCAGGGCGAGCATGACCGAAGATTCGAACGCCCCCGCGTGCCCAGGGAATCTGCAGTTGGCATGCGCGTCGAGCTGCACCAAGGCATCCCAGGCGACCGTCCAGTAAGACGCGGCCGCCAGACTGGCGGAATGCTTCAAGGCCAGGTCACGCGCCACCAGCTGCAGCAGTTCATGATTGCCCCCATGACCGTTGACCAGGAATATCCGCCGATAACCGCTGATGATCAATGATTCACAGAGGGCCGTCATCATCCGATAGTAGGCTTCGCTATCGAGCGACATCGTCCCGCCAAACGGGAGATGATGGTGGGACGATCCGAACGGCAGCGTCGGGGCGACGGTGACCGGAATCTGCCGTGCGGCTTGTGCGGCGGCTAGGCGCGTGACATGTTCGATGGTGAAGGTGTCGGTCCCCACGGGAAGATGGGGCCCATGTTGTTCGATCGCTCCCATCGGCCAGACGAGCAAGGTTTCCGCCACCGCTTCCCGCGCCATCGCTCGAGTTTGATCGGCCAGCAGCAACGGACGCGGCATGCGGAAATACTCCGGGAGAATCGCGTGGAACCAGGGAGTCAGATCAGGTCGCGAATCGGCTTCCCCGCGCTCAAGATCGGGATCGGCCGACCGGCGAAGTCGGGGATCGACAGCTCAGTGTCGATCCGGAGGTGCCGGTAGACCGTTGCCAGCAAGTCATAGGGTGTGTGGGGACTCTCTGTCGGGAACTCCGCCTTGGAGTTCGTCGCTCCGATCACTTGTCCCATGCGCAGTCCACCACCAGAAACCAAGGCCGTGTAGGCATCGGGCCAGTGGTCGCGTCCGGCGCCCTGGTTGTTCTCCGCCAGGCGCGGCGTGCGACCGAACTCGCCCATGACCACCACCAGAATCCGTCGATCGAGACCGCGGGTGTAGATATCTTCAATCAGGGCCGACAGGGCCTGATCGAGGTACGGAAGCCGAGTTCGCATGTAACCGGCGAAATGTCCGGGGCGGCCGGCGTTGCCGATGTGGTCATCCCAGTTCGTGAAGTCGGGGCCGCTCTCCGGCGTGTCGATGTAGAGATTCACTACGGCGGTCCCCGCCTCGGCGAGCCGCCTGGCGAGGAGGCAGCCTTGCCCCCAGAGATGTCGGCCGTAGCGATCCCGTAGCGCCGGGGCTTCATGCTGCAGGTCAAATGCCGTTGCGACCTCCGGTCGAGTCAGCATCCGCAGGGCCAGATCACGGTACTCGTCGGTGCCTTGCAGGTTTCCGGCCAGATCCAGCGCCCCCCGCAATCGATCGAATTGACTGAGCAACTGGCGGCGATCCTCGAAACCACGGACTTGCAGATCGGCCGATAATTGCAGTTGGGGCGGCCGAAAGTCGGGCCGCGACGGGTCGTCCAGCTCGAAGGGACTGTGCTGCATGCCCAGGTAGGACGGCTGTGTCATGTAGGGCTTGCGAGGTAGCGTGATGTACGGCGGCATCATCCGCGTGCCGAAACCACGGACACGGCTGGCAATCATGCCGAATTCCGGGTGCTCACTTTTCGATTGCGACGTCGGATCGAGTCTCGTCGGCCGCTTGCCGGTCAAGACGACGATGCCGCCGTCGCTATGTATGCCGACATCGTGATGAAGCGACCGGACGAGGGAGAATTTGTCGGCGATCTTTGCCTGACGCGGGAAGAGTTCGCAGATTTCCATGCGTGGAACGTTCGTGGGGATGGCACGAAACACACTGCGATAGCTCGATGGGGCCTCCGGCTTGAGGTCATAGGTCTCAAGTTGCGACGGGCCGCCATGGAGGTACAGCAAAATCACCGAAGTGTCGGCTTCCAGGGAGTCACTTGCCGCGCGCGCCGCCACGAGATCGCGGAGATTCAATCCACCCAAGGCGAGGGCGCCGGCCCGCAGAAATTCGCGACGGCGGCTGGGGCCGGGGCAAGGCTGGGGCATCAGTGAACTCCCGGGTTGGGAAGACGAATCGTCGAAGTTGCCAGAAATCGCCTCACCACGTTGGATGTGATCCGCGAGATGGCGTCGTCGACCAGCAGACAGGGAACATAGGTGATCGATCCGACCGAGAAGACGGCACCTCCGCTGACGGTCTCGTAATGGACGACTTCGGCTCCGCCGCCGTCGCAGTTGAGGCCTTTGGCCAGCAGTTCCGTTCCTGTGGGCGAATGGGGAGACATCTTGTCGGTTTCATGCCCGGAGGCTCCGCCTGGGACTCGCTCTTGTAGACTCCGTTCGCCGAAGACGTCCCCTTCGCGAAGACCCGTCCCTGCGAAAGCCCAATGGTCGGGCCGAATCACGCGATACGGGGCCGCGGTCATGATGCCGCTGTCGGTGCAGACCACGCCCAGGAGGTTGGCTTCCGACTCCACGGTCCGTGCCATGCGACTATCCAGGAAGACGTCGGGATCGTCGGGATCGGTCATTCCCAGCGATCCGCCCGTGCTGGCGAGATGGGTCTTGAACCGCAGTCGGTTGTCGCCGACGAACTCAACCTCGCAGTTGAGCCCGTTGCCTCCGAGATAGATCAGCTTTCCTCCGCGGTTCCAGACCCAGTCCTTGACCCGCAGATACATCTCGCGCGACCAGTACTCGGGATGGACGCTGATAATCAGGATGCGGTATTGATCTAGATCGAGAGCCCCCGTATGGAGTTGCGACTCGGCGTAGTAGTCGTAAGCGAAGCCTTCCCGTTCCAGCCAGCCCAGGAGACGCCACTCGGCTGGAGCCATCCCGCAGGTGAGTCGACCGGCGATCGGGTCGGTCACTTCCTCGTCCTCCCGGACGACGTTCCCCAACTCCGGTCGTTCAAAGGCCAACGGCTGGTACTCGTCATCAGCGAAGCCCCAGACGTTGAATGACCCGGCGTGCGTGTAGCGAATGAGATCCTGCCGCGCATTGACGACTGGAACGTCGGGAAGTCGATGGGCATTGATGTAGTTGCTGCGCCCGCCGAAATTATTGTATGCGAGCCAGGTGTTAGTGCTGGCGAGGACCGCGATCGGAGCGCCAGGCCTGGCCGGCGCGACGACCCAGGGAAACGAGAAGAAAGTCCCGGACTGCTCTCCCTTGGCGTGCAGGTAATACAGCCCCGAGCGCTCCGGCCCGATCACGAAATTGGAGTGGTGCGGATTGTTGCCATACCCGACTCGGTTCCACCCGACTCCCGTTTGCGTATAGTCGCCATCGGGGGTGATCTGCATCACCGCGCGCGGGCCGTGCTCATCAAACCAGCCGAGAAGCTTGACGAACTCACGCTTCCAGCCATAGCGCCACAGACTCAGCCGATAAGGCTCCGTCGCGTGAACGCAGAACTCGGAACGTTCACCCGCTTTGACCCATCGCGGCCAAACGTAACCCAGCAGTCCATCCGTGAGGAGCCGAAATTGCCAGGGGCGCTGCGGATCAATGGTGATCCGCGAGTGCTTCGAACCGTAGCCCGCTTTGACCAGCGTGACGACATAGTCCCCCGGCGGGAGATCGGCTTCCACGGCGCCCCGAGGGGTCGAGCGAACGATCGCCCGTGTCTGGCCTTCCTGCTGAAACTCCAGCAGAACATCGGCCAGCGCGACATAACGTTCGTCACTCACATGACCAATCAGCACGGGATGCAATTCCTGTTGGATCGATTTTCGCCGCTTCTCACGATCGCAGCACCGGATCAGCCCTCGGCGTTCCGCCCGAGGAGTTCGAGGGCGGCGGCTTTGATCGCCGCATGGTCGGATTCGGGCGCCGGAGACCAGAGCGGAGTAATCGGTCCGGTCTCGGCGATTCCCGCCAGTTGCACCGCGGCATGCAAGACCCGGACGGGGTTGATGGCATCGCGCAATTTCTCCAGCGGAGCAAACTGCTGGCGGATCCTCTCCGCTGTGGCGAAGTCGCGGGCCGTCAAGGCCGCGAGCATCCGCATCGAATGTCGCGGGGCCACACAGACGCAGCCAGACGTGAAACCGATCAGGCCGAAGTCGCGTAGATGAATAATTGCAGGCTGTTCTCCCATCCCGCTGACGATGATCGATGGTCCAACGGCCTGAATCAGTCCTCTCAGCAAGGAATCATTCGATGTGTCACTGCGGACCACGGCGTACTTGATCCAGGAAATCAGGCCGTCGTTCGCCATCTTCTGGACAGTCTCGACATCGATCATCCCATCATGCTTGATGTACAGGACGATCGGCCTGCCCAGCTTGTCGACGAAACGCTTGACCCCGGCGGCCAGACCTGCCGGAGTGGTTGCGTCGCGGCTGGGAAGAAGCATCACGGTCGGAAAGGCGTAGTCCTTAAGGATCGTCGCCTGATCCAGCATCTGACCAAATGAAGGTCCGATCGACGGGACCACCGTGGTCTGCGGACCCGCGGCGTCGGTCAGCATTGTCAGGAGCGCCGGATATTCGCTCAGCGACACATGGGCCAGGGCCGCATTGCCTCCATACAGCAGCGTCGTCACGCCGCCGGCTTCGAGGTGCTGAACGATGCGGCGATTCGCCTCGATGTTCCAGGTGAGGTCGGCCTGCCGCGCCACGGGGGGGACGGCGATCACCGAACCTGCCAGAGTCAGGGGAGTCAAGGGATCGGTATTCATGGGGGGGAGACTCAAAGAAACTGAGAGACGGAGTTTGTGTCCGCATTGTCAATCAAGCCCACCCATCGCCATGGACGGGCTTGCGGTCGGGAAGTCAGCGTTTCTTCAGCTTCCAGACATCCGGCTCCATGTTGTTTCCGGCGATCATCCAGACATGGTCGCCATGAACGACGAGGCTGGCCGCGTGCCGAGGCTTCCAGGGAGTCTCCGGCAGCTCGGTCCAGTCGGAGCCGTTCGGAGAATACCAGACATCTTTCCGATTTCCTCCCTGTTGGTGATAGCCCTCCATGACCCACAGCTTTCCATCCCAAGCCGCGACATCGTGATACTGCCGCGGATGCCAGGGCGCGGCCGCCGTGTGCTGGGTCCACTGCACCCCGTCGGCGGAGGACCAGACATCGTTGTAAAAGAGCCGCGAGGGGGTGGTCGGCGTATCGTACGTTCCGCCTCCCAGCACCCAGATGCGGCCATTCATCACCGCCGAACCGCCGATCATGCCGCGCGGCGACCAGTACGGTTGCACTGGCTTTACTTCGGTCCAGCTCACGCCGTCCGTTGAGGTCCAGACGTCGCGATAAAACCTCTCTTCCGCGCCGGCGGCAAAGCCGGGCATGGTCTGGCCGCCGATCACCCACAGTTTATCGTCATGGACCACGGTGTAATGCAGCACCCGCGGCGCCCACGGCAGGGGCTTGTCGCGGTTCTCGAATCGCCACATCTTGCCATCGGTCGAACTCCAGACATCGTTCTGGTAGCGCCTCTGGTTGGCATCGCCGCCGATGATCCACATGCGATCCTTGAAGACCGCATATCCGGCGGTATGCCGCCCCTCCCAGTCCTTGGTGGCGTCGAACGTCGCATCCTTGAATGTGTTGGCCCGGACGAGCTTCCAGTCGCTCCCGTTCGGCGACGACCAGACCTCGTTGTTGCAGATCAGCGGGAAGAACTCGCGGACTGAGGGATTAGGGTTCCAGCCCCCCAGCAGCCAGAGTTGTCCCTGATAGCTGACGATCCCCGCTCCGTCACGCGCGGCCCAAGGCGCGTTTGTTGTCACCAGTTCCCACTCGTATTCGGGATCCGCCGCCGAACCGGAACTGATCAGGCCCAGACCCAACATAAGTCCCGGAATCAGCAGTCGCGTCCAATGCATGGGAGCCCTTTGCCGTGATCGAGTTAGTGTCGTGAGATTCGCCGGGTGCCAAGACCCCGATGGCGGGTTATACATAGTCGGGGAGAAACCTTTTCCAGTTCTCGTAGATGATGTTGTGGATGATCTCTTTTGAGACGGTCGGAAAACGCGTCCCTTCGACGACGTCGTTCACTTTCCATTGACCGGCGATCACCTGGGAAAGCGTCGCAGAAGGGAAGTCCGAGCCCATGATCAGTTTGTGCTCGACGCCGTATTCAATCGCAGTCATGAAGGCCTGATAGTGACGTAAAGGACGGTAGTGGAGTGCGGAAATGTTGGCGTATAGATTGGGGTGCTTGCGAATGAGCACCACGCACTCCGTCTCCCAGGGATGTCCCATATGAGCGATGACGATCCGGAGGTTGGGACAGGCGATCGCGATGTCTTCGAGGAGCACCGGGTTGGCGTACTTGAGCGGACCCGGCCGGACGAATGACGTCCCCTGATGGATGTTGACCGGAATTCCCAGTGCTTCCGCTTTCTTGAACAGCGGCAAGTGCTTCGGGTCTTGCGGATTCCAGTTCTGATAGATCGGCGAGCACTTCAGTCCGCGAAAGCCGCGCGTGGTCACGTAGTACTCAAGCTGGTTCACGCAATCGGGATCGTTCGGGTCGACCGAGCACCAACCAATGAAGCGGTCGGAATGCTGCTCGACAAAGTCGGCGATCAGCTCCTGGTTGGCGTGGATTCCGCAGAACGGGGCGACAATTCCGAACACGATCACCTTGTCGGCGTTGCGAGTCGCTTCAAGCAACGCTGCGGGCTTGGAGTCAAACGAGTTCTTGTAGTCGACGTCCGGGCCGGCGAAGTACACTTCGGACGAAAGCTTCATTTTCGCCCGTTTGGCTTCCCACGCAAACTCAACGAATTCGTCGGAGTAATGATCGGGGTACCACATCAGGTTTGTATGCGTGTCAATCAGCATGGTCTTGATCCGTGAGTGCCAGGGGTCGATCGGGGCAGACGACGAGCCAGCACGCCGCCGCGATGAGATAGAATCCGGCATGCAGCCAGATAAGCAGGCTCCAGTCGCCCCATCCCCCCTTGATCGCATCGACGAGACGGCCCACCGACGGGGAGAAGGCGATCCCCGCCAACGCCGAGGCGGTGTTCATCCACCCCATCACCAGCGCGGTGTTGCGGTCCCCCAGGTCGAGTGTGGCGGCCCATGCCGGCGCACCGGCGACCCCCGCGAAGAACGAGGCGATGCTGAGGACCACCACCAACTGCGTCGCCGAAGGGGCAAAACCCGCGATGACCATCCACAGTCCCGCGAGCCCCAGCGTCAACGCCCCGACGGCCGATCGGCTGCAGTATCGCGACCCCGTCCGCAACAGCACGGAATCGATCAGGACGCCGCTGACCAGCGAGCCCGCAATGAAGGTTACCAGCGACCAGGATGTCAGCGGTCCGGCCTGTTCGGGAGTCAGTTTGTACGCATACTGCAGCATCGCCGGCAGAAACGTCACGAGCAGGTTGTAGCCTGCCGCCTTGAAGAGCGCCATCCCCGCCAGCCCCCACAGGCTGATCGACCCCACCAGCGCCCCGACGCGCACACATGTCTTCGTAGACTGTGCCGGGGCGGCGCGAGCAGCGGCGGCGGCGGGAAGTTGGTCGTTGACGGAGGCCCCCCGCAGACACGCCATCTCTTGCGGTGTGGCGCGAAACCACCAGTAGAACAGCAGCCCCCAGACGACCCCCACAGCCGAGTACCAGCAAAAGATCGTTCTCCACGGGAACGATTCCATCAGCGCCGCGGTCAGGGACAAACTCGCAACCGCCCCCAATGACATGGCCACCATCAGCACCGAACTGGCCGTTCCTCGCATCCCCCCGGGAATCCAATCCTGCAGCACCTTGGCCTGATTCGGCACCAGAACTGCCTGGGCAGCGCCAAACAGGAAGCGGATGACGATCAGCGCGACAAGATTCATCGCATACGCAGTCGCCAGCGTCATTACCGACCACATCACCGCCGACATCGAGAGCGCCCAGCGCGTTCCCATTCGCTGTCCGATCCACCCGCCGGGCATCTGACAGAGCAGGTACCCCAGCGAAAAGGCTCCGAACAGATAACCAAACTGCTGGTTGTTGCAACCGAGTTCCTGCTGGATGGTCGTGTTCGCCACTGCGAGGGCATGCCGCGTCAGGTAGGCGCTCCCGGCGGCGCCGGCCAGAATCAGCAGCACCAGCCACCGGCAGTACCACACGCGGGCATCGACCTGTGGAGTCGACGTCTGCTCGGCGGCAATCGCTGCGGGGTGGTTGGTCATTTGGGCCGGCTTCGCTCACGCGACGGAGCTCCCGGAAGGTCGGAGATAAGTCCGCGCGACCTTCGCGCCGACGGTCCCGCTCCCGTAGTAGCCGACGGAGACTTGGCCGACGTGGGTCAGCAGGTCGTAAGCGTCCCAACGATTCCAGCCGAAGTCGGCTTCCAACCACAGGATTAATCGGGCGTACGCTTCCGCGATCGCCCGCTCGGTGGAGCCCTGCGTGGCGACCGCCATCAACCATTCGGGATGGCTCACGCGGACCCCGGTGAGGGGGCTGCCGCGAACGATGTCGACGGAAATCGTCGACCATGCGGCCATTTCCAGGCCCGTCGCGGAGAGTTCCCCGTGCCCCATGGCCGCATGGGCATCCCCCAGGTACAGATAGGCCCCCGGAACACTCACCGGTAAATGGATGGTGCTGCCGGGCATGACCTCGACCAGATCCAAGTTGCCCCCATGGGGTCCCGCGGGACCGGTCGTGGGAATTCCCCAGTCGGGCGAAGTGCCGATGCAGCCGAGCATCGGTTGGTAGGGAATCCGGACCCGGTCCTTCCAATGGATCATTCCATCTCGAATCGGACAGACGTGCGCGCCATGCGGGACGTCGAATCCGAGCCATTCCCCAAGCTGCTTGGGCGCCCCGGTGTAAGTCGCACATTGTCCGTCACGCGGTTCGATCGACTGAATCGTCACCGCGAGCTGATCGCCCGGCTGCGTCCCTTCGACGACGATTGGTCCGGCGACAGGATTGCTGTAAGGAACCCGCGCTTTGTCGCGCCGATCACCCGCCCGGCGAATCTGGCCCGACAAGGCATCTTCGGATTCGACGCGGATTGTCTCTCCCGGTTGAATTCGGCACCGCGGCTCAAGGTGCCTGTTCAATTCGTAAACGAGGGGACGGGCGGGGACCTGTTGCATCGCGGGCCTTCTGGGGTGCGGCGGAATCGCGGGGTCTCACGTCGAGGTCGCTCATCGGGTCAACTTTGTATACAATACACAGTCCGTGCGAGGTTTTGTCAACCTCCGGCTCCGCGCGGTCGATGGAAATTCTGAGCCGTCTGATTTTCGAAACCCACCCTTGCAGCTTGCGTGCCGCTGTCGATTGTGTACAATCCTGGCGGGGGAAGAGATCTCGGAGATCCGAGGATTTCTCCGCGGTTCCCCGTGGAAACATGTCCCTTGCCGCTGAAATCGCCGCGTCCGAATGGCATTCGGATGCGGCGTGATGCAGAGCTTCCCGTCTGAAATACCCCCCGGGCATTGGGGAAGGATTGTTGCGAGATGTCGCGCCGCTCCACGGTTGTTTCGATTCACGAACAGATTGCATCCCGCATACGGAGCGATGTGCGGAAGGGGATTTTTTCTCCCGGCGATCCGCTCCGCGAAGAGCATCTGGCCGCTCGATTCGGAGTGAGTCGCAGCCCCATTCGTCAGGTTCTGCAGCAGTTGACCTATGAGGGACTGCTTCACTCCCGGCCGAACTGCGGGACAGTCGTGGCCGAACTCCCTTCCCCGGAAGTTGTGGCCGCATTGTACGAATGCCGGGCGAAGCTGGAGTGCATCGCCATGCGGCAGTGCTTCAACGACCTCAATGAATCGGATTTCGCCCATTGGCGCGAAATTCTGAACGCCATGTACGAATGCTGCGACCGGGACGACCACGCCGGCGCATTCCACCAGGATGCATTGTTCCACCAGGTGATTGTGCAGAAGGCCTCTCCCGCCGGATCACTGGGGGTCTATTTTGCGATCGCCGGGGCAACCAGCGATTACCTGAGCGTCGACAAAAACCGACCGTATCACGCCGACTTTCGCGAACTGTACGGCATGCATGCCGCCCTGTATGCGATGTATCGCCTGGGGGATGTCGATCTGGCGTGTGAGGCGCTGATGCAGCACATCTTGAAGCAGGACTTCGTCGCGGCCTCGTGCCGATGCTGGACCGAATCCGGCAAGTCACGCGAGCTCGAAGGTGTCTATGACAAGCTGGCGCACGGGTTGCGTCGTGCACTCCGCAAGAAACAGGAAGCAGCCACATAAGCTCGTCGGGCTGTGACCCTGGATGAGGAATCTCTCTATCGAGTCGGCAGCCAATGCACCACAACTTCGCCGCGCTGAGAGTCGGTGGTGCTCGAACTTCGCTCCATGCGGTTTGGGGCTGGCTTGCCGTCAAACGAGGCAACCGATGCTGAATTTATTCCCAGCGCGGATCAACGACCCCGTGCGAATGTCGCGCGGGCAATGGCTGCGGATGACCGCTCTTGCGGGGGCAGGCTGGCGGTCCATTCTTGGTGCGGTTCCGAGCGCAACGGCATCGACGGCAAAACACCCGCGCGCGCAGGCCTGCATTTCGATCTTCCTCTGCGGCGGCCCCTCTCAGCCGGATTTGTGGGACCTCAAACCTCTCGCGCCCGCTGGCGTTCGTTCCGAGTTCGCTCCGATCGCCACAAGTGTTCCTGGAACTTATTTCAGTGAGTTGATCCCGAATGTCGCCCGTCACGCCGACAAGCTGGCCCTAATCCGGTCAATGACGCACACCGACAATGATCACGGCAACGCGATTGCCCATTCCGTGCTCGGGCAGAAACCCGCGATCCCCGGAGACCAGTACATCGCGCGGCACGACCCCCCTGGTCTCGGTGCGATCGTGCAGCGGTATCTGGGTGAGCGGGGTCCGCTGCCCGCCTGGATCATCTTGCCCAGGTACTTTGGAACCAACTCTCCTCCCTATAAAGGCCAGTCGGGCGGGTTTCTCGGAACGGCCTGCGACCCGGTGGTTTTCGATAAGGAGCGCAAAGGCTCGCTGACGGACGCCCGGCTCACCCTGGGTGAGCTGGAGCCGGCCGCGGGCGTCGACGATCAACGGCTCTTCGCGCGTCGGAAACTTGCGGAAGCCTTGGGCAAACCCCTCAATGCGCGCTCGGTTGCGGCGGCAGAGGAGCAGTTCGATACGGCGCACGGTCTGCTGGGAACGGTTTCGGTTCGCCAGGCGTTTCAGCTCGATCGCGAACCCGATTCCGTGCGTAATCGTTACGGTCGCAATGAGTACGGGCAGTCGCTGCTGATGGCCCGGCGACTGGTGGAATCGGGCGTCCGCTACGTCAATGTCTTCTGGACATTCTTCGACGCCAAGGGTTGCCAGTTCAACCTCTGGGACAATCACGGAGTGCGGGATGATGTCTGTGGCATCGACGGGCAGCTCACCGGACGTCAGCAGCTCACGCATCAATACTGCACACCGTCGTTTGACCGATCCTTTTCAGCGTTGCTTGAGGATCTCAGCCAGAGGGGGTTGCTGGATGATACCCTGGTGACCGTCGCCGGGGAGTTCGGCCGGACGCCGAAGATCAATGCCACGGGCGGCCGCGATCACTGGGCACATTGCTACACGCAGCTCCTTGCAGGCGGGGGCGTAAAAGGCGGAGCCGTTTGGGGGGCCAGCGATTCGCAGGGTGCCTACTTGGCCCGCGATCCTGTTTCTCCGGACGACTTCGCCGCGACCGCGCTCCATGCATTCGGGCTTGATCCCGAGCTGACTGTGCCGGATCACCTCGGTCGCCCCCTGCCCATCAGCACCGGTCGCCCGGTGACGGCGTTGTTCTAGTCCGCAAGTTTGGCCCAAGAGCTTTCGCAACCAAGGCGGCTACGCATGCTTCGATCACTGACCATCGCCGGGCTCTCGGCGGCTTTCAGTTTCTCGATCGCTCCGGCGGCTGAGGTCGATTATGCCCGCGATGTCCGGGCGATTTTCAAAGAACGCTGCTGGTCCTGTCACGGCGCGCTGCAGCAGCAAAGCGAACTGCGGCTCGACACCGTCGCGTTCATGACCCAGGGAGGGGC
>JANRLN010000637.1:0-9719 GCA_033762515.1 Planctomycetaceae bacterium
GTCGCGCCGCCGTCGTTGGTCGCCGGGGTATTCGCCGGCACATCCCATTCCACGGATTCGTCGTCGATCACGGCTGGCGGTTGACCGAGGAGGGGGCCGCAGAGGACCGTGAACCATACACAGGCCAGTCCCCCGGAAATCAGAGCTGACAACCTTTGTCTGGCGGAATTCATCGATTCCTCGCAGTCCCACAGCGGCCGGAGTCTCCTTACCATCTGCGGGATTCTCGCTCATCATGCCCGGCTTGCCAATGGTAGCCGGTTTTCCCTTTTGCCAAACCGCCGAACCTGAACCGTGTCAGGCTTGTCCGAGCCTCTCCGATGATCGATAACACGGGAAATCTTTCCCGACCCTGCGAGCGGATGGGCCGGCCGCTCGAATGGGGGAAGCGACGTCGGATCACTGACAATCGATGGATGACGTTGCGGGCGGTGCTGTGCAGGCGCCGCTCCTTCACTCAGGATGACCCCAGTGCCTGCAGATTCTCCCACCGCCCAGCCGACTCGCATTCCTCATCGGCCCGGCAGCTATCGCGAATTGCTCGCGATCGCTGTGCCGCTGATGCTGAGCGCCGCCACGCAATCATTGATGCACGTCATCGATCGCGTCTACTTGACATGGCATTCGCGCGACGAATTGGCGGCGGCCCTGCCCGCGGGGATTCTTTATTGGTCGTGTTTGAGCCTGCCGTTCGGCATCGCGTCGTATGTGAACACGTTCGTCGCTCAATACGACGGGGCGGGCAAGCCCGATCGCGTCGCCGCATCGGTCTGGCAGGGGGTCTATTTTGCGATTGGAGTTGGTTCGCTCCTGACGCTCGCCGCCCCCTTTGCGGATGTGGTGTTTGCAGCCATCGGACACGGCGAAAAGATCGCCCGGATGGAGGCCATCTACTTTCGCTGGCTGTGCCTGGGGGGCATTCCCGCAGTGCTGCACACCGTGCTCTCCGCCTTCTACAGCGGACGAGGCCGGACCAACATCGTGCTGGCGGTGAATGTCTTCTGCGTGGCGATCAACGCCTTTCTGGACTACGCCTTCATTTTCGGCTGGGGTCCCATCCCGGAATGGGGGATCGCGGGGGCCGCCATGACCGACACGCTCGGAGAGTTCCTGGCCTGTCTGATCCTGGGAGCCCTGATCCTCGCCCCGTCGACGAACAAGCTCTACCCGTTCCGCAGCGAATGGAAGTTTGATCTCGGGCTGCAGCGCGACATCTTCAAATTCGGCGGCCCGAGCGGCCTGCAGATGTTCATCGACGTCGCGGGATTCGCCGCCTTTATGATGATCATCGGCTGGATCGGCGAACGGGAATTGGCGGCGACCAACATCGCCTTCAACTTGAATACGCTGGCGTTCATTCCCGTCATCGGCGTCGGCATCGCCGTTTCCACCCTGGTCGGCCAGCGAATCGGCGAGGGGCGACCCGAACTGGCGACGGCGTCGACCTGGAAAGGGTTCTCGCTCGCGGGAGGGTATATGCTGGCCTTCGGCGCGGCCTACACGTTGCTGCCGCAACTGCTGATCGCCCCCTATGCCGCCAAGGCCGATGCCGCGGAATTCGCCGACATCCGTGAGACCGTGGTCGTCCTGCTGCGATTCGTGGCGGTCTATTCGTTCTTCGACGCCATGGCGATCGTCTTCGGTTCGGCGATTCGCGGCGCGGGGGACACCCGGTTCGCAATGATCGCCTCGGGTTCCTCGGCCTGGTTGCTGCTGGTGCTGCCGACCTACGGCGTGTGGCGCTGGTATGGGCCAAATCTCTTGTGGAGCTGGACCTTCTGCTCGGCCTATGTGATCTGTCTGGGGTTCGTCTACGTCGCCCGCTTCCAGCAGGGCGCCTGGAGGTCCATGAACGTGATTCATCGCGGCGAAGACGAGAGCGATGTCGCCGCGGGGGAGAACCCGCCCGAGAACCGCGAACTCGCCGTAGAACCCGCCAGCGCCGCGTTGTAACTTGAAGCCGCCGACGCCTGCGGCCTCGCGGATCGGAACCCCCCGCAAGTCGCGAGCTCCTGCGACGTCGCCGCAAACAGGACGGCGCAATCATGGACTGGCGGACGGAAGCACAACGCCTGGCGGTGGAATTGCGGCAACGGGGGATCGCCGACCCGGCGGTGCTGCGGCGCATCGCCGATGTTCCCAGGCATGCCTTCGTCGCGGCGGAACTGCGGGCACAGGCCTACTGCGACCGCGCCTTGGGAATCGACGCCGGACAAACCATCAGCCAGCCCTACATCGTCGCCCTGATGACGGAAGCGGCCTGCGTCACCCCGCAATCGCGCGTGCTGGAGATTGGCACCGGCAGCGGATATCAGGGGGCCATCCTCGCCGGATTGTGCGGGCGACTTGTCACGATCGAGCGGATCCCGCTGCTTGCCGAGCGCGCGCAGCACGTCTGGCGGCAACTTGGCTTGCACCACATCATCAGCGTCGTGGGGGATGGTTCGTTGGGCTGGCCGGAAGGGGCCCCCTACGATGCGATCCTCGTCACTGCGGGAGCGCCGGCGGCGCCGCAGGCCCTGCTGGCGCAGTTGGCCGACGGGGGTCGGCTGGTGATCCCCGTCGGCAACGACGACGCTCAAGAGCTCGTGGTCTTTCAGCGACAGGGGTCTGACTTTCGCTGTTCGAAATTGTGCGACTGCCGGTTCGTCAAACTGCTCGGCGCCGCGGGCTGGCCGGTGGCTCCCGGCGGGTCGGATTGCGAATCCGACGCGTAAGGCGTCGAGGGATCAGGCGGGATCACACACTGCATCGGTTCCCACTGGACGGCGACGAAAACGCGGCGGCGGCAGCCCGTCCATCTCCCCGAGGAATTCTCTCCGGTACGGAGTCGACAGGTCATAGACTCTGCGACTTTCTCCTGGGTATACTTGCCGACGTCTCGCAGTTCGCAGATCCATCTTCCCTGCTGAAAGGTTGAGGTGTTCCATGCCGCTGTTCGAGATCGAGACCACCGCGCATATCATGATCGCCTGGGCCGACACTCAGGCGGCGGCCACGGCGACGACGAAGGAACATTTTCCGGACGAGGATGTGCTGCGGGTCGCCAAGCGGCCGCGCGACGCCTGGGTGATCTCCAAGCGACTCCTGGGGATTGAAGGTTCCGCCCCCGAACCCTGCACCACCGCCCGCGATTGCCTGGTGAAGGCGCGCGGTGATAAGTTGCATGCGATTCGGCTCTTCATGCAGGACACGGGTTCCGACCTGCACGAGGCCCAGCGGCAGATCGAAACGAACATGTCTTTGGGTTGGTGACCCAGCAGAAAACACAAGGATGACGATGTCTCAGGTATTAGCAGGCCGCGTGGCTCTGGTCACGGGGGGAGGTCGGGGTCTCGGCCGGTCTTTCGCCGAGCATCTGGCGGGGATGGGCTGCCATGTCGGCGTGCACGGCATGCGCGAACAAGGGCCGGCGGAGTATGGCGAAGGAACGACGCTGACCGACACGGCGCGCGAGATCGCCGAGAAATACGGCGTGAAGACGATTCGCGTGCTCGGAGACCTGACCAACCCGGCCGATGCGGAACGGGTCGTGCAGACGGTGGCGGCGGAACTGGGGCCGGTGGATGTGCTGGTCCACAATGCCGGCGGGGACATCGCCGCCGCGGGGGGGAAGCCGAACCCCAATGACGCCGTCATGATCAAGGAGATCGACGTCCGCGCGGTCCTCGATCGCAACCTGCTGAGCACCATTCTTGTGTGTCAACAGGCGGCCCGCGGCATGATGCCGCGCAAGACCGGCCGGATCATCACCATCAGTTCGATCGCTGCTTTCAAGGGGAATGAGTCGTCGGCGATTTACTCAACCGCCAAGGCCGCGGTGGTGGAGTACACGCGCTGCCTTGCCCTGCAGTTGCGGCCGTACAACATCACCGTCAACAGCATTGCTCCCGGCGACACACGGACCGGACGGTTCCTGGGAACGCGCCACGTGCCCGAGGAGCGACTGGTCACGGAAGGAACGCTGGACCGCGTTGGCCTGGTTGACGAGGTCACGCGCGTCGTCGAGTTCTTTGCCGGTCCTCTGGGAGACTTCGTCACCGGCCAGGTCTTGCGGGTGGATGGCGGCAGCCAATGCTGGCCGGCATGATCGGCGGTCTTCGCTACCACCACGACCAGCGATAGAGCGCATCCACAAAGTCCCCGAACAGGGCCTCGCCCAGGGTGCTCTGCGGTCCCCGGAGGCGGGCTTCAACGTCGGCGCCGATCTGTCGCGAGAAATCGGCGGCGTCGACGCGCGCCGTGACGGGAATGCACGGACCGACATCCGGAATCACCACCGTCCTGGCGCCGATTTCCACCACCGCGGCGGCATGAACTTGCGCGGGTTGCGCCAGCCGACGAAACTCGATGGCAGCCGACTGCGGATCGACGCTGTGGCTGGTCCGCAGGAATTTCCCGAACTCGCGCTCCGGAACGAGCAACTCCAGCTGCCAGGCGCCGGCGTCGTCAGCCAGTTCCAGCAGCAAGTCCCCGCGGCGCAGCGGGCGCGACAACAGCCGGTCGCGCAGGTCGGCCGTCGTGATCACACCGGCGGCCGGCGCCCGCACGGTCAAACGCTCGGCTTCGGCATCGAGCAAGACTAACTGGCGGCGCAGACCTTCGATCTCGATCTGCAGCTGCGTCACGCGCGTCTGCAGCCGCGCCAATTCGCTGCGCTCGCCGGAAGCGCGTGAAATCTCGTGCAGCTCCGCCTTCGCCCCCTGGAGACCCTGCTCCGCCTCGGCGAGGCGACTGCGGGTGACCACGATCTCTTCGCTCAAGGTCGCATCCCACAAAGTGAGCAGCGGCTGTCCCGCTTCCACGCGGTCCCCGCCGGCAACCAGAAGCTCCGTCACTTCCCCGTCCGCCGGGGCATAGACGCGCGCCTGAGCCACAGGCATCAGTCGTCCCGTGGCGTCGATTTTCAGGTCTGCGGGAATCGTCGCCAGCGCGAAGAACAGCCCTGCCGCCGCACCGATCCCCAGCACCGCCACGACCCACCGCTGAACCGACATCGCCGCCCAGACCTCGCCGCAGGCGGCGAGTAAAGGACGCAGCCAGATCCGTCCCCAGCGGCGGCTGTGCAGCAACCCCAGCGTTCCCTGTTGGACCAGGGCCGTCGTACGGGCGGCGCGATCGCCGTCGACGGGGGTGTTTGCGAAATCTTCGAAGACCAATGCCGCGAAGGGAGCCTGACGACGAACGGTCTCAGGTTCGCTCTCTTCGCCTGGGATCGCGGGGAACAGGGGTTCGATCTGCAGCCGATGGGGCGACGCGGCGGCGAGGTAGTCGGCCAGCAGCGTTTCGGTCGCCTGCGGCAAGTCAGCCGGTTCGCTGCGATCGAAGCTCCAGGCTCGCCCCGACCGCAGCACCTGACGCACAAGGGCGCTCAGTCGGACCGTCGTCGGTGCGCGGGGAGCGATGATTTCCTGTCCCGAGATCGCGGCCACCCGCCAGCGTTGTCCCGTGCGGACCAGCACGCACACTCGATCCCAGCCGCTCCAGCGGCGACCATCGTCGGCCAGGGCCCGAGCCACATCGCGTTCGTCCAGACTGCGATGGATTCTGCGGGCCACCGGCGCAAAATCCGGAACCGACGCAGACTCTGTGCGACGATGATCGGCGAGGCGCACACTGGCCGCAGACGTCGACACCGGAGGATCTCCCAATCCGTAGCATACCGCCGAGAATACACCCGCACTGTCGATCCGATCGACCAGCGAGTCAAGACGGGATTTCGGCATTGCTCGCCGGACGGCTTCTCCCTATTATCCCGCCGCTTGTCGGGGCCGCATGCGGCCGTAAACACCAAGTGAGAGCGAATCATGCCACAGCGCACGGGGTCGTACGGAGCCATACTCGCGGCATGCGGGCTTCTGTTTTGTCATACCGCGACCCAGGGACAGACGAGTTACGGACCGTTGACGGTCCCGGAAGTCCGGTTGAGTCTCGTCGAGCGGGCGACTCTGGCCGCCGAGAGGACCGGGGTGCTCGATCAGGTCGCCGTGCGCGAGGGGGACGCCGTCGCCGCGGGAGCTCTCGTGGCGAAGCTCCGGGATCAGGTCATCCGCGCGCAGTTGGCGGTGGCGGAGAAGCAACTGGAGAACGACGTCGATCTCCGGTTCGCCCGCAAAGCCGCCGAGCTGGCCAACCTGGAGTTCTCGAAGTCGGTCAAAGTGAATGCCGGAGCCTCCGGCACGATTTCCGAGATGGAGCTGCGGAAGCAGCGCCTCGCCAGCGAGAAGGCGCTGCTGCAGCTGGAGCAGGCTCAGTGGCAGCTCGAAATCACCAGACTGCAGCGGGATGAAACGCTCGCGTTGCTCAACGCGTATTCGGTGACCGCTCCCTGGGCGGGGGTGGTCATGAAGATTTCCAAACGCCGCGGCGAAGCCGTTCGTGAAGGCGAGCCGATTGTGGAAATTGCGGATCTGTCGCGGCTGCGCGCCGAAGGGCACGTCAGTCTCAATGATTCGCTGCGTCTGCGAGTCGGCGCCCCGGTGCAGTTGCGGCTGGACGTCCCCGGCGGCGAACTCTCGATTGAAGAACGGACGTTCCAGGGACGGCTCGTTTTCATTGAGCCGAAGGTCGATGCGGTGACGCAGAAAGTCCGCATCTGGGCGGAGATCGCCAACGACGGCGGGCTGCTCAAGGACGGAATGCAAGGGGCGATGGTCGTCGCCGCGGAGTGAGCCTTCGAAGCGTCCGGATCGTCTCCCCGTCGGGCGGTGCTAGTCCCACCACCATCGATGCGACGGAACCCGTGCGGCGCCGAGATGCTCGGCGCGAACCGCATCCAGGCGGCGCGTCGGAGATTCCTGGAGCGCTGCCGGATTCAGCACGTTTCGGAGTTGGATCGTCACCCCTCCGCCGACAAGGCCCACGATGACGCCGCTGGAAGCCCGCTTCGAATTGACGATTGCGGGCACTTGCCTGGGAACCGGACCCGGGCGATGCGGCAGGCGCTCCGGGTCGCCGAAGACGGTCATCGACCAGCCCACCCGACCGGCGAGCTGCTCCTGATCGATCAACGCGGCCAGCAGGCAGAGATCAAACAGATTCTGCAGTTCGGCGAACACCGGCGATTGATCCGCGAGGTCGGCGAAGCGCTCGGTGAACTGTTTGGCGAAGGCCTGCGTGGTAAGGCGCGTCGTGGCGGCGGCCGACCGCTCCCCGGCCGCGTTCGTGAGTTCTTCCTGAGACAGCAACTGCACACGCTGCCCGACCAGTTCAAAGGCCAGACGATCGGCGCTGCGATAAAGCCCGTCGTACAGGGGCACAAACCACCACCGCTGCACGCTGTTGCCGCCCGGACCCAGCATCGCCAGATGGCTCCGCAGCCCCTTGACTCCCGGAGTCTCCAACCCGATCGAGATTCGCTTCATCCGGTAGTCGGCTTCGACCAGCGACCGCGCAAAATGAGAATCTTCAGGGACTCCCATGACTCGGACGTCGTGCAAGCCCAAGACGTCGGCCATCGTCTTGTAGCGGCGCTCGATCACCTGCGGCGTCGCCGGAGTGCTGTTTTGAGCGACGTAGCGTTCGAGGGCCGCCAGATTGGCCGGCACAGGATCGATCGAACAGCCGACTTCCGAACTTTTGGGGACGCTGCGGAGCGCCACGAGCAAATCGTCCAGCAGGAGCGTCGGCCGGCCCGATTCCACGCCGCGGGGCCGGCCCACCTGATCGGGCGCGAAACCTTCCGCGGGGCCGGCGATGATGAGGTCTTTGCCGTCCGGATCGACGAAGAGATAGTCGATCCGCTGCAAGCCCGCCAGGCAGGCCAACTCGGGAGAGATCGGCTCCTCGGCGGCCAGCCGTGCGGCGACTGCGGCCTCCAACTGAATCAGAGAGACCTTGCGGCAGGGACTGGCCGACATGATGTCCGACGCCAGCGATTTCTCCGCCGCCGCTCGCTGCCGTTTGGCGTTCAAACGGTCCGATTGATCGGCGACGAAGCCGGGGGCGACGATTCCCCGCGCATCAATCAGAATCCCGCCGGCATTCCCCTGGTTCTGATTCCCCCCCTGGTTGCCGCCGCCTTGGTTCTGCGCCAGCGCGGAAGTTGTCGCCAGGGCACAAACGGCCGCGAGAACAAACAGACGTTGCATCGGAACCCCCGTCAGACAGGCCTGCCACGGTCGCTTCCCAGGCAAGCAGACCTTTACCGTCGCGAGCCCCCGCAACAATCACAACGTGGTGGCGGGTCGTTCGTCAACTCGATTTCTGGAGAGCTGCCGCCGGCGACTGTGACTGATTCGAGCTCGAAGCGTTGACCACGAGCTGAACCGTCGGTCTGGCGGGAGAAGTTCTGGCGCCGATTGGGAATTTTTCAGTGCAAACTTTTGGTCCCTTGGCTAGAAATAAAGGACGATGGCAGGATCAGCCGTCGCTCGATGGGAAGTCACTTCTTTCTTTCAACCACGTCAGCGGTAGGATTTGTTCACCGCCGAACGCGCTGGGTTTGAGGACCGAACATGCGTGCCGAGTTGTGGATTCTTCTGGGAGTTTCAGCGACTTGGGGAACCACAGCCCCGATGAGTGCCGCCGAAGGCGCGCCTGCACTGGTCAGTCGCCAGATCGACGAACTGGCGCAGGCGGCATGCCAGACGGCGGGTGTGACGGTTTTGGCGCCCTGCAGCGATCAGGAGTTCCTGCGACGCGTGTGGTTGGACCTTGCAGGGCGGACCCCGCCGTTGAACGCTTTCACTCAGCGGCAGGGGAACGGAACATTGGATCGGGCGGCGGTCATCGGTGAATTGCTCAAGTCCCCCGAGTTCGGCAAACACTGGGGGCGACTGTGGACGGAGTTCCTGACCGACCGGCGCCCTTTCGACACCCAGGAATATGATGCACGACGGCTGCAACATTATTTGACCGAGAGCTTCGCAAAGAATCTCCCCTACAATCAGTTGATCGCGGAGTTGATGGGGGGCGTCGGAACCAGTGACAGCAGCGGTCCCGTGAACTTTCTCCTGCGCTACAACGTGGAACCCGCGGCGCTGGCGGGAGCCGTGAGCCAAAAGCTGCTGGGTGTAACGCTCCAATGCGCGGAGTGTCACGATCATCCCCACGCCGCCTGGAAACAGAAAGATTTCTGGGGATTGGCGGCCCACTTCGCGCGGCTGCGAAAGATGACCCCGACGAATCCCCAGGAAGGGGAAGCCTTCTCCGTGGTGATTGAGCGTCCGCGGGGCGAATTGTCCATCCCTGACAAGCAGTCGACACCCACTGACGAAGGCCGATACGCTCGGAAGACGGTCTTCCCGCAGTTGCCCGGCGCCCCCCGAGACGCGGGCTCGAAACCTCGGCGTGATCTCCTGGTGCACTGGATGACGGCTCCCGAGAATCCGTACCTCAGCCGCAACTTCGTGAACGTGGTGTGGGAACGGCTGATCGGGACGCGACTGGTCATCAATCTGGACGAGGAACCCTCCGCGACGACGTCCACGGCGGCCTCGATTCTCGATCTTCTGGCAGCCGATTTCAGCGCCCAGAAATTCGACACTCAGCGACTCATTCAAACCATCCTGCTTTCAGACACCTACCAGCGGTCATCCATCGAGGCCTCTCCACCGGCGTCAACCACAGAGGATTTGCGGCGAGCGGAGGAGCAGATGCTGCATTGGGCGCGGGCACGCATTCGTCCGCTGTCGGCTGACCAATTGCATCTGTCAATTGCGCAGGCCTTTGGATACCACTTCGACGAGAGCGATTTCCGGCTGGCGGAGGCGACGGAC
>JANRLN010000638.1:0-2555 GCA_033762515.1 Planctomycetaceae bacterium
GGATGATCATCCAGCACTACGACTACAACTTGCGCTGCAACGGCGAACCGGTGTACGTCGGCAACACCTACTTTGGCTTCTTCTCGAAGGACGCCCTGGCGAATCAGGTCGGGATCCGCGACGCCAAGGTTTACCAACCAACCACGGACGAACTCGCCCGCGCGAAGTCGTTTCCAGTCCCGCTGAACCCGCCTTTCCCTGACGAGCGGTGGTGCATGGTCCGCCGGGTCGATGCGCTCGTTCTCGACGGCGGTCCGCACGGCCTGGGTTTCGTCCGGGGCAGCGTCGACGTCGACCCCGCCATGTGGTTTTTTCAGGCCCACTTCTACCAGGACCCCGTCTGGCCCGGCTCGCTGGGGTTGGAATCGTTCCTGCAACTGCTGCAGGTCTACGCAGCTGAGCGCTGGGGCGGCTTAGGGCTGAGGGCTAAGGGCTTAGGGCCAGGTAATGTCCCGGGAGCGTTATCCGCTCTGTCCCTCAACTCTCAACCCTCAACCCTCCGCACGAGTGGATCTACCGGGGGCAGGTGATTCCCCGTGACGAAACGGTTACAGTCGATGTGGTGGTGACCGCTGTGGACAACGCCAGCCGGACCGCGACCGCCTGCGGATTTCTGACGGTGGATGGGCGGGTAATCTATCAGATGATCGATTTCCGCTTGCAGATGTCACATGCGTAGGGTGACGCCGAGACTTCGAGGCTCACCTTTTGTGTCCAAGTTTCGAAAAAGATTGGAAGCTGTCGTTCTGCTGCCGAACAGGGAGAATCGTGATGTTCTCAAAGTTGGCGACGTTCCTGATGCTGGCGGGATGTTTGGTTTCGGTCGTCGATGGCGACGCCGCGGAAGGAAAGAAAAAGGGGAAGGTTAAGGACAAGACAGGTGCGGTCGGCGCTCAAGATGGTCAGGACGATGTCGTCGGCGCGATGTGGCATGTCTTCGCCGAGAACGCGAAGTCCGGCAAGAAAGAACAGTTCAAGTTCCGCGTGAAAGACGGAGTGGTCTTCAGCACTGAAGGGAAGAAAATTGGTGCTGTCAGTTCCATCGCCAACACCAAACCGGGCGAAGTGAAATCCAAAATAGTCTGGCGCGAGTCGGTGCCCCTGATTGGAGAGTTCATGATCACGCAGGCGAAGAAGGGAGTCTGGGGCGGGACTCTCAAGACCAAAGAAGGGGACGAGTGGAAATGCAAACTGGAAGTGCTTGACCGCTAACAGCAGATTGCATGGAAACACGATGCAGGAATGCAAGCAAGAACGAAGATCATGCTCGCCTTTCCTGGGTCGAACCGTGTTGATGTCGTCCTCAGTGGGAGAATCGCTATGTGGTCGAAGTCGGCATGTTTTGTCGTCATAGGACTGAGCTTAGCATCAGTGCTGATGGTGCCGCCGCTGGACGCCAAAGGCGAAAAGGAGACCATGTGGCATGTGGTCGCCGAGAACGTTGCCGGAGGCAAGAAGGAAAAATTCAAGATTCGCGCACATGAAGGGATTCTGTACGACACCGTCGGTGCGAAAGTGGGTGTCGTCAGCCCCATTGCCAACACACAGAATGGGGAGAAAAAGTCCAAGATGGTCTGGCGAGAATCTCTGCCGCTGCTGGGGGAGTTTGTCATCACACAGCGAGACAAGGGGACTTGGAGCGGGACACTGAAGACCAAGGACGGAGAAGAGTGGAAGTGCCTGTTGACGGATTGACCTCCCACAAACTACTGCCCGCCGCCCCCTGACCTCTCACTGCTGATCACCCATGTCCATGAAATACAATCGTGTCTTCGTCGATGCCATCGGGTATGAACTCCCACAACGGGTGGTATCGTCGACCGAGATTGAAGCGCGGCTGGAACCGCTGTATCAGAAGCTGCGCATCGGTCCCGGTCAGCTCGAAGCCTGGACCGGGATCGCCGAACGCCGCTGGTGGGATGAAGGGCATCGGCTCAGCGACGGCGCGACGCAGGCCGCCCGGCGGGCCCTCGAACATTCCAACGTCGCCACGCGCGACCTGGAAGTGCTGGTCTATGCCGGGGTGTGTCGCGAGCAGTTCGAACCAGCAACGGCGTGCAACGTCGCCGCGAACCTCGGGATCAGTCCTGACGCCGCCGTGTTCGACGTCAGCAATGCCTGCCTGGGGGTGCTCAATGGCATGGTCGACATCGCCAACCGGATCGAACTGGGTCAGATCCGCGCGGGAATGGTGGTCTCCTGCGAGACGGCCCGCGAGATCATCGATTACACAATCCATCGGCTCCTCGAAGAGATGAGCATGGATGCCCTGACGAAGTCCCTCGCGACCCTCACCGGCGGCTCGGGGGCGGTTGCTGTCCTGATGACCGACGGCAGCTTCAGCAAGCAGCACGCTCATCGGCTGTTGGGCGGCGTGACCAAAGCGGCTCCCGAGCACCATGCCCTCTGTCGCTGGGGCTTCGAATCGCTGTTGCCGGTCGCCATCAACAAGGTCGAATCGATCCTGCCGAGCGTCGTGACACACGCCAAGTTCGGCAATCTCATGCCGCAACTGGTGCAGCAGAAGGTGGGGGGGCTGCTGCCGGCGAAGCTGT
>JANRLN010000639.1:0-3147 GCA_033762515.1 Planctomycetaceae bacterium
CCCTCACACATCTCGCGGGCGCGAAGGGACTTCCCTTGGACATCAACGCGGGCATCACCGACGGTCACAACGGTTCGGTGCCCATCAGTCACGCTCTGCGCGCGTTCAATCTGCTGGCCGAAGTGCAGGGATACGGCGACGTCTGCTTTTCACCTGGAGAGATTGCCGCGATGACCGAGCGGCAAAGCATTTCTCCGGCGGATCGAGGCCGTGCTCCCGACGAACTGGGCCGGACCCATCGCGTTCTCGTCCGCCGAGTTGCCGGCCCCACCCGCGTGACGATCTTTGACGGGGGTCACGAGGGAGACTTGATCACCGCCATGCGCTGGATGGCCGGGCATCGTCGGTCTCCCGATTAATTGTGGGCCATCAGAGGCGCCGTCACGTCTGAGAGCGCTCACCCGCCACCGGAAGGTCTCTGAGCCGCAAACGCGTTTCCAGTTGCTGTTCCAGAAATCGGGCGTCCAGTGCATCCAAGAGCCCGCCAACCAATCGAACCGTGCGGCCATTGTGAAGCAGCAGCTCCACGCTGCAACTCTTCGCGGCAGACTCAGTTGTCGGAACCTCCGCGATCACTTCGCGGCAATAGACCTGTTTGACATCCGCCGCTGGAAGACGAACCAGAGTGCGCTGGAACCACGGAGCGACGTCGACGCGGAGCTCGCCGTGACGGATGCCAATCGTCGTGACGTTGAAGGCGTATTTGACCGCTCCCGCCAGGAGGGCGCACACCAAGACGACGCCGAATCCGACCACAACAATGAGCGATGCCGTGCGCTGGAAGTACGGCATCGGGGACAGGGTTTCATGGAGCAGCAACCCGACAACAGAGATGCCGACGAAGAACGCCACCGCCGCAAGTCCGAGGCCCAGCGGTTCGTCCTGTCGCCACTGGATTGTGTACGCATGCGGCCTATCGGCCACTTGAAATCGGTCAGGCTGAGGAACCAATTGACCGTCGGATCGCGACGGGGGATGGGATCGTTCCAGGTGCCGGCCGCAATAGGGACACTGTGCAAGATTCACGGCCACGCTGGCGGAGCAACTGGGACAATTCACCGGAGAGACTCCCTGCAATTCCTGGTCAGCCCAACGACCGTTCGACGGAAACCTCCGAACGGTGAACGGAATTTGGTGTCCTGCGGATCAAACCCGCCAGTCGCGTTGCTTTACGACATCGGTTAGCATAACGAATGCGGATTGCGCGTGAGCAACGCCTCACCGAGGGTGGCGCGCGGCTGGATCTAGCAGCCGGCAGACGGAAACGAGCTGTCGCTCCAGATCTTGTTCCCGATTCACGCTTCAACTACTGATCAGGCTGAGAGTTCCGACATGTCCGACCGTCGCAATCTGTTCCACAAAGTCTGGGATCTGCACACCGTCCGCACTCTGGAATCGGGGCAAACGCAACTCTTCATCGGACTGCACCTGATTCATGAAGTCACCAGCCCGCAAGCCTTTGCGATCCTCCGCGAGCGCGGACTGACCGTTCCGTTTCCCGAGCGAACCGTGGCGACCGTAGATCACATCGTCCCCACCGACAATCAGATCCGGCCGTTTCAGGATGTCCTTGCCGAGGAGATGATGTCGGCGATCGAAAAAAACTGCCGGGACTTCGGCATCCGGTTGTTCGATCTGAAGGACAACCGCCAGGGAGTGGTGCACATCGTCGGACCGGAGCAGGGACTGACGCTTCCCGGGATGACCATCGCCTGCGGCGACAGCCATACCAGCACGCACGGAGCCTTTGGTTCGATCGCCTTCGGAATCGGCACCAGTCAAGTCGCGGATGTACTGGCGACGCAGACGCTCGCGATGGCACGTCCCAAAGTTCGCCGTGTGGAGGTCCACGGCAAGCTCCGTGCGGGGGTCTTCGCCAAGGATGTCATCCTGCACATCATTCGCAAACTCGGAGTTCAAGGGGGAGTCGGTTACGCCTACGAGTACGCCGGTGAAGTCTTCGATCGCATGTCGATGGAAGAACGGATGACCGTCTGCAATATGAGCATCGAAGGGGGCGCCCGTTGCGGATACGTGAATCCTGATCAGACGACGGTCGATTACATCCGCGGGCGACCGTTCGCCCCCCAGGGAGATGAGTTTGATCGGGCGGCCAAGTGGTGGCTCAGCCTGGCCTCGGGACCGGATGCCGAGTTCGATGACCGGGTCGCCTTCGACGCCGCCGACATCGAACCGACCGTCACCTGGGGAATCAATCCCGCTCAGGCCATTGGGGTCACGGAACTGCTGCCGACTGTGTCGTCGTTCGTCGGAGACGACCAGAAGGGAGTCCGCGAGGCTTTCGAATACATGGGGTTGCAGGAACAGACCCCTCTGCGAGGGTTGAAGATTGATGTGGCGTTTATCGGGTCCTGCACCAACGGTCGCATCAGTGATCTGCGGGAGGCGGCTGCGCTGGTTCAGGGACGACGCGTCGCCAGCGGAGTCAAAGCGCTGGTTGTGCCGGGGTCGCAGCAGGTCCGCGAGCAGGCGATGAGGGAAGGGCTCGACAAGGTTTTTCAGGCGGCCGGATTCGAGTGGCGCGAGGCGGGTTGCTCGATGTGCCTCGCGATGAACCCCGACAAGCTGAAAGGTCGCGAAATCTGTGCCTCGTCCAGCAATCGCAACTTCAAAGGCCGCCAAGGAAGTCCCACCGGCCGCACGCTGCTGATGAGCCCCGCGATGGTTGCCGCCGCGGCGATCAACGGCCAGGTGACCGACGTGCGGGAGATGCTCTAAGACCTCAAGGAGTCTCGGCTGCCATGAGCACCACGGTCGACATGATCGCTGCACCGCCCCTGACATATGATGTCCGGTTTCCGTTTAGCCCCGAAATTGAGCTGCTGTTTGAACGGCTGCTGCGAATTGACGGGAAGGCGGAGATTATTGACGGAAAGGTCGTCGTGATGTCGCCTACAGGTGCCTGGCCGAGTTTGGTCGCATTGGAAATCGCCTTGTCACTAAGGGCACATGTACGACGGACTCGCCACGGACGCGCGGTGGGAGACAATGCCACCTTTCGCGTGGCCTTGCCTCATCGCGACTCGTTCAGTCCCGATGCGGCGTACTATGTCGGCCCGCCCGCGAGAATGGAGCCGTTTCATGGGGCACCCGTCTTTGCTGTCGAGGTCCGCAGCTACGGCGACT
>JANRLN010000640.1:0-2522 GCA_033762515.1 Planctomycetaceae bacterium
GCGGCGACCACTTCGGTCGCCGTCGCCGGACGCTCGTTCGCCTCGCGTGAGAGCATGCGACCGATGAGCGCACTGACTTCCGCGGGGCATTCCGGATTCAACTCCGAGGCCGCCGCCGGTGGATCCGACAGTACGGTCCACAGGGCGCGCTGTCGGGCTTCACCGGTGAAGGGCGCCCGGCCCGTCGCCATGCGGTACATCACGCAGCCCAGGCTGAAGAGATCTGTCCGCTGGTCGATGACGCCGCCGGTGGCTTGTTCGGGAGCCAGATAGCCCGGCGTTCCGGAGATGCCGCCGCGATGTTTCTTGCCATCTTCGTGTTCGACAGCCAGGCCGAAGTCGAGAATCTTGACTCGGCCCTGCGGCGATTCCAACCAGAGATTGCCCGGTTTGACGTCGCAATGGACGAGGCCGCTCGCATGGGCTGCCGCCAGACCGGAGGCGGCCTCCCGGCTGATTCGCAGGACTTCGGCCGCCGACAGTGGTCCACCGGCCTGTTCCAGTCGCTGATTCAGCGTCATCCCTTTGAGCAGCGGCATCACGATGCACGGATTGCCCTGCTGCATCTCCACCGCGTAGATCGACACGATGTGGTCGTGCTCGACGGTCGCTGCGGCCTGGGCTTCGCGAATCAGTTGCTCGGCCATCCCCTCTTCCGCCATCCACTCGGTCTGCAGCACCTTGATGGCCACGGAACGATTCAGCAGCGGATCGAATCCGCGCAGGACCGTTCCCATGCCCCCGCGGCCGAGCAGTCCGCGAATTTCGTAACGTCCCAGTTGGCGCGGAAACTCGACATCGGGCTCGGAGGGGAACGTGACCGTCGGCGCTTGAGTCTTCAATTCGTCAGGGGGAGTGGCGTTGGTGTCGCTGCCGGCGAAATCAACTGTCGGCTCCAGAGAGTCGGCAATCTGTTTGAATTGCGGGATGAGGAGATCTACGAGTTCCGCCGGCGGCTCATTCAATTCGATGATGAGTGGATCTACCAATGCTCGACCGGCGGGTCCGCGAAGCGCCGCAACCAGTTCGTCTTCAGCACCCAGCGACGCCATGTGCTGCCGACATCGCGGACAACCGGAGAGATGGGCTTCGATTTCGGCCGCCCGGTCCTCATCGGTCAGTCCGAGCAGAAACTGCTCCAACTCGTTCGACGACCAACAGGGACTCAAAGCAGGCACGACGAGAGGCTCCGCGGCGTCACAACCAGGCACGTTTTCGGTGACGCAGAGAGTACACGCAGCCCGCGCAAAACCTGTCTCGCATTTTTGCGAATCTCAAGAATTGCCCGCGAAAGCCCCTGATCAATCGAGGAACCAGCGCAACTCATGTCGCAAATGTCGCAGCACACGGGACTTGGCCAGATAGACCGCGTTCTCGGAAATCCCCAGCTCCTGCGCGACCTGCGCGGCGGGACGATCCTCCACGACGAATGCCCAGCACGCTTTCCAGGTCTTGGGCTCAAATTGCTCCTGCATCAGCTTCAGCGCTCGCCGGACGAGATGCGCCCGGTATTCCGCCTCGTCGAGTTGCAGGCGCGGGTCCGTGTCGGGAATCTGATCCGGGTCCGCCGTTCCGCCGCCGTCGGCCGATCGGTTCTTTCGCTGACGCACCTGATTGCGCCAGGCGTTCAGCAGGACCGTCTTGAGCCAGGCGCGAAAGCTGCGCGCCGGGTCGTAGCGAAACTCCGGCAGCTTTTCATACAGCGTGACGAACACGGTCTGGGCCATATCCGCGGCATCGGCATCGGACAATCCCAACCGGCGACACCATGCCAGCAGCAGCGGCGTATACAACTCCACGAACCGCCCCCACGCGGCGTCATCGGCGCCGCGTCCCAAACGCTCCAGCAGTGTCAAGGATGTCGTCGTCAAGAGGGTGACTTGCCAGAGGGCCGGGAAAGGGAGCCACAGCATAACCCGCGCGCCATCGGAAACACATCCCTTCGCACTCGGTCTACGCGCAAGGAAATGAATCAGGCTGAGGGCTAAGGGCTAAGGGCTGAGAGCTAAGAGACAGGAGAGACGGCACGGCGCCCCAGCTTTCGGTTCTCAACCCTCAACCCTCAACTCTTAGCCCTCAGCCCTTAGCCCTCAGCTCTCCCGGCTCCAGCCACGCTTCGTCGTCGCGCAGCCGCAGGCCTGGCAGCAGCGGGTCGAGTTCTCCCAGTTCGAAGCGGCACAGGCCGGCGGCGTGGTAGACCCGCCCCCCCACGTCGCCGCCGCAGCGGTAGCGTCCGTCGCTCGGCCGGTACGCCGCCCAGCCCGCGGGGGCCGGCGCTAACACCGCCAGGCACGTTCCCGCGGCGTCCCAGATCCGCACGGTGCCGTCGCGTGAGGCGGAGGCGATTCGCGAGCCGTCGTGGTTCCAGGCGACGCTGTTGACGGCGCTGGAGTGTCCCTGGAGGAGGAGGGGGTGTTGGGGGTCGCTGGGGTCCCAGATGCGGACGGTTTTGTCGGCTGAAGCGGAGGCGATTCGCGAGCCGTCGTGGTTCCAGGCGACGCTGAGGACGTAGTTGGAGTGTC
>JANRLN010000641.1:0-7497 GCA_033762515.1 Planctomycetaceae bacterium
ACGAAGATGACCGATTTGCCGGTCAGCATCGGCGATTCCGCCGCGGCATGAGCCCGCGCCGCCAGGAGCTGGGACAGCGCCAATCCGCCGACTCCCAAAGTCCCCACCCGCAGGAAACTGCGACGACCCAGAGGATTGGAAGGATCAACCAGCGACAGCATCAAGGACTCCCGACCGACGAGCGTTTCGGCCGAGGGGAGATTAACATATGCGAACGGGTTGATGCAATGTCCGCTTGCGCGGTTTGACGCGGGCGCGATCCGCAGGAAGCTGTTGGCGGAGTCGCACCACACCGATGCCCGGCAAGTTCGACGGTCTGGTTCAGAGGTTCGCCCCTTGGTAGCCTGAATCGTCGGATGAGCGCTCAAACAAGGTGACTTATGCGAACGATTTGGGGACTGATTGCGCTGCTCGGGTCCGGATCGCTCACCGCTGGCGGAGCTGATGACCCTCGGCTGGAATTCTTCGAACGCCGGATCCGGCCGGTTCTGGTCGAGCACTGCTACGAATGCCATGCGAATGACGCCGCCAAACTCGGCGGCAATCTGCGTCTGGACAGTCGCCCCGGCCTGCTCACGGGTGGGGATTCCGGCGCGGCTCTCAAACCCGGAGATCCCACGGCAAGCCTGTTGCTCAAGGCGATTCGTTACGACGACGAAGATCTGCAAATGCCGCCCAAGGGGAAGCTCGCTCCGGAAGTGGTCGCCGATTTCGAGGTGTGGATCAAGGAGGGGGCGATCGACCCGCGCGATGCTCCCGCAAACACGCCGGTTGCTGCCGACTGGGCCGCCGTGGCGCGGCAGCGCGCCGAATGGTGGAGCCTGCGACCGGTCCACCCGCCGACAATCCCACAGCCGCGCGACTCCGCATGGTCAGAGCACTCCATCGATGCCTTCATCCGGCATCGGCAGGAAGGAGCGGGGCTGACGCCGACGACCGCCGCCCCGCCGCAGACACTGGTGCGGCGGCTCAGTCTGGTGTTGACGGGGCTGCCCCCGACTCCGGAGCTGGTTCGAACTTTCGTTCGCGCCTGCGAAGAGGCCCGCTTTGAGCCGGGGAGTTCCTTACCTGCGGCGGCCGTTGAAGCACTCGTGGACCAACTTCTGGCATCGCCCCATTTCGGAGAACGCTGGGCGCGGCATTGGCTCGACGTCGTCCGGTTCACGGAGACGCACGGCAACGAGTGGAACTATGAGGTTCACCATGCCTGGCGGTATCGCGACTATCTGATTCGCGCCTTCAATCAGGACGTCCCTTATGATCAATTCGTGCGGGAACACCTTGCGGGAGATCTCCTTCCGCAGCCGCGCTGGAGCTCCGACGGCAAGTTCCTGGAATCCACCATCGGCACCGGATTCTATCGCTTTGGAGAAGTCAATCACGACGACTGCATCAGTCTCCCGGAACTGGGATACGACATCGCCGACAACCAGATCGATACTCTCTCGAAGGCGTTCCAGGCGCTGACCGTCGCGTGCAGCCGGTGTCATGATCATAAGTTCGACGCCGTGTCGACGCGCGACTATTACGCGGTGCTGGGAGTCATCCGCAGCTCGCGGATGGCCGCGCTCACCGTGGACCATCCCGACCTGAACGTCCCCGTCCGCGAACAACTTCGATCCTTGAAGGCGCAGATCCGACAGGAAATTGCCGAAACGTGGCGCGCGGACATGGCGGAACTCGGCCGCTACCTGCAGGCCGCCCCCGTCGACTCGAATGCGCCGATTTCGGCGTTGACGGCGGCGGAATTGGATGGACCGCGCCTGACGAATCTTTCCGAGACCCTCTCCGCAGAGAAGTCGCCGCTGGAGGATCACTTCGAGCCGTGGCGACGTATGGCGAGGCTCGGCGACGCCGATCCCGCGGCATGGCAGCGGGCCTGGAAAACTCTGGTTGAGGAGTACGCGCGGGAAGATCGCTCGCGGACCGAATTCAACGCCGCCCACTACCAGACCTTCGGCGATTTCCGCCGGCAGTTGCCCGCCGACTGGGACGCCGACGGCCACGCGCTGCGGTCTCCGCTGCCGCACAGCGGCGATTTTGTGGTGGCGCCCGAGGGGATCACGCGCCTGCAGGCGATCTTGCCGGCCGGATGCTTTACGAACGCCGAGTCGGACAAGCTCAACGGAACGCTCCGCTCTCCCGTGGTCCCGTCGGGAAAGGCGCACATCAGTTTCCAGGTCGCCGGCCTGAGGAGCAGCGCGGTCCGGCTGGTCTCCAACAACTGCCAGTTGAACTACAAGAACTATCGGGCCCTCATCAATCCCGAACTTCACTGGATCACGTTTTCACCCCCGGACAATCGCGATCAACTGCGCACCTACGCCGAACTGATGACCATGTTCGACAACCCGAAGTTCCCCGATCAACTCGCAGCCCTGGGGGGAGACGGCGGCAACTATCGAGTCCCCTGGGAACAGGCCGCGGCCAACCCCCGTTCGTCTTTCGGTGTGACCCAGGTGGTGCTGCACGATGTGGGTGAACCCCCGCGCGCCGGGCTCGGACATCTGCAACGCCTGTTTGCCGGTCCCGCACCGGCGTCGCTGGCGGAGTTCGCCGGCCGATATCAGGCTGCTGGTCTCGGCGCCCTCGACGCCTGGGCTGCGGATCGCGCCGACGACGACGACGTCCGCTGGCTCAGCCGGTGCCTCTCACTGGGATTCCTGAAAAACGCCGCCGGGCGCTCGCCGCGCCTCGATGGGCTGATTGACGCGTATCGCCGGATTGAAGCCGGCATTCCCCTGCCGACCGTGGTCGCGGGAGTCAGTGAAGGGGACGAGGGCTACGATCAACCCGTTCTCGTCCGCGGCAACTGTCGACAACCGGCGGCGGTGGTTCCCCGCGGATACCTGGACGTCCTCTCGCGGGCCGATGAACCGGCCTGTACGCCCGAGCCGCGCTCCGCCAGCGGTCGCTGGGAATTGGCGCAGCGGATTGCCGATGCGAAGAATCCGCTGACCGCGAGGGTTTACGTCAATCGCATCTGGCATCACCTGTTTGGAACCGGTCTGGTTCGCACGGTGGACGACTTTGGTCACGGGGGCGAGGAGCCCTCGCACCCCGATCTGCTCGACCATCTCGCCGCCGAGTTCGTCGCCGATGGCTGGTCGACCAAGCGGCTCATCCGGCGGATTGTGCTGACACGCACGTTCCAGCTCTCCAGTCGACCCGCCGCCGGCGATGCCACTCTCGATCCGGGAAACCGGTTATTGCATTACTATCCCGCCCGCCGCCTTGAAGCCGAGGGGATTCGCGACGCGATTCTGGCGACTTCGGGTCGGCTCGATCCGCAGCTCTTCGGTCACAGCGTGCAGCCCTATCGGGAGAAGGAATACGCTGACCGCCGGTTATTTCCGGGGCCCCTCGACGGCGGCGGTCGGCGGAGCATTTATATCCGCAACACATTGATGGAACCGCCGCGTTTCCTGGCGGTCTTCAATTTTCCGGGCGGAAAAGTGACGCAGGGGCGGCGCGACATCACGAACGTCCCCGCGCAGGCGTTGGCGCTGCTCAACGATCCGTTCGTCGTTCAACAAGCCGGCTACTGGGCCGAGCGACTGGTGCAGCGTCCCGACTCCGCTGCGGAAGCGCGTGTGGATCACATGTTGTCGACGGCGCTCAGCCGCGCTCCGACGGACGCCGAACGCCAGGGGTTTGCCGCCGTCGTCCGCGAGTTTGCCGAACTCCATCAGGTTGACGACGCCCAGGTGATGCGGAGCCTTCCCGTCTGGAAGGACGTCGCCCACGCGGTGTTCAATCTGAAGGAGTTCATCTACGTACCGTAGTGGGAGTGGAGTCACTCTTGTCGCGGAATCGGCACGAAGTCAGACGGTCGCTCTCGGGCTGTGAATTCCGGCCAATTCCGCGACGGACATGCGCGGCTAGCGGAAATTCAACGGTTCCACGTCGACGACGAATTCGACGTCGCGATGTACGGTGAAGGACGTTTCCACCCGCCGCCACAGTGTCTGCAGCAGCGCGACATCGGCGGCGACCAATTGAATATGGTATCGAAAGTAGCCCTGCAGCCGCGCCAGAAGGCATGGGGCCGGTCCCGCCACGCGGACGGCGATGTGGTCTTCAGAGATGCTCTTGCGGAGCAGTTCGACCAACCGCCGCGCTTCGCCTTCGACAGGATCTTCTTCCTTCGCACGCAGGATGATGCGCACGGCGGTCTGATACGGCGGCGCCTGGCAGGCGCGGCGCTCATCGAGTTCCGCCGTCGCAAAGCCGATGTAGTCGTGTTTGGACGCGAACAGAATCGCCGGGTCTTCGGGGCAGGATGTCTGCACCAGCACCCGTCCGCCGCGCGGTCCCCGACCGGTTCGTCCCGCGACCTGGGCAATTAACTGGAATGTCCGCTCCCGCGCGCGCAGGTCTGGCTGCCGCAACGAGGTGTCTGCGTCCACCACCCCGACCAGAGTGACATTGGGGAAATCGAGACCCTTGGCGATCATCTGCGTCCCCAGCAGAATCCGCACCTCGCCGTGACGGAACTGCTCCAGCGCGGCGTCGTGGCTGCCGCGGGCCTGCATGGTGTCGCTGTCCATCCGCAAACAGGCGACATTCGGGAACAGCGATTTCAATTCCTGCTCCAGGCGTTCGGTTCCCATGCCGAAGTAGCGGAACCCGGGCCTCTGGCACTCCGGGCAGGCGCCGGGGATCTCGACTTCGTAGCCGCACATATGGCAGACCGCGCGCGCCCGTTCCTTGTGCCAGGTGAGAGTGACCTCGCAATCGGGACAGCGCAGCGCTTTGCCGCACGCCCGGCAGAGCACCAGCGGCGCGAATCCCCGCACGTTGAGAAACAGGATGATCTGCCCTCCCTCTTTCAGCGCGGTGTGCATCGCCGTCAGCAGCGCCCGGCCGAGCGGTCGTTGCTGCTGAATCATCGGGTCGTCGCGGATGTCGACAATCGTCACTGGCGGCAACGGTCGCCGCGCCACGCGGCGGGGGAGCGACAGCAGCCGATCCTTTCGCTGCTGGATCCGCACCCAAGATTCCAGCGTCGGTGTGGCCGATCCCAGCAGCAGCGGCACGTTCAGCAACTGCGCCCGTTGCCGGGCGACGTCGCGGGCGTGATAGCGGGGCGTCGTCTCCTGCTTAAACGACGTTTCGTGTTCTTCGTCGATCACGATCAGTCCCAGGTGGGGCGTCGGCGCGAAGACGGCGCTCCGCGCCCCGACCACCACCTGCACCTCCCCTTCGGCAATCAAACGCCACTGCATGTGCCGTTCGGCGTCGGTCAGATGACTGTGCAGCACCGCGACTGACGGAAACCGACTGCGGAATCGGCGAATGGTCTGCGGCGTCAGGCTGATCTCCGGCACCAGGACGATGGCCTGCCGTCCATAGCTCACCACTTCCTCGATGGCCTTGATGTACACCTCGGTCTTGCCGCTGCCGGTGACGCCGTGCAGCAGCAGCGTTTCGTGGCGCCGCCCGCGGACGACCTCGAGCACGGCGTCGACGGCGTGCTGCTGCTCCGGCGTGAGTCGCAGATCTTCATGGGGTTCGGGGACGCCCATGTCGAGCGTCGTGGTGATCGTCCGTCGGCGTTCGGCGATGATGTAGCCGCGATCGCGCAGGGCATGAATCGGCGCCACGCCGCACTGGGCCGAGGCCGAAAGTTGATCCACCGGCATCGGCCGGTCGGCGGCGATGAGCGCCGCGATGACGCCCCGTTGTTTCGGGGGGAGCTTGATCTCGGGCCACTGCCGCCGCACGTCGTCGGATACACGATAGAAGGCGACCTCCCTCGTTCCGGCGTGCGATTTCACGCCCGCGGGGATCACGGCCTGCAGCACCTGGCCCCAGCCGCACAGGTAGTGCTCGCCGATCCAGCGGGTGACATCCAGAAGGGCGGCGTCGACCAGCGGTTCGCGGTCGAGGATCGACAACAGCGGCTTGAGGGTCTTCCCGGTCGGCGTGGTCGACGTCGTGCCCACGCAAAATCCCACGAGCGGCTGGTTCCCCTTGCCGAAGGGGACCTCCACGCGCTGTCCGGCGGCGATCAACTCCCGCAGTGCATCGGGGACCACGTAGTGAAACACCGTCGTCAGCGGGCGGTTGAAGACCACCTCCGCCAACAGCCGATCGGCGGCGTCGGCGCGCTCCCACGGCGTGAGGTTCTCCGGAAGATCCTCTTCCTGAAACAACGAAGCCTGCCGCGGCGCTGACACGGGTCGATCCCTCTGAGGTCAGGTCCAGTTTCCGACTGCCGCCGGCGTACGGAGCGGGCCAGCTTCCTGCTGAACCGTCCTGGTTCCCGGATGCGACGTGCGATGGCGAACAACCACTGTCACGCAAGCGCTCGCCAGAGTGGTCGCCGAGATTCCGACATGGTAAATCGCTCGCTCGCTTTCGGGGGAATTCTTGTTGCGGAAATTGTGAGCCCGCCCCCAGGGCGGAGCAGGAGGAGCGGTCGCCGAGCGAGGTCCCCGATTTCCCGGCGACGGCTCACACTTCCGGCAACGGCTCCTGGGCGTCGCCGAAGGACTGCGGATGCAGGCCGACTTTATCGAGCATCGACAGATACAACCGGCACATCTGACGGTTGGGTTGCTGGCGATAGTCGAGCACGCGCCCGGTCGGAATCCGGCCGCCGCCGCGTCCCAGCACAACGACCGGCAACTGGTCGTTGTTGTGACCGCCGGTCATCATGCTGGAGCAGAACATCAGCATGGAATTGTCGAGCGCGGTCCGTGCCCCTTCCTGGATCGCGTCGAGCTTGCGGGCGATGTAGCCGAGTTGTTCGACGAAGAACTGATTCACCTTCAGCCAATCGGCCGTGTCGGAGTGCGACAGCAGGTGGTGAATCATGTAATCCACACCAAGGTGCGGGAACCGCAGCGAGGAATGGTCGTTGTTGAGCTTGAGGGTCGTCACGCGGGTGGTGTCGGTCTGGAAACCCAGGACCAGAATGTCGCACATCAGCCGCATGTGATCGGCAATGTTCTGGGGGATGCCGTCGGCCGGGCGGGGGATGTTGGGTTCCTGGAGCGTCGGTCGCCAGCCCTGCAGTTCCCCTTGTTTTCCGGCCTGTTCGATGCGGGACTCCACATCGCGGACCGAGTCGAGATACTCATCGAGTTTGCGCTGATCCGCCACGCTGATCTGGCGTCGCAGATCGCCGGCGTCCGCCAGGACGGCGTCGAGCACGCTTTTGTCCCCCTTGGAAATGTCGTCTTTGAACAGGCGATCAAACGCGAGTGCCGGATAGAGCTCCAGCGGCGTCGGCGTCGTCGGGGACGTCCACGAGATATGCGAGCTGTAGAGCATCGAATAATTCTTGTGCACCGACGGATTCGCCGCCTCGCAGCCGAGGACCAGACTGGGAACCTTGGTCGAGCGGCCGTAGGTCTGCGCGATCAGTTGGTCGACGCTGGTCCCCGAACGAATGTCTCCGCCGGGCGCGAGGGGAGCGCCGGACAACAGATTGCCGGTCTGCGAACTATGGATGTTCCCCTTGGTCGCCTCGACGTTGTACAGCCCCTG
>JANRLN010000642.1:0-5163 GCA_033762515.1 Planctomycetaceae bacterium
CCGAAAACTCCAGGACAAACGGCAACACACCCTGTAAACTCATCCGATGGCCTCTTTGCGGGATGCAACTGTTGTGTGGTTACACAGTTAAACCCCCTCAGAGGCCATCTCGCTTCAGCGGCGACGAATAATCCGGGCTAAAATCCTTTTCCTGAATGACTTTGCGGTTGTCTCAGCGGCGATCACCCATGCCCGTGCACAAGGGCGTCGCGATGACATCGGAGACCGGCCGCCGGTGAGGGGGCGACGAATGAGGGAGTCCGAGCCGCGAAGTCCGTTGCTGACGTTCCTTGCAGATTCCGCGGCGGAGACCGCCAACGGAACGGCCGCGTAAACCGAATCGCAATCGACGTTTACGGAGTGAGGGCGTTGGGACTCGAACCCAAGACCTACGGATTAAAAGTCCGTTGCTCTACCAACTGAGCTACGCCCTCGGAATTCCTTGTCAGGCAAGGAGTTCCCACGTGGCGATCCGTAACGGCATCGAACGGATCACGAGGTTGTCTGCGGTGGCAGCACACCTGATGTCGCTCGAACTCCGGACGGAGTCGCGAAGATGGGGGATTCTATCCGCAGTCGGGTTTCTCGCAAACCGTCACGGGACCGCGATTTCCAGATCTGTGGATTCTGGCTGGTCGATTCCGCCCGATCGGTGTCGCCTCGCAACATAGATGCCATCCTCTAGGGCCGGGCGATCCTACGATTGCCAACGCAGTCAACATCGGACGGGAAGTGTTGTTTTCCCATGCTGTCGACGGCCCAGTGCGATTACAAATCAAGGATGGCCGATGCGATCTCCGATGTTGTCGGTACTGCTGTTTTGCATCACCCCAGACCATGCGAAGTTCGCGTCTTCCGAACGATGACGGGCCTGTCCACGTTGCCGATGCCGGTTGAGAAATCGCGACTGGATTTTCTGGCGACGCGCAAGAGTGGCTTGATTCGTCATCGTTATATGCGGTATCCTTGATTAGTCCTGCCGAAATGCCAGCCTCGATCGCGCCACAGCGACTGTCCGATTAAGCCTTTGATCTTCCCGCCCAGGAGCCCCCGCCGTGCTCAATCTCTTCCCGCGCCTGATGCGTACTTGTGAAGGGACAACCCGCCGCAGCTTTCTGCAGGTGGGAACCCTGGGGGGTTTAGGCCTCTCGCTGCCGCAGTTTCTGGCAGCTCGGGCTCAGGCCAGCCCCACGCATGCAGCACAATCGGCTGGCAATGTGAATTGCATCGTCATCTGGACCCAGGGGGGCACCAGCCATCACGATACGTTCGATCCCAAGCCTCAGGCGCCGGTGAGCGTGAAGGGGGAGTTCAACGTCATCAGCACCGCGGTCCCCGGCGTGCAGTTTGCGGAGATCGTCCCCACCATGGCCAGGGAACTTGGCCGGTTCGGGCTGCTGCGCAGCTGGAATCCTCAGAACGGCAGCCACGGCACGGCGGATCAGTACGTTCTCTCCGGGCGAAAATTCAACCCTGCGATTCACTACCCCACGATGGGCTCTGTTGTGAGCCATCAGATGGGCTTCAAGACGGCGATGCCCCCCTACATTCAGCTTGGGAGCTCGCTCGATACGCGGTTCGGAGGCGGCGCCCCGGGAATCCTCGGTCTCGAACACGGCGCGTTTGGCGTCCTGGCCGACCCGAACGCCGCGAACTTCGTGGTCCGCGACATCACGCCGCCGAATGGGATGCAGATGGACCGCGTCGATCGTCGCCGCAAGATGCTGAGCAGCGTCGATGCGCTCCAGCGTCCCAGCAGTTTGCAGCCGAAGGCCTTCGACGCCCTCGACGAGCACTACTCCACGGCGCTGAACATGATCACCGCCAACGAAACCCGCAAGGCCTTCCAAATCGATGCCGAAGACCCGAAGCTGCGTGACGCCTATGGTCGCAACAAGTTTGGCCAGAGCTGCCTGCTGGCCCGTCGCCTGATTGAAGCCGGCGTCCGCTTCGTCACCTTGACTGACGGCGGCTGGGATACACACGCCAACAACTTCAAGTCCCTGAAAGAGTCCCGCATTCCCCCCGTCGATCAAGCGCTGCCCCAACTCCTGACCGATCTGGAGGACCGGGGTCTGCTGGACACTACGCTCGTGGTCTGGATGACCGACTTCGGGCGGACGCCTCAAGTCAACGCCGCGAGCGGTCGCGATCACTGGGCATCGGCCGGCTTCATCGTGATGGCCGGCGCGGGGATTCCCGGCGGCAGCGTGATCGGCGC
Source organism: Planctomycetaceae bacterium (assembly GCA_033762515.1). Lineage (GTDB taxonomy): Bacteria > Planctomycetota > Planctomycetia > Planctomycetales > Planctomycetaceae > DSVQ01. The sequence continues at coordinate 2,222 of JANRLN010000642.1, forward strand.
CACCGACGATGAGGGGGGGCAACCGATCCGCAACCAGTACTTCACGGAAGACGTCGCCGCGACGATCTACCACAAGCTGGGTCTGCCGACCGATCTGCACGTCTACGCTCCCGACGGCCGCCCGGTGCTGCTCGTCGAAGGGAACCTGATCCGCGAATGGGTCTGACTCGCGACACCGCACGCGGGCGCGGGGAACGCCGGTAGACGTCGCTGAATGCCGTTTCGTGGCGGTCGTGAGCAGGCGACCGGCGCTGGCGATCTACCGACGAGTTTAGAGCGGAGCAGCGGCTTGCGGCGCCCTTAGTCTGGCGTGATCGCGTCGCCGCCACAGATTTCTTGTCCGGAACTCCCGCGATCTGGGACGCGTGAGGACGGATTCGCGCGACGCGGGCCCCGTCGATGGAGCGTCTCTGCAATGCCTTTAGGGCTTAGTTGGCGGCACACGCGACAACAATCGGGCGATCTCATCAAAGTACTGCTGGGAATTCGCGTCGTGCAACGTCAGGTGGTCACCCCCTTCGACGATTGCGACGTGAGCACACTCGCCGATTGACGCGGCGATTTCTTGAGATTCCGCGACTGTGGCTCGCCGATCGATGCTGCCCGCCAGAAGCAACACGGGGCGATCAGTCGGCATTCGCTTCGCGGCCCGTGCGGGGGCGGTTTCATCCAAATGGGGTACAAAGGCGGGGGCGACGACTCGCAGGCCCACATAGGCAATCTGGTCAAGAACAGGCGGCAAATACATCCGCAGCCGGTTCCATACGGCGCGGTCGAGATCGGCAAAGACGCATTCCAGAATGTAGCCGTCGACGGGCAATTCTGCGTCAAGTGATGCCAGAATTGCGGCGGCTCCGCCGACCGATTGGCCCCACACGATTCGACGTCGGGTTGGGTCGCGCTGGGCGACCCAATCAACGGCCGACCGAACATCCAGCCGCGAGCTGTATCCAATGTCGTTACGCGTTCCTGTCGAATCTCCATGGGCACGCAGCGTTACGAGGAGTACCCCGCATCCGCGCGCGACCAACCAGTCGGCTTGCGGCAACATCGAACTGCGGCAGCCACCGTTGCCGTGGAAGAGCAGGACCACTGGTTGTTCGCGATCACCGATCGCAAACCAGGCGCCGAGAGTCTCTCCATCGCTTGTGGAAAGGCGCACTGTCTCCCACCGACTCGCCGTTCCCGAGGGCAATTGCTCGGCTCGCATCGGATGCGCCCGTTGCGTCAACGCTGAAGCGACGACGCACGAGAGCCCCAACCAGAGCACCATCGAGAAACCGCACGCGGCCAGACACCAGCGTCGCCAGCGAAATTGAGTCCGGTCAGCTCCAGTCCTCTCGTCGGCGGGCTCAATCGCCAATTTGTCGCATCTCCGGAAGAATAGTCAGGCGTCGAGGGGACTGCGTCTTCCAGCGGGTTCTCCGGTCTATGCAGGAGACTCCGCCGCTGGGTTGGCTTCGGGCGGCGGAAGAGCATCAGGATTCTCTGGCACCGGAGAGTCATCCGTCTGCAACGCCCGGGCCAGAGACTGCGTCACCGGCAACGAACTGCCGAAGAGCTCTTCCCGAATGCGATCGCGTTCGCGATCAATCTGCTCTGCGGTCGCTCCGAGTTGCCTCAGGATGTATTCCGTCATTCCCAGGGCGACTTCTCCTTCCCCGGAGAAGACGACGTTGGCTCCAGCCTCGCGGAGTTCGGCCGACTCATGCAGATATTCCGTGCGTGCGAATACCCGCAGTTTCGGATTCAATTCGCGCGCGGAACGGATCATTTCCGAGGCGCCGCGCATTCCCGCCGCGCCCAGAACCAGCGCGATGGCATGCCCCACCCCGGCGGCCTGCAGCGTCGCCACATGCGTGGCGTCGCCATAGACCGCGGAAATCCCTTCCGCACGCAGACGTCGGACGGTTTCCAGATTCAATTCGATGACGACCGGCGACAGGCCGTTCTCTTGGAGCAGGCGGCCGACCGTGCGTCCCACAGGACCATACCCCACGACAACGGCGGTGTATCGCACCGCGTGCCGTTCGATGGCGGAAGCCGGGCCGGACGGCGCAGGATCGGCGACGCCTGTCGAGGTCGGCTCGGACGTCGGCGGGGAGTTCAGGGAAGGTGCGGCTCGCAGAATCCAGCGTTCCAGCGGATCGATCAGTTGATAGAGCAGCGGATTGATGCTGATGCTGACGATCGCCGCAGCCACCAGAGCATTCGTCGTCAGGTTGTCCAGCAACCCCAGCTTCTCGGCAAGTGCCGCGACGATGAACGTGAACTCGCCGATCTGCGCCAGCGCGATCGCTACGACCAGTCCAATCCGGACCGGATATTTGAGTGCCAGAATGATGGCGAACGCCGCGAGGGGCTTCCCGATGAGAACGACTCCCAGAGTGGCCGCGACCAGCAGCGGATTCTCCATAAGCGTGGCCGGGTCGAACAGCATGCCGACAGAAACGAAAAACAGCACGGCGAAAGCGTCGCGCATGGGGAGCGCGTCGGTTGCGGCCCGCAGGCTGAATTCGGAACGTCCAACGACCATCCCCGCCAGAAAGGCGCCCAGCGCCATCGACGCGCCGAACAGTTCGGCAGCTCCCACGGCAATCCCCAGTGCAATCACCAGAACCGACAGCGTGAAGAGCTCACGCGACCTTGTGGCGGCCACGTGAGCCAGAATCCAGGGGACCACGCGCTGGCCGGCGATCATGGTGAAGACCACCAGGAAGCCCAGCTTCATCACCGACCACACCAACGAGACCAGCACGCCCGCCGATCCATTCCCAGTTTCACCGAACAAGACGGGCAGCAGCACCAGGACCAATACGGTGAACAGATCTTCGACCACCAGCCAGCCCACGGCGATATGGCCGCCAGGTGTCTGCAAGTCGTGATTGTCCGCCAGTACGCGCAACAGGACGACGGTGCTGGCCACGGAGATCGCCAGGCCG
>JANRLN010000643.1:0-4927 GCA_033762515.1 Planctomycetaceae bacterium
CAGGGGTCGCTGCGGCCGCAGGAGCGGCATCTTCCTTCGCTTCCGGTTCGGGCTTGGCAGGGGCTGCGGGATCGTCCGTGGCAGGATCCGCGGGCGAAGGGGGCGTTGACTCCGATTTTGGAACGTCGTTCATCGCCGGCAGACTGTCGCCAGCGGTGCCGGAAGCTCCATCGTCTGCGGGAGTCATATCCCCTGCACCGGGTGGCGTGAAGGCTTTGTCGTCTGCCTTGACGGCGGCGGCATCGCTGGCAGCTTCACCCGGCTTGAAGATTGGCTTTGACGAGCCCAAGGCCCAGACATTGACTGCAGCCAGGACCACCCAGATCAGCGCCAGGACGACGGTGATCGTCGTGAACACATCGCCGGCCTTCGTTCCAAAGGCGCTCTGCCCCCCTGCACCGCCCAGGGCGCCGGCCAAGCCGCCACCCCGTCCGCGTTGCAACAGGATGATGAAGATCAACAGCATGCCCACCATGCCGAGGAGCGACATGGTCACGTAAGGAATCCAAGTCATGATCCCGCCAAATCCTTCTTGATATCTAGTCTGCCCGACATCAGCCGCGGGAATCCCAGACGTTCGTCAATCATCCCCTCATCCACAGGATCAGGCTGCGGCCCGCGCCGCGCGGATGATCGGAAGAAACTGCTCCGGCTTCAAGCTGGCGCCACCCACGAGCGCTCCATCGACATTGGTTTGTGACAAGAGTTCCGCCGCATTGTCGGGTTTGACGCTGCCGCCATATTGAATGCGCGTCGACTGGGCGACGCTGGGATTGTAACGAGTTGCCAGCCAGTTGCGAATGAACAAATGGGCAGATTCCGCCTGGGCTGGCGAAGCGGTGACCCCGGTTCCGATCGCCCAGACGGGTTCGTAGGCAATCACCACTTCGTTCATCAATCCGGCGTCGATTCCGGCGAACGCCCCCGTCAACTGAGTTTCCAGAACCGCCTCAGTACGATCCCCCTGACGCTCTGCAAGCATTTCCCCAACGCAGACGATCGCGCCCAACCCTTTGGAACGTGTCGCCGCAAGCTTCTGATTGATGAGTCCGTCGGTATCGCCGAAAAACTGACGCCGCTCGCTATGGCCGAGAATTACCCACGTGCAGCCGACGTCGAGCAACATGTCCAATGCGACTTCACCGGTGAAGGCTCCGGGGGCCGCAAAGTAGGCATTCTGCGCCCCGAGCCGAACCCCGCTCCCCGCGATCGCTTCCCGAACTGGGAGCAGGTAGGGATAGGCGGGGCAGACCGCGACATCCACCGTGTCGGCGGCAGAACATTCCGCCGCGATCGCGGCGGCCAGGGCTTTAGCCCCAGCCAGAGTGACGTTCATCTTCCAGTTGCCAGCCACAAACGGCCGTCGCATGCCACGTTTCCTCGTCTGATGAGCTGGCGTATGCAGCCAGGAGTGTTATTCCAGTGCTTCGCTGCGGGGATACGACCCCAGCACTTCCATCCGCACCGCGGTTTCCGCCAACTGTTCCAAGGCCTTTTTGACCTTGGCGTCTTTCATGTGGCCTTCACAGTCGATGAAGAAAATGTACCCGCTCTCTGGACCACGCAGCGGGAACGATTCGATCCACGTCAGATTGAGTTTCGAAAGTTTGAAGATTCCCAACGCATCGGACAGCGCCCCCGGCTTGTGGGGAATTTGCAGGAGCACCGAGGTCCGGTCGCGACCTGTAGGGGCCATCGGCTTGTCTCCGATGACTGCAAATCGCGTCACATTGGTCTTATTGTCTTCAATATTCTCCGCCAACAGATCGAGTTGGTATTCAAGGGCCGCCTGCCGGCTGGCAATCGCCGCGACTCCTGGTTTGTCGCGCGCCAGCTGGGCCGCTGTCGAAGTGCTCGCGACTTCGATGGGCCGCGCGTGAGGCATGTTGCGGCTCAGCCAGTCGCGGCACTGCGAAAGTGCCTGCGGCTTGCTGTAGATTTCGGTGATTTCGGCCCGGGGTGTGCGACCCAGCAGATTGTGGTGGATCGCCAACTGCACTTCGCCGCAAATTCTCAGCGGCAGACGCGTGAACATGTCGAGCGTGTCGATGATCCGGCCATCGGTGCTGTTCTCTATCGGCACCAGCCCGAAATCCGCGTGCCCGCGATTCACTTCTTCAAACACCGCGGAAATCGTGTTGACGGGGATCAGGTCAGCCGACTCGCCGAAGCGTTCGATTGCCGCCAGATGGGTGAAACTGAACGCAGGTCCAAGGTAGGCCACGCGTTGCGTGCGGACCTGATTGCGGACCGCACTCAGAATTTGTCGGAAGATCCCACGGATCGCACGACCCGCCAGCGGACCTGGATTTTCCGACTCCAATTGGGCGTACAGATCGTCGTCGAGCCGGGGCTGATAAATCAAAGAGCGACGATCATGGGCCTGCTCAAGAATCTTCGCTGTGGCTTCAGCGCGGCGATTGACGAGTTTCAGGATTTCCTGATCGATTTTTTTCAACTCCGCGTCGCTGATTCCCCCTTTGGGAGCGTGATTCGACGACGGTTTCGCCGAGGCTGCGGGGGCGCCGGTGCTGGATTTGGGACGCTTTTTCGGCACCCGCTTGCTGGCCATATGCACCTCACGTTGTCGAATCCCTGGTTCGGGATGCGGCAGAATTCGCTAATTATTGCAGGGTATAGGCTTCCGGCAGCGCGTCTTTCCACAAGTCGCGCAGGGCCCACGTTAGCCGCACATGCCGAGGGGACGGCGCCTGGCCAGCGTGATCTGGTTTCGGAAACGTTTTGTACTGATGGATTTCGGCAATTGTCAAGCGGCGCGCGATTTCCAGGGGGCGGGCCGCTGACGGTGATCCACTCCGAGACGGGGCAATCTCTTTGGTTGCCAAAGTGGCAGTTGCCAAGTCGGCGGCGGGGCTTATTCGGATGCGCAGTTTTGGCAGTCTTTCGTGGGATCTCAATCGGCTGGAACTTGTTGCAAGAGTCGTAACTCAATATCTGGATTTCGGATAGAGATTGGTTGTTAGGCTGTCGTGCTGATGGCGCACGATTTGCAAAACAGTGAGAGCAACGCCTCGTCTCGCATCGTGGAGGGGGGCGGACCCGCCGTCACACCTTGCGCCCCAGGCTCGGGAGTTGGATCGATATGGCCGTTCAAGAACGCATCATTGGAATTGACTTGGGCACGACCAATTCGGTGGTCTCCGTCATGGAAGGGGGCGAAGTCAAGGTCATCGCCAACCAGGACGGGAATCGCATCACGCCCAGCGTGGTGGCGTTCACCGAAAAGGGAGATCGGCTGGTCGGAGACCCTGCGAAGCGGCAGGCGGTGACGAATCCCGCGAACACGATCTACTCCATCAAGCGCTTCATGGGGCGTCGCCACTCGGAAGTGGAATCTGAGGAGAAGATTGTTCCCTACAAGGTTGTGGGAGGTCCCAGTGAATATGTGAAGGTTGAAGTCCACGGCAAGACGCACACGCCGCCCGAAATCTCGGCGATGATCCTGCGTAAGCTGAAAGAGGCTGCGGAGTCCTACCTGGGTCACACCGTCAACCACGCGGTCATCACCGTTCCTGCGTACTTTAACGACGCCCAGCGCCAGGCAACCAAAGACGCCGGAGAGATCGCAGGCCTCAAGGTCGACCGCATCATCAACGAACCCACGGCGGCCGCCCTCGCCTACGGTCTGCAATCGAAAAAGAATGAAAAGATCGCCGTGTTCGACCTCGGCGGTGGAACGTTCGACATCTCGGTGCTGGAGGTTGGCGACGATCTGATTGAAGTTCTCAGCACCAATGGCGACACGCATCTGGGCGGCGACGATTTCGACCAGCGGCTGGTCAACTTCATCTCCGACAAGTTCGAAAAAGAGAACGGCATCGATCTGCGGAAAGATGCGATGGCGCTGCAGCGGCTTCGCGAAGCGGCTGAAAAGGCGAAAAAGGAGCTCTCGTCGCAGCAGTCGACCGATATCAATCTGCCTTTCATCATGCAGGACAAATCGGGCGCCGCCAAGCACCTGCAGATGACCATTTCGCGGGCGGAATTCGAACGCCTGATCGACGACCTGATTGAGCGCTGCCGCATTCCGGTCGAGAACGCCCTCAAAGACGCCAAGCTCACTCCCGACAAGATCGACGAAGTCGTCCTCGTCGGCGGTTCCACCCGCGTACCCCGCGTGCAGGAGATCGTCAAGAAGATCTTCAAGGGGAAGGAACCGCATCGCGGCGTCAACCCCGATGAGGTGGTCTCGATCGGCGCCGCGATTCAGGGCGCGATCATCACCGGCGAAGTGAAAGACGTCGTGCTCCTGGACGTCTGCCCGCTCTCGCTGGGGATCGAAACCGAAGGGGGGATCATGACCGCCCTCGTCGAACGCAATACGACGATCCCGGTCACGAAGAAGGAGACCTTCTCCACGGCCGCCGACGGGCAAACGGCGGTGACGGTCAGCGTCTACCAGGGGGAACGTCCCATGGCGCGCGATAACCGTCTGCTGAGCCAATTCAACCTGGACGGCATCCCCCCCGCCCCGCGCGGCATGCCGAAGATTGAAGTCTCGTTCGACATCGACGTCAACGGCATCTTGAGCGTCAAGGCGAAGGACCTGGGCACCGGCAAGGAACAGACCGTCAAGGTGCAGAATGCCAGCGGCCTCGATGCCGCTGAAGTCGAGAAGATGAAGCGCGACGCCGAGTCGCATGCTGCGGAAGACAAGCGGCGACGTGAACTCGCGGAAGCGAAAAACAACGCGGCCCGCGTGATCTACGACACGGAAAAGACGCTCAAGGAACATGGCGACAAGATCGACGCCGCCTCGAAGTCGGCCGTCGAAGCCGCGATGGAGAAGGTCAAGACCGCCGAAAAGGGAGACGACCTCGCCGCCATCAAGTCGGCCGTCGACAATCTGACGCAGGCGTTGATGGCCTTCAGCAAGATTTATGAACAAGCCGCCGCGGGTGGCGCC
>JANRLN010000644.1:0-4378 GCA_033762515.1 Planctomycetaceae bacterium
TCACATCCCTCATCAATGCCGCACGTCGCCACTATCAACGCAAGATCAACCAGCCAATAGATTTGCGCATCTCAACCCTCCGCGGAGAGTCTGCGAGCTTCGGCAATCGGTAGCCGCTCGTTTCCCGACTGCTGCAATCAGATTGCAAAATCGGTCACCCGTCCGAAGAGCCGATCGATCAGATCCTGCGATAGATCCACCGCTGGACCCGTTCCTCCGTCGACATCGGTGGGATTGATTCCGCAGTACACCGACCACGGGCCAAGGTGCCTCCAGCGCCCCGCGCGCTTCGGCTCGTTGGGAAGCACCGGCGTGGTGCAACGATTGCAACTGATCGTCGCAAACCCTTGTGAATGAAGAGGATTGACGATGACATCGTGTTCGGCGATGTAGGCGGCCATCTGGTCGTCGCGGAAATTCGCCAACGGATTCACCCGCACGCAGTTCATCGGGGGATCGACCGAGAGGATCGGGAAGCGATTCCGCTTCCCTCCCTCCGCCCGCCGCAGACTCCCAATCAGGCAGTCGAACTGCCCCTTGACGGACAACAGCGGTTCCGTCTTGCGCATTTCGCAGCACTGCTGCTGGCCTTCCACCGACAGATACAGCACGCCGTATTTTTCAATTTGCTCCGCCATCGTCAATTTCGGATGCAGAGTGATGATTTTGAGGCCGTACTCCGCCGCCAGCCGATCCCGCGTCTCGAGGGTTTCCTGAAAATTGACGCCCGTGTCGACGAAAAGGACCGGAGCTTCCAGCTGCAATTCCGACAGCATGTGACAGACGACGCTCCCCGCCATCTGCATCGCCGAAAGCGCCGCCAGTCGGTCGCCGAAGACCTGTTTGGCCCAGCGCAACAGCTCCTGCGGAGTCCGCTCGTCAAACGTCTGATTCAATGAGGCCAGGTCGGCCTGCGTCAACTTCGGCATCCATCCATTCCGATCGAGTCGAGTAGCATCACCCGGTTTCCGGGCCGGTCAGTGTAGCAATCGGGGTGGTTTCACGAAAATGTGGGACCGGTGAGGGCGTTGTGCGCCAGCCAACCGCATGGCGACACCGCGATCCAGAGGCGGCTTCCTGATTCCCGCCGCGCGTCCGATTCTGCTGGCGTCATTGGACGCCCACTCGCTACGATCCACGGAGTCCCTCGCGTGCCATTCGGGTTGTCGCCAAGACCCGGCCCGCTGGAGTTTGCGCGTCCACAACCATCAGGAATTTGCGGTATGTCGATTGAACAGTCCCTCAGCATGCTTGGAGCAGCAGAAGTACTCATCACTTTGAAGGACTTCAAAGACGCGACCGATTCGCTCACGCTGACAACCGCCAAAACGATCGGCGCCGGCCTCGCCCGCTGCTTCACCACCGGCCCGGGAAGCCGACTGAGCGCGGTGGCCGCAGCGGCAGGCCTGCGGAAGCCCAAGCAGGGCTATCGCGTCTATCGGCATCTCGGGATGGTCCTGGGAACGGTGGACGCCGCAGGTCTCAAACAACTCTTGAAACACAAGTCGGTCCAGGAAGTCGCCGAAGTTCCGGAACTCAGCCTGATCCGTCCCGAAGAAGAGCCGGTCGCGGCTCTGGCCGCTGCCGCCGCACCGTTTCCCCCGGGTCCGACATGGGGAATTCGGCGGCTCAAGATCGACAAGCTGTGGGAGAAGGGGCTCACGGGCAAAGGGGTGCTGGTCGCCCATCTCGACACGGGCATTGATGGAGACCACCCCGGCCTCAAACCTGCGATCGCGAAGTTCGCGGAATTCAACATCGCCGGAGACCTGGTCCCCAATGCCCTACCCCGCGACAGCGGGAACCATGGCACGCACACCGCGGGAACCATTGCGGGGCGGCCCGTGGATGGCGTGCAGTACGGCGTCGCTCCCGAGGCGCTGCTTCTCTCGGCGATGGTCATCGAAAAGGGGGACATCATCCGCCGTATTCTGGGAGGCATGGATTGGGCGGTCGGGAACAAAGCCAAGATCCTCAGCATGTCCCTCGGCATCCGGGGGGTGAATCAGAGCTTTCTCGCCCTGATGCAGAACATTCGCGGGCGCGGAATTCTCCCGGTCATCGCCGTCGGGAACGAAGGTCCCGCCACCAGCCGCTCGCCCGGCAACTACGATGAAGTCCTCTCCGTCGGGGCGTTCGACGAAACCGACAAAGTCTGGGACAAGTCATCCAGTCAGCAAATGCTGCAACCTCAGCCGCGCTGGGTGCCCGATCTGGTGGCGCCCGGCGTGCGGGTGATCTCCGCGAAGCGCGGCGGGGGGTTCTTGTCGTGGCACGGCAGTTCCATGGCCACGCCTCACATCGCCGGATTGGCGGCCCTGTTGTTTCAAGCCAAGCCGCGCGCCACGGTGGACGAGGTGGAGACCGCCATCTTCAAGTCGTGCAGTCGACCATCTACGATCACCGTCGACCGCGGCAACCGTGGAATTCCCGACGCAGTCAAGGCCCATCAGCTATTGCTGGCCGGTGCGGTTTCTCCCCCGCCGATCAAAAAGGTTGCCAAGAAGACCACAAAAAAGGGGGCGTCCAAGCGACCCCCGGCCCCTTAGGCCGATATCATGGCGAAATCTCCCCTCGAGCCGCTGCAGGTGGATCCGGAACTGCAGCGGCAACTCGCAAGCGCCGCAGCCGACGGCGTCGTCGGCGCGGTCTTGACGCTCCGCACTCCCCCCGGTCGCGCGTTTCTCACGGCGGCTGAGACGCAATCCGTCGTGGACGAAATTCTTCAGACGCTCACCCCGGCGCAACGCGCGTCGGTCCGTCGATGGAAAGTCTTTGCCAACACACAATCATTCGCGCTCGACGCTCCGCCGGCGTTGATTCAACGGCTGCTGCTGCGACCCGACGTCGCCTCGGCAATCGCCGATCGACAATCGGAAACCCTGTTGATTGAGCCGCTCCACCCGACGGACGCCGGGGCGAGTTGAGTGCCGTTATTGACCGGTCGACTCCGACACCGGGGAGAGAACGGACGGCTCACTGTTCCCTGGCGGCGGGCCAACGCGCTCGACGCAGTTGCAGCGCAGCGTCCGGTAGTCGGAGCCCAACTGCACGGAAAAGGTGTGCGGCGCCGACCGGCGCTCCATCTGCAGCGAGACCGTCTCGCCCGGTCGGAATGCGAGGAGTTCGCGATCGAGTTCCTCGCGGGAACTGATGTCCTCACCGTTCAAAGCGACCAGAACATCCCCGATGGTGACGCCTGCGCGTGCCGCCGGACCGCGTGGAAACACAATCACCGCCACGAGCCGTCCGCGGATCAAAGACTCGTCCAAGATCAGTCCCAGGCAGGTGGATTGAGGGTGTCGGACGCGCATGGTTTTGCGGCCGCGGGTCATGCGACCGATCTCTTCGGTAGTGACGGGGGCGTCTGGCGTCACGAACACCAGCAGCGTATCTCGGGGATGGACCCGCTGAATCAACCGCAGGCCTGTTTCGCCTCCGGTCCAGTCGCCGGCAATCACGAGCCCCTTGCCTTCAGATTCCGACGTGATCCTCAGGAAATCCGCCCGCAGTTCCGGCGGGATTCCGGGGGTGTCGGGCTCCAATTCTTTGCCGCGGCCCTGGATCACCTGGGCCAGAGCGCGGGCATGAATGAAGCTGGCGTTGTCGAACAGCACGCGCGAGGCGTCATTCGCGATGTGGCGCTCGGCCCGATACGCCATGCGTTCCAGTGCGGATTCCGCGGCATCGGCCGCCTCCAGCTCGCTCGCCAAAAGGAGTTGTTCCAACACGTCCATGACCCTGCGGCGATGGAAGCGACGCACTTCGAGCGCAGTCGCCTCCAACGGGGGAACCGCGGCGGCGCCGCTCGCGACGAGCTCTCGAAAGGCGTGCTCGTGGACGGCATCGTCGTCGCTGTTCAAATCAGCGATCAGGGCCGATAAGTCCGCCTCCGACCATTGCGGTCGGATCACCGCGCCACCGGACGCCGGGGACGTGTCTGGATCGGGGCTCCAAGCGACATAGACGCCGCCGCCTACGAGGCCCAGCCAGAACAGACTTCGCCAGGGAATACGCATCCGAATGCCGTCACAGTCGATTCACGCGGAGCACTAAGCGCCTGCCGCGAATCGTACCCTGGCGTGATGACGGTTTCATGAAGACGGCGAGGCGCGTCTTCAACGCCGGCCTTACGAACACGTCGCGTACACGCGGCGAAGCGGATAAAACGCCAGAAGCCCAGTTCCGTAGGGCAGGCTCCCGCCCAATATTGTTCGGCACGCTTTTTGCGCAGTGGAGGGTAACGGTTATGGTTCCTCTGGGCGAGGGACCGCATGGCAGCCAGGCGCGCGAAGAGAACCGAGATTGATCCGCTGATCCTGCAGGGAGCAGGGCTACTGAGACGGGTGTTTCCGCTCTTGGCCGTGCTGGCCGAGTC
>JANRLN010000645.1:0-2352 GCA_033762515.1 Planctomycetaceae bacterium
TCGTGAAAGTCGGCGATACCACTGTCGACATCGCCGAGGCTCGCAACGCCGGAGCCTGGGCCGTGGCGGTACTCGACAGTGGGAACGCCATCGGTCGATCGGCGTCCGACTTTGCTGCACTGCCAGATTCCGAAAAGCTCCGCCTCCGAGCCATCGCCAAAGCCGAGTTGAGAGATGCCGATTATGTGATCGAAACGCTGGCCGAACTCCCTGCCATCCTGCGGGACATCGACGGTAAACTTCGCATGAAATCGTTTGCAAGCCGAAGTCCGGGTCTCTGAAGTGCGCCCCTGGAGCGAGACCAGTCGGGGACGGGTTTATTGTACGGTCGGCGCGGCGGCTCGTTCCGCCCGCCACTGCTGCTCGAACTCCGCCGGGGTGAGGTAGCCGAGCGACGAGTGAATCCGCTTGCGGTTGTACACGGCGTCCAGGAACCGGCCCAACTGGCGGCGGGCATCGGCGAAGTCGTCGTACTCGGTGAGCGAGATCTCCTCCTCGCGGATCGTTCGCATGAGCCGCTCGGCGAACCCGTTCTCCTCCGGCTTACCGACCGCCGCCATGCTCACCGCCACCCCGCGACCGACCAACCGTGCGACGTACCGGGTGGCCGCGTACTGCACCCCTTGGTCGGAGTGGTGGATGGCCGGGGTGCCCCCGTCGCAACGCCCGGTTCAGCGCCGTCAGGGTGAGCGACCCTTCCAGCGACCGATCCAGGTGCCACCCTCGCACGCGGCGAGTGAACACGTCCAGCAGCACCGCCAGGTACACGAACTCGGTTCGCACGCGGACGTAGGTGATGTCCGCGACCCAGACCTAGTTCGGGTGCGTCACGGTCAGGTCGGCCACGAGATTGGGGTGACGCGGGAAGGGGTGGTTGCTGTCCGTTGTCCGCACCCGGCGGGGCGGCGGTTCGGCGGCGAAACCCAGCTTGTCAAGGGGCGCTCAAAACCGGTTCTTCCGCGGATTTGGTGATGAGTTCGCGTTAGAATATCGGGAACCTTTCGCCCGTCCGGCAGGACTGCCGCCATCTCGCACACCGACCTTCTCCTGCCTACGGCAAGACGCATCCCGGCGTGGAGGTCATCACGCGCGATCGGGCGGCGGAGTATGCGAACGCCGCGACGAACGGGGCACCCGAGGCGATGCAGGTCGCGGACCGCTGGCATCTCTTGAAGAACATTCGCTAAGCCATCGAACGCTTGCTCAACCGCCGTCACAAGGCGGTGAGGGCGTGCTTGAAAGACCACCCGCAGCCAACTTCGAGTCCGGATTTGCCTGTATTTCCAGGCGATTTCCAACTTCTCCAGACGGAGCCGATTCCGCTGACCGCACGGGAAGAATCCCGCGAAGGCAAGCGGCAACAACGGCTTGATGTCTACAACCACGTGCACGAACTTCACGCGTCCGGCACCTCCAACCGTCAGATCGCGGCGATCTTGAACCTGGATCGGGACACGGTGACAAGTTACCTCCGGGCGGAATCGTTCCCCGAACGGAAGGCTTCCACACCTCGCGTGCAAGCGATGTATCGCGAGTTTCTCGATCGGCGATTGAACGAGGGATGTCGCAATGCCGCGGCGTTGCACCGCGAGTTGATCGCGGATGGCCAGTGTGTGTCCTACTATGCTGTGCGTCGATATGTCCATCGACGACTCGCCGCCATGGGCCTCGCGTCGAATTCTTCCGCCATCGCATCGGAGCCTCGAATCCCGTCTGCAAAACAGCTTGCATTCATGATCATCCGCAAACCGGAGGAACGCGATGACGAGGAACGGTCGAGAGTCGACGCGCTATCGAACCTGGACGAAGCGATGTCCCGAGCCCTGGAACTGTTCGTGCTGATCGGGGCGATGATCCGCAGTGCGTCGGATCTTTCGCTCTCAGACTGGCTGACGCGAGCGGACGCCTCGGACTGCGCCGAGATCCAGGGATTTGCTCGAACGTTGCGACAGGATGAAGACGCTGTTCAAGCCGCCATCGCGGAACCTTGGAGTAATGGGCCCGTGGAAGGGCAGGTCAACCGTTTGAAGACGATCAAGCGTCAGATGTACGGCCGCGCCGGGTTCGAGTTACTTCGCGCGCAAGTGTGTGCGTAGGCAAAAGATCGCATGGCAGGCGATGCGACGCAACGTACCGCAACACGGCTACCGGCGACAGCATGTCACTCATCACCAAATCCGCGGAAGAACCGTTTTCAAGCGCCCCTTGACAACGGCTGGCACGAATCGGTGCTGAATCCGCTGCATTTCCTGGCCATTTTGGAGACCAAGCCCGCGGCCCTGGACCATGCCCCGGTCTATCGCGACTGGGAACTGCCGACGGTGTTCGGCCGCTTGCGTCAGTCACTGGAGT
>JANRLN010000646.1:0-2590 GCA_033762515.1 Planctomycetaceae bacterium
AGCCGTTTCCTTCACCCCAGACGTCGAGCGCCACCAGTCGATTGCGGGCCGCTTTCCTCCGCGACATCTGCGGCAACTGCCCCGAATCGAGGCCATAGATGCCGGCAAGCAACATTTCCTCCGTGGCGTCGAGAGCATAGACCCGCTGGCCGTCAGTCGACAGCCCGCTGACCAGCGAATTGGCGGCTGCGGCGTCCCACATGGCCCCCCGATACCGTTGCCGGACGCCGTCCCGATTTGAGGGATTGAGCAACTCTCCCAGGCCGCTGGTCGTCCGATACCGCCAGACGGTTGCTCCGGTCGCAATGTCGAGGGCGCGAATGGTGTCGAGATCCCGAAACACGAGCCGCTTTCCGGCACGCACCGGAGCCCAGCCGATAGCCGTCGGTTCGTCCTGCTCGCGCTGAACGGCGGCCCACTCGGCCAGGATGCGCTCCAATTGCGGATACGCGCCGGCTGATTCGAGCGGCTGCGACCAATCGGGTTCGAGGACGGGGGGCGATGGCGCCGCCAATGACGTAGCCGCAGCGGTGGCCATCGGCAGTTTTCCCGCGTCGTCGCTGGCTCGCGGCTGCAGACTCGTCAACTGAGTCAATCGTTCCCGGATGGCATCCGACTCGATGGCACGACCGGCGAGATCACACGCCAGAACCGCCATCTTCAGAAAGCGCGGATGCATTTGGCGGCGGTGAACCGGGGATTCCATCACACGCACCGACAACGCAGCGGCGCGTTGCCAGTCGCCATCATCCAGCCACTGCTTGATCAACCACTCTGCGGCACTGAACGCCTCAGGGGTCGGGAAGTACCGGCGGACAACTCCCAGATACCCGGAAACTGCATTCGCTTCGCGCGCCCGCGCGAGCTCCGACTGCGCATCGGGAGTCACGGCCTGCTGATAGATGCCGAGCAAGGGGGAGCGCTCGACCTCCAACAGCCCCAGGGTTTGACGATGGACTGAGACCACCTCGCCCGATGGCAGCGACATCCAGGCGTCGCGGGGCTGACTCAAGATGAATCGCAGATGCGGCACGGCTTCAGCAAACTGCGACTGCTGCACCAGTTTCTGCGCTGTTTCCAGCGCGTTGATTTGCCGACGATCGCGAGCGTAAATGTGCAACCAGGCGGAAGGCGCCGCCGCTTTCGGGTCGTCGGCCTGAACCACAGCCGGCCCATGGCCGAAACTGCCAATCCAGCCAACAATGCTCCACAACATCACCGAGCGCCAGCAAGCGCGGGATTCCCAATCACCGCCGACCGTGCGTACCATGCGACGCCCTCCCGTTCCGTCATCGGTCCGGTTCACTATACGCGGAACCGCCGATTGCGGAAATGCCGGGTTGAGCCCCTGACGAGCCGGGGGACGTAAGTCCCTCGGGTGATCGAATCTGCCTTAGCCCGAATTGACCGCCAGTTGGCAACCAAGAAACTACGAACGCGTCTCCACCTTCGCGGGCCTCACTGGAGCGTGCGCCGCCCGCCCCGCCTTCCAGATGTTCACTTCAACGGCGTTCAACTGCGGTGTGCCAGGAGTGCTGCGGCCGTCGTTGACGAATTGCTGCAGCCGCTCGGTCAGCCGAGCAACAATCTCCGGATGCGCTTCCGCGAGGTTCTTGGTCTCGGCGACATCCTCTTCGAGGTTGAACAACTGCACGGCAGGCGAGCCGGAAACATCATCCTTGCCGGGGCGTGGCGCGCTCCAACCCCCTGAGCCGGGACACAGCGCGAGTTTCCAGTCCCCTTCGCGAATTGCAAACGAACCATTGATCGAGTGATGCACGATCGCCGAACGCGGCCGTTCGGTCGCGGCGCCCTGAAGCGCTGCGAGGAAACTGACGCTGTCTTCCCCCGCGCCATCTGGCAGATCCGTTTTCAAGATGTCGGCGCAGGTCGCCATTAAGTCCACCAGGCACAACAACCGTGAGCTTGTCTGGCCCCCTTTGACCACCATCGGCCAGCGGACGAGGAACGGCACTCGATGCCCCCCTTCGTAGATGTCGGCCTTCGTGCCGCGGAAGACGTGGCTGGGATTGTGGCCTTTGGCCAGCAGTTCGTCAAACTTGGCCTGCGGCGAGCAGCCGTTGTCGCTGGTCACGATCAGCAGCGTGTTCTGCGTGAGGCCCTGTTGGTCGAGGGTGTCCAGGAGTTCGCCAAGGGCGGCATCCTGCTGCATCACGAAATCGGCGTACATGTTGAGGCCGCTCGTTCCCTGCCATGCGGGCTTCGGGACGATCGGCGTGTGCGGCGAGGCATACGGCAGATACAGAAAGAATGGTTTCTTCGCGGTCGCCCGTCGCCGAAGGAACGCTTCGGCCTCTGAAGTCAGAACCGGCAGGACGTCGTCGGCCTGGAATCCCGGCGCCGCCGGTCCCAGCCGGGTGGGACTCCCCTCCCGACCGAGCATCAAGGGGAAATTGCGGTTTTCCGTCGGCAACTCGGTGACGCGATTATTCTTCAGGAACGCGTAGGGAACCATGTCGAGCGAGGCGCTGATCCCGAAGTATTCATCGAAGCCCACCGCCGTCGGACCGTTCGTGAAAGGTTGCGCATAGTCGACATTGTGCACCTGGTCTGCCGTCTCGATGTTGAG
>JANRLN010000647.1:0-6519 GCA_033762515.1 Planctomycetaceae bacterium
CCTGCTCCTTTTCGAGTTCGCTCTGGCGATCCTCGCTCTGCAGCAACTGCAGGATCCGCTTCATCTGTTGGATGACGGCTTCCTGGCCGCTGATGGCGTCCCCCAATTGCTCACGCTCCAGGAGCAGCGTCAACTCACCGAGTTGATCGGGAATCAGGGTCTGCTTGCTCTCGGACAGGGCCCGTTCCAGCAAGTCCGCCCGATCGGGATCGGACTTGCGGAGGTACTCCTTCAATTGCTGCAGCGTGTCCTCAAACCGCTTGTAGCGCAGCGCCAACGCGTCCTGCCGCGTTGCCAGCGGGGGCGGGGAATCGCCCCGCTCGGTTTCCGCAGCGGGCGATTCCGCGGCCGCCGGGGACTGAGACCATCCCGAAGTCGGGACTCCGCCGAGAA
The DNA here is from genome assembly GCA_033762515.1 of Planctomycetaceae bacterium. Taxonomy (GTDB): domain Bacteria; phylum Planctomycetota; class Planctomycetia; order Planctomycetales; family Planctomycetaceae; genus DSVQ01. The sequence goes on from JANRLN010000647.1 coordinate 394, forward strand.
GTGCAGCCCCGCCGATCAGGACTGCTCGAAGAACCGGCAACCGCAACAGGGCGGCGAGTCGTGATAATGGACGCGAGTTCATAGACCGCGCTCTCCCAGGAAACTGGTGCTGCAGAAAACTTGGACGTCTTCCGCGGTTCACCGGTTCCCACAACTATTCCAAAGCCCGCAGTGCCTTTTCTTTGCGCTGCGTCTTGGTGTCTTCCATGACTTCATTCTGCAAGTCGATGATGCCCTTGTACAACTCCAAGAGTTCCTGGAAGGTCTCCAATTCCCGAATGTCCAGCAACACCCGTTCCAGCGACTTCACCAGCGCCGCCACATCTTCTTCCGATCGGATGATTGCGGGAACCGGATTGCGTCCTTTCTGGTTGGCCAGCGAAAAGAGGCCTAAAGAAGCATCCACCGCCGGGAAATCCTCGGAGTTAACGACTTTCAGCGGAGCGAGAATCTTGGTCTCCAGCCGTGCCATGTTCTGCGGTGTTTGAGCGGCATTGTTGACCAATTCCTCGCGAATCTCGCCAAACGCCTGCTCCACCGACACCATCTCGGCGGCGTTCTTGCGGACGCTGAGCAGCGAGCGCTCCGCGCATGCCGAAAGAGCCGCTTCCGTTTGACGCCGTTCTTCCCCCTGCGTCGCTTCGAGGGTTTCACCCCGCCGGCGATGCAGCTCCAGGTCCTTCTGCAAATCTTTCAATTCCTGGAGGATCTGCTCGAACCGGTTGCGGAGGTTCAACTCCCTGGCGTAGAGCAGAGACTGCAATTCCTCCACCGAGACGATCGTGAAAACGAATTTCTGACTGCGGTGCTCGTTGGGACCGTACAACGTATCGCCGTCCGCAGCGTAGACCGTCAGCGCCAGGCGCTGCTTGAGCGACAGATCGAGCGGGAGCACATCAAAGCGCTCATAAGCTTCCGTGGGGGAGCGCGCCAACTCGAACTCCCGGACCGCGCCCACCGGGGAGACGGCGAACTCCTGAGGCCTCCAGGCGGTTTCCCCATCGATCAAGTATTCGAAGCGGGAATGCACGACGCCGTATTCATCGCGGACCAACCCCGAAACTGGAATCCGCGCCTGACGGGTGATCGAGGGACTAATGCCCTTGAGTTCCACTTCCACGACCGGAGGCTGATCGGGTTGCGAATTCAGCGTCAGCCGCAGCGGTTCCGGGCTGCCGATCCCGTCGACATCCTCCAGTTGTATCCGCACGACAGTGTCGGCGGGCCAGGGGATCGCCGACGGCAGCGCGCCCCCTTGCTCCTGGGCGCGGCTGAGTACGTCCCGCAATTCGGCATCGCCGGTCTTCCGCAGCACCAGGGGCAGCGTAAAGGAGCGACCATCGGTCGCCAGGCAAGCCGCAGTCTGTTCCGCGGAAAAACTCGCCGAACGCTGCGGCAAGTCCTCATGAGCCCGCACCAGCAGCGTCGCGCTGGCCAGTTGCGTTTCCGGATCACGCTGCAGCGACCATTCGAAACGCTCGCTCCCCGCCGTGGCTTCCACGCGGACCAGCGACAGGGGCTTATTGGAGACGCCGACGAATTGGACGTCGCTTCCCAGGGGCAGGGTCATTTGCGCCCCCTGAAAGGGGAGACGCGTGCGTTCCACCACTCCCGCGTCGCTCCGAGCGTTCAGGCCGGTGTATTCGGGATACAGGACGGCCAGTTCAATTCCATCCAACTGCGGCGGATCCACCACATCGACCCGCCATGGGGCCGGGGCGGCGTAATCTCCCCCGGAAACCCAGAACTCGAGGCTGTCGAGCAAGGCTGGGAAGGATTGGATCACGGGTTGATCGCCCGACGTCGCCAGGTAAGTTCGTTTCCAGCTCCCGCCCCGCAGACGATAGTCGAGGCGGACGCGCGGCGGCGTCTGTTTTCCCGGCGCCGTTTCCACTTGCAACTGCAAGTCGCCGCCGCGGGGGTGCCGATACCGACCTTCCGTGAATTCCCGCAAACGGTCGCCGGGCTGCGACACGACGCGGACCACCAGTTCCGTCTGACGGGGCCAGTAAACCGGCTGGAGTCGCCAATAGCCGTCGATCCAGCGCTCCATCGCCGCGGAGTCCACGACGGCCAGACCAAGCACGGAAACCACGAGCCCCAACGCCGCAATGGCGGATCGGCGCAGAGGATGAGGGTTGAAGACGGTTTCCAGGTTCAAACGCTGCACGGTGCGCCCGGCGTCGGCGATCGTCCGGGCCAGCATGGCGTCCGCAATCGCGCCCTGCGACGTCCAATGACCTTCGGCCGCCTCCACCGCGGTGATCAGGCCGTCGCCCAGTTCCGGGAATCGCCGCTCCAACAGCAGGGCCAGTGCCCGACCGCGAATGATCCTCAGCGTGCGAAAAGCCAGCAGCGAGACTCCGCCCGTCGCCAGCAGACCGACTCCGCCCACCAGAAAACCGGCACGCAGCCAGCGCGGCAATTCCAGTCGGCTCACCCCGAAGTAAGCCCAGTCGAGCAGAAAACTGCCCCAGAACAACACACCGGCCAGCACGGCGACAAGAGCCAGACCCTCCCAGAAGACGTACCGGCGAATCTGTCCCCGCAGCCGATTGAGTGCGGCCAGGACTTCCTGAGAGAGCGACGGATGAGGTGTCTGAGACATAGGCGCCATGTCATCAACGTCGTTTGGACGACCAAACGACATTCTCTGCGGAGTTGAGCAATCTGGAAATGGGAATCTAGGCCAATTTCAACAGCTTGCGAGTCAGCCACTCCACCGACAGCAAGCCCACCAGGAGATACATCACCCACCCGCGATCCCACAAAGTCTGCAGGCGTTCGTCAATGGTAAACGGCTCGCCCCGCGCCGGCAGCAACTCCGGCACCCGAGTGCCCGCATCCTCCAGCGACAGCACTTCGCCGCCGGTCTCTCGCACCAGATCCTGCAGCAACGCAACATTCTGACGGATGTCCTGGTCTTCCAGTTTCGGAACGGCAACCACGAGTTCGTCATTGAGTTGGTCGGACGACTCCGGGACCGGGAGCTCCAGGCGATAGACCCCGGCCGATCCGACGCGGAAGTCGCCGACGTACTCCCCGGGACGACTCGCATCCTTCCGCAATCGCGGCGGGGGAATCATGGGCCTTCCGGTCGGGTCGATCACTTCCAGAGTGACCGACTCCATGCTCAGCGGCTGGAACTGGGCGTCGAGCAGGCGGGCGCGAATTCGGGCGGTTTGACCGAGGAGCAGTTTGCGGGCTTCCGGCAACAACACGCCGCGTTTGGTTCCACGTTTCGCCCGGCCTTGGGCCACCTCGCGAATCGACTTGATCCAGAAGCGATCGTAATCGGCATCGGAGACGGCCCGCAGTCGCCAGAGTTCACCGCTCCCCACATACAGCGAACGCCCCTGGCCGTAAAATTGCTCCGCCAGCAGGATCGGCTGACCGAATTCACTCTGCGAGCGCGAATCGCTGAAATGGGCCAGCACGGTCGCACCGGCCTTGGCTCCCGATGTCGGATAACAGCGATAAAAGCCCGCAAACTCTTTCCAACGGGCCAGGGACGTGACGGGATCGTCCGTGAGCTGCAAGAACTCGGCACGCTGTCCCTCGGAGGTGAACTGCAATGGGAACGGCTGACTGGAACGCTGTTCCAGGCGCATTTCCGACAGGTACGAATTCAGCACGACCGGGTACAGTTCCTTGAGCGGCGCCAGTTGCTGTTGCAGCGGGGTCGCCTGTTCCGCCGCGCCCGCCAGTTGCACCGTGTTGACGTCTCCCGCGATCAGGACCAGTCCGCCCCCCTCCTGATAGACCCAGTCCGCCAGCTGCTGAATGCCCTCGGCAGGGATTAGCCGCCAATCGGGGTCAAAGGCGATGACCATGTCGTACTCGTACAGTTCTTCCCGCGTCTCGGGAAATCGAAACAATAGATTCTTCGATTCCTGGCTGCTTCCGACCACGGCGGTTTGCAGCAGCACGTCCACCTCCATCGACTTGTGGCGGTAGAGCAGGTTGCGGACGAACTGATAGTCGCGCATCGGCCCACCGGCAAGCAGCAGCACGCGCGTGGGACGGTCGAACACGCGGACGGACAGCGTCTGCTCGTTGTCCTGGGCGTTGAACTCGGCAACGGGGACGGTCGGCGTCACCTTGAGCGTATACTTCCAGCCTCCCTCCCCCATCGGCTTCAGCGAAAACTTCAGTTCCGAGGCGAGTCCGTCGGCGGGGAGCTGCACATTTTGAGTGGAGACGACGGTGGGAGCATCGGCTTCGCCGTCTTTCGCCGCCAGCAGATCAACCGTCACCCCCCGACCCGCGAGTCCTTGCGCCTGCAGATAGGCGACGACGTCGAAACTGTCGCCCAATTGGACATCGGTGGGAGCTTGGATGTCGGCGATCTGCACATTAATCGGCTGTTCCACCCCTCCCACCCCGACGGCAATGAGCCGCGCTTTGGAGGCGATCGCCCGGTCATGAGCCGACAACGGGTCGATGCCGGCGTTCTGTCCGCCGTCAGTGACCAACACAATCCCGGACAACGTGCGCCCCGCCGATTGACGAATGACCTCGCTGAGCGCTTCGCCGAGGCGGGTCTCAGTCCCTCGCGGGTCGAGGCTGGCGCTCCAGTCGTCGCCGCGAGGATCTTCCGGTGCGCCGGCGGCGGGCTCGGTCCCTTCGACGGTCAAGTGCGGAAAGACGCGCAGCGGTCCGTTGAGCGCCGAATCGAAAGTGAAGAGGCTGACTTCGTGCTGCTGCTGCAGTTGCGACAGGAAGCTCCCTTCGACCAGCCATTTCTTGACGGCTTCGCTGCGTGAGGGACCGGCCGAGGTTGCGTCGCCGCCGGTCGACGCCGGATGGCGCATCGAGAGCGAGGTATCCACCAAGAATACGACCCGCGACGGGCGAAACGCGGTTCGCTGCGTGCGGTCTTGTGGATTGAGGGCCACGATCAACAGACCGGCGAGAACTGAGACTCGCAGGGCGGCGAGAAACACGCGCCACCCGACCGACAGTTCCTGCGTGTCACGGCGATACAGCCACGTCACCCAGGCGAGAACCGCCAGACTCCCGGCGACCAGCAGCAACCCGCCGACCGCGGTGTCGGGCCAGTCGAACTCGCGGGCGGTGAGACTCCCGGCGGTTTCGGCCGCAGCCAGAAGAGTCCCGAGAATCGCCAGTTCCGACATCATGCCGCCACCCCTGCCGTCCGTGTTCGGGGATGATAGCTCATTCGGTACGCGAGCGCCTGCTCAGCCAGCGAGATCGCCAGGAGCGCCCAGAGGAGTGCCTGCCGGATTTCCGATCCCGCCTCTTCCCCCTGGAGCCATTGGAACTGTCCCGGTTCCTGGATCTGAACGTCGCCCGCGGAGGCCAGACGTTTGCGGAGATTGTCCGTGGTCGCCAGCGCGAGATCGCTCTCCGCCGAGGCGACGTTGTAAGCGAACAGCTTCCGTTCGGCCTCCTGGGCCTGATTCAGCAATTGCAGACGATAAATCCCGGGTTCATCGGTGTCGCGAAACTCCGCCGTCAGGCGCACGTCCGCGGGAGCAGCACCTCCGTCGCCGGCTGCGGAGTCGGGGCCTGCCTCGGTGGGGGCGGCTTGCAGACGAATCGTGCGTTCCCCTTCGGGAGCGGGTGTGGTGATTTCGACGGTGTCGAGATAATTCGCCGGGTCGAGAGCGAGGGTGATCGGTTCTCCAACTTGTCGCTGGGGCAATCCGCGATCCTGCCGAGCCACGTGTTTCAGCAGGTCCAACTGGAACACAACAAAACTGGGATTCCTTGCCCAGTCGTTCCAGACGGGGTCAGCGGTGCTCAGGCAGGCGACGACTCGTCCATCACCCAACGTCTTTTCCGCAACGAACGGAGCATGATTTCGCAACGAGGCCAGCGTCCGCACCCCGTCGGCGCGGCGCTGGTCGTCGATGATCCAGTCGTCGGCCACCGGGAAAAACTGACGCACATGGACGCTCGCCAGGAAGGGATTGTCCTGTCCCTGCATGATGGCGAACACCGGATGATCGGCAGGCACAACGTCGACCTCGACCGCGGTGGGGTCGGCCGGCAAGTCTTCGCGGGCAATGCCGAGGGGCACGGGAAACAACCCCTGTCCCTGCGCATACAAGTCATCACGGTAATGCGCCGCCCGCACCGTCTTGCCGACAAACCACACCA
>JANRLN010000648.1:0-3792 GCA_033762515.1 Planctomycetaceae bacterium
CTATTGGTCCGTCCCTGCCGCCGACAAAACTGCGGTGAATGGCGCCTGGATTCCCGGTCCGGCCGATGATTTCCTGGCGGCCATTCGGCCGGCGCTGGCGACCGATGGGAATCTGCCGATCATCGCTGAAGACCTGGGCATGATCACCGAAGCGGTTCATGCCCTGCGGCATCGATTCGATCTCCCAGGCATGAAGGTCCTGCAATTCCGGCTGCCGGGCGACCCTTGGGAACCGCCGTTCCGCCTGGACGAATTCGAACCGAACTCCGTGGTCTACACGGGGACCCACGACAACGACACGACGCTTCACTGGTTTCTGACCGAGATTCAACCCAGGCCCGATCGACTGGCGGAGTTGCGGAAGTACACCCCAGCCGAGGCCGAGCACATTTCCTGGGAGTTCATTGAGATCGCCTGGAAATCCTCCTCGCTGCTGGCCATCGCCCCCTTGCAGGACGTCTTCTCCCTCGGCGGGGAGGCCCGCATGAACGCTCCCGGCACGATCGGTGATCACAACTGGCGCTGGAAATATGCTCCGGGAATGCTCACGCCGGGGCCGCAAGAGCGCCTGCGATCATTGACGGAACGGACGGGAAGGCGAAGGTAGCCGGGAGCAGTTCGAGTCCTGTTGGCGATGTGTCGCGTAAAATCGTAAATTCGAATCAGGAAATCCGAAAGAAATCGTAACGACGAAATCCTCAACAAGCTCCGGATGAACGCCCGTTTTGAAATTGGAGATGATGGTTTCTTTCGGATCTCGCAGTTGAGATTTCGGATTTCTGTTTCGAATGACTCCGGTCACTGACGTTCCCCGCACGCGTCAGAGCAGATGCCTCGCCTTGACGTCCAGATAGCGGCTGATCAATCGGCTCGACAATTCTTCCGGCAGGCAGTCGACCGTGAGCAATCCCGACTTGGCCACCGCCGTCAGTTGCGAGCGCTGGGCATCGACCATCTCGGCCGCGGCGGCGATCTGGAAGGCGTCGAGTTCCGATTGGGGGAGCGCATTCATCCGCTCATGTAACGGAACGTTCCGCAGGAACGCCAGCAGCACTAGATGAGGCGACTTGAGCCGCCGAACCGATTCCGTAATCGTCTGAAGGTGCAGTTCGTCGATGGCGTGCGTCAGCCAGACGACCAGCGATCGCTTGCGATAGCGCCGGCGGAGTTCGCTGGCCAGCATGTCGTAATCGGTCGCTTGATAGGCGGGTTCCAAGTCATAGATCTGGGCGACCAGCCGCTCGACCCCGCCGCGACCACGGAGAGGTTTCACCCAGCGCTGCACCTGGCGATCGCCGGCGATGAGGCCGACGGTGTCCCCTTGGCGCAGCGCGACGTAGGTCAGCAGCATCGCCGCATTCAGCGCGCGGTCAAAGTGCGTGACTCCCGCGAATTCGTTGCACATCGACCGACCGGAGTCGAGAACCAGCAGGAGATTCTGGTTCCGCTCGACGACGTATTCGCGGGTGATCAGATCTTGATGGCGCGAAGTCGCTTTCCAGTCGATGCTGCGGAATTCGTCTTCCCGACGGTATTCGCGCAGGCGATCAAAATCGGACCCGCGACCCCGCAATCGCGACAACCGCACGCCGGCTTCCGCGAGCCGATTCTGTCGCGCCAGGAGCTCGATCTGCCGCACTGACTGAATGTCGGGATAGATCTTCACCGGTTGCGGCAGCGGTCGTTCGTCGTGCAGTCGCCAGAGACCCAGCCGGCTGGTCATCTGCAGAAAGAGGGCGCCGAAGCGATTGGCGCCGCGATGATGCGGTTCCACAAAATAGGTGACTGCCAGCAACTGTTGCGGCGGCAGCGTGACGTGGAACGGTAGCTCCATCCAGCGGCCGGGCTGCGGGGGTTCGTCGTGGACGGTGACCGTGACCGACCGCCGGCTGCGATTCCGCAGCGTCACCACCACGGGATTCCTCGCCCCCACGCTCAAGACTTCTTTGGCCTCACGATACGCCTCGATCGCACCCAACCGCGGAGTGATCAGCAGGTCGATCAGGGCCACGGTGGCGAGGACCATGGTGAGCGCCAGGCCCAGCGAGGTCGCCGCCGGCTCCACGGGCGTGACCAGAAACGGGGAACCGGCGAGGGTGCACAGCGCCAGCAGACGCAGGCGGGGCATCATGGCTGGGGGGCCTCAACCGAGTCGAGGATGTCCTGAATCACCGCCTCGACGGTCGTTCCTTCGATTTCCGCCTCCGGGTTGAGCCGCAGGCGATGACGCAGCACCCAGGGAGCGAGCTGTTTCACGTCGTCGGGAGTCACAAAGTTGCGCCCGCGGCAGGCGGCGAGCGCCCGCGACGCCAGGAGCATGCAGACGCTGGCCCGGGGACTCGCGCCGACCTCCACCGTCGCCCAGTTGCGCGTCTTGGCCACGATGCCGGTGATGTACCGCACAATCGCCGGTTCCACGATCACGCTCACAATCGATCGCTGGATGTTGACGATCTGCTCACCCGTCAGCACCGACTGCACACCGTAGGTGTCGAGTCGGCGGTGATCGTGACCCTTGATGTAGTTGTCGAGAATCTGGGCTTCCTGCTCCTGCGTCGGATAGTCCACCAGCAGTTTGAACATGAAGCGGTCGAGCTGCGCTTCCGGGAGCGGGTACGTTCCCTCTTGCTCCAGCGGATTCTGGGTGGCGATCGTGATGAACGGCGGCTTAAGAGGGTGGACCGTCCCGTCCACCGTCACCTGCCGTTCCTGCATCGCCTCCAGGAGCGCGGACTGCGTCTTCGCCGGCGCCCGGTTGATTTCATCCGCCAGGAGGAGCGACGTGAACAGCGGGCCGGCGTTAAAATTGAACCGCCGCTCCTGCAGGTCGTAAATCGAATGCCCGGTAATGTCCGAAGGCATCAGATCGGGCGTGAACTGGATTCGGCGGAACGGGCTGTTCAGCACGTGGCTGAGGGTGGTGACCAGCAACGTCTTGCCCAGTCCCGGCACCCCTTCGATCAGCACATGACCTTCACAAAACATGGCGACAACGGTCGCTTCGACCAGTTCTTCCTGTCCGACCAGGACGCGTGCGATCTCAGTCAGCGTCCGGTCGAACAACGACGCGATGTCGGCGACTTCCATGAATCTCTCAACTCACACAAAGATGTTGGGGGACGGACTCGCCGCCCGCGGCCGGGCTGCGGACGGCGAGTCTCCAGATGGTAGCCGCGGACTGGACGGGCCACCAGTTGCCGGGCACTGTGGTGGCATGAACTATCTGGCTCATGCGTTGCCGCATCTCGATCGGCCCTACTTCGCGGCTGGGACTGCGCTCCCCGACTGGCTCTCGGTGGTGGACCGCAAAGTCCGGCTGCGTCCCCGGCTGCTGGAACCGCATCTGTCGACGGAGTCCGCACCGCAGCCCCTTCTGGCGGCCGGAGCGCTGCAGCATCTGGCGGACGACGACTGGTTCCATCGCACGCGCGGATTCGCCGAGGTGACGGCGACGCTGGGGCTGCTGTTTCGCGAACGGCTGCAGGGGACCGACGGCTACCGTTGCGGATTCTTGGGGCACATCGTCACCGAACTGCTGCTCGATTCAGTGCTCATCGAACGCTTTCCGTCGTCGCTGCAGGAATACTACCAGGCGCTCGCCGGCATTGACCCCGAGCTGATCGCGAATTCGGTGGCCGTGTTCGCCGGTCGACCCGCGGAACGGCTGGCGTGGTTTGTGAAAGTGTTCCTGCGGGAACGAATCCTGGACGACTACACCGACGACGCCCGGCTGTTGCGGCGCTTGAATCAAGTCCTTGCGCGGGTCAAACTGACGCCGCTTCCGAGCGAGGC
>JANRLN010000649.1:0-6513 GCA_033762515.1 Planctomycetaceae bacterium
CGAATTGCAGTCGACACGCCAGATTCTCGTAAGAGAAGAACCTGGTACAGCAACGCGGCGTCAACCATCGAAGACTATGGACTCAGGGAAGACTCTGTCGCACTGGCAGGTTTACGACATCCGCAACAAACTCAGCGATGCCACGCCGTCCTTGACGTCAGCCGGTTACTATTGCAGAATTCTGCCGTCGCACAAGCGTAATCTTACGAACTGGCGGCCAGAACTTCGTTCTCCTAATCCCCCAGTTCCCTTACTGAAAGAATCTCATGGCGTGGCCTGATGACCTCTTCGATTTTGCATTCATCCCAGATACCGACGCTCAGCTGGGCGCGCTTGCAAATGAGGCGGAACCAGAAGATTGGGCATACCACAATACGTCTAGTGATCATCCGCATCCAGTTCTGTTCAATTATGTTCGCTATACGTATCGCCGCATTGCTGAAGAAAACAAAATTGGCCTCTCCGAAGACGGTCAGTTTGCCTGCTTCAACACCGGATTAGTTACGCCGAATCAAGAGCCGATCTTTGCTTCATTTGAAGCAAATCGTCGCGAAGACGCTCAGCCTTGGTTCTTCAAGTCATGGTTGCGAAAGGGGCGTTGGGAACTCAACAAGTTCTCCGAACTGCCTGATCTCGCCCATTATTTTGATGACCCCAGTTGCCTTGTCTTTGATCATCGTCGAGAGCTGAGGGTAAACGTCGAACATATCATCGAAGAGAATAAGCAACGGTTCCCCGCACCATACCTAACAATGGACAATTTTGCTCTACAAACATTTCTGAAGGGAGCAATCGACAATACGAAAGAGCGTGTCCGTCGCAGCTACAAGACCGCAATCCCGCAGTACTATCGCGGGCAGGTGCAACTGCTGTTGCCCCTGTGTTTCGGCAACGCTCAACGCGCAGAGTTGGCGCTTGTAGTTGAGCGGCATTCAACATTTTATAGGGCGTCCACGTGCTTGACGCTTGACATGGCGTACAATAATGCGCGCCAACTCGCGAAGCCGGAACGCGAATGGCTGCAGCCATAACAGGACGTCGTGGTCAAGCGCCGGGGTGACTGGGGCCAAAATAATCCCCACGAAGAGAACCCGATGGGAGGGGTGCCCCGTGAATGATGATTTGCGTGCGGAATACCAGTTCGACTACAGCCAGGCCCAGCCGAATCGGTTCGCTGCGACCTTGAAAAAGGGGGGGCGGCTGGTCGTCTTGGACCCCGAGGTCGCCGCGGCGTTCCAGAAATCAGAATCTGTGAACGCCGTGCTGCGGGCGCTGCTGCAGACCATGCCGGCCCGTGGCGAAGCGCACGAGGAAGTCGCCTGACTCCCATCCCGGCGCGCGGTTTGACGCTCCATCGCGGAACAGATAGCATCGGACTGCGGGCGTAAACACGGCCCGTTCTTGATGCTGCACCCTGCCGGAAAGTTGTTTGACGATGGCTGCTGATGTTCCCCGCCGGGCCCTTCTGAGTTGCACCGACAAGTCCGGTCTGGCGGCGTTCGGCCAACGACTGGTGGACCTCGGTTTCGAGTTGGTTTCCACGGGGGGGACGCGGACCGCCCTGCAAGCGGCCGGGCTGCCGGTGACCGATGTCTCCGAGTACACCGGCTTTCCGGAGATGATGGACGGACGTTTGAAGACGCTCCATCCCAAGGTGCATGGGGGCCTGCTCGGGCGGCTGAATCTCCCGGAAGACGTGGAGTCGATGCGGCTCCACGGCATTCTCCCCTTCGAACTCGTGGTGGTGAACCTTTACCCTTTCGCGCAGACGATCGCCAAACCGGGCGTAACCGTCGAACAGGCCATCGAACAAATCGACATCGGCGGCCCCAGCATGGTCCGCTCAGCCGCGAAGAACCATGCCTTCGTGGGAATCATCACCTGCCCCTCGCAGTACGAACGCGTGCTCGATGAACTTTCGCGCGGACCGCTCTCGGCCGAATTTCGTCGTCAACTCGCCGGCGCCGCCTTCGAACTCACCGCCCGTTACGACCGCATGATCGCCGACTATTTCGCGGGGCTGACGTCGACCGGGACTGAGCGGGATTTCCCGTCGTCGCTGACGTTGTCGTTCGAGCGACGGACGACGCTCCGCTACGGAGAAAACCCGCATCAGAAGGCTGCATTCTACGTCGAAGCCCAGCCCCATCCCGCCTCGCTGGCGTCGGCGGAAGTGCTCCACGGCAAGGAACTCTCGTACAACAATCTGCTCGATCTCGACGCCGCCCTGCAGATCGCCCGCGAATTCCGCCAACCGGCGGCGGTGGTGATCAAACACAACAACCCCTGCGGCTGTGCGGTCGCCGAGCACCTCGCCGACGCCTACGTGAATGCCGACGCCGGCGATCCGGTGAGCGCGTTCGGTTCGATCCTAGGATTCAACCGCCCGGTGGATCGTGCGACCGCGGACCAGCTCAGCGTCCCCGGCCGATTTATCGAAGCCATCATCGCACCAGGGTATGACGCCGATGCCTATGAGATTCTGACCACCGAACCGAAGTGGAAGTCGAGCGTGCGGTTGCTCAAATGCCCGGCGATGCTCGATCCCCGCCCGCTCACGCAGGATCTCCGCCGCGTAACCGGCGGGCTGCTCGTCCAGGAACGGGACGAGGATGAAGATCCCCGAGCGGCGTGGCAGGTGGTCACCGCGCGGCACCCGACGCCTCAGGAGTATGCCGATCTCGAATTCGGCTGGCTGGTCTGCAAACACGTGAAGTCGAACGCGATCCTGTTCGCGAAGAACGGCATGCTGGTGGGTGTCGGGGCCGGGCAGATGAGCCGGCTCGATTCCGCCTACATCGCCTGCCACAAATCGGGCGATCGCAGTCCCGGCAGCGTGTGCGCCTCAGATGCGTTCTTCCCGTTCCGCGACGGCATCGATCAGATTCATCAGTCGGGGGTGACTGCGGTCATTCAACCCGGCGGCTCCAAGCGCGACGAGGAAGTCATCGACGCCTGCAACGAATACGGCATCGCGATGCTCTTCACCGGACGCCGGCATTTCCGGCACTAAAGTCGCCCTCTGCGTTCCTGCACGGAGTCGCCGCCGGAAGTCCCGAGACTCCAGCACCCGATCTCAACCAGAGAACTCTGTCGATCGTGCTGGAAATTTGTCATTGGGAGCTTGTTTGGAGTTTGGGGTCTGAGATTTGGAGTTTTCCTCCCTTGCCGGCGCTGCGGGCTGGGGTGCCGCGAATCCCGTGACGATTGTGGTTCGCTCAAAGTGTTGTCGCGTGAGGGACGATCTCCCCTCAGTTGCGATCACGTCACCGCGTTATCAGAAGTCGCCACGAGATGCCGCAGTCCCCTGCCCTTTCGCGTATGCCGAGTCCGCTCCGGGGCATCGTTCCTCCGTTGGCGACGCCGCTGAGCGGACGCGATGAACTCGATCTGGCGGGTTTGGATCGCCTGATCGAACACGTCCTCGCCGGCGGAGTTCATGGACTCTTCATTCTCGGCACAACGGGCGAAGGACCGGCGCTGAGTTATCGTCTGCGAACGGAGATGATCCAGCGGACCTGCGAACAAGTCGCCGGACGGGTTCCGGTGCTCGTGGGGATCACGGATACGTCGCTGGTCGAATCGCTGCAACTGGCGGAAGTTGCTGCGGACGCCGAGGCGGATGCGGTCGTGATGGCCCCGCCCTATTACCTGCCGTTCGGTCAATCGCAGTTGGTGGACTACACCCGCGAGCTGGTCGCCGAGCTCCCCCTGCCGCTGTTCCTCTACAACATGCCGGCGCTCTGCAAGACGTGGTTTGCGCGGGAGACTCTCGCGGAATTGTTGCCGGAACCGCGAATCCTGGGACTCAAGGACAGTTCTGGAGATCTCGCCTACCTGCGGGACGCCGTCGAACTGGCGCAGTCTCGGCCCGGTTTCACGATCTTGATCGGACCCGAAGCGCTCCTGGCCGAGGCCTTGACCTTTGGTGTCCACGGCGGAGTGTGCGGCGGGGGCAACGTCTTCCCCGAATTCTTCGTCAATCTCTGCGCCGCTTACGAACAAGACGACGCGATGGGTGTCGCCGCGTGGCAGGAGCGGATTGAACGACTGCAGGGGTTGTACCGCATCAGTCCGCATCCTTCGGCGGTCATTCAGGGAGTCAAAGCCGGACTGGCCTGCCGGGGGATCTGTGCAGATCTCCTGGCTGAGCCGGTGCGAGCGTTGGCGGGGGAAGATCGGGAACGGGCCGATCAAATCATTGCTGATCTGGAAGCTGCCGTGAATCGCACATCAGCGTAGGGTTTGCCTCCCCCTTGTCGCCTGCTCGCTCCGCGACAGGTTCATCGAACGTGCGCGGTGCTTCGACAACGACTTCGACCTCTACGCCGATTGCGTCGAATGACATTCGGCTTTCCTCTCGCGGAGCGAGAGGGCTACTTTGTCGGCGGTCCTGTCGGGACGACGACTTCGAAGTCGGAACCCTTCACGCGGCGGAGTTCGTCGAGTCCTTTAATGCGCGCATCGGGGGCCACCGACAGTCTCCAATCGCCGCCGTTGTCGGCGACGAACATGCCGTGCTTCTTCAGTCCCTTCAGGATCGCCTGCACGTGGGGTGAGAAGCCCGCGACGTCGAAGTCGGCCCGCAACCGGAAGCGCTCTCCCATCCGCGGCAGGTTCGGATCGGTCTGCCGGCTGGCGAAGTGCGTTGCTGGGTAGACGTATGCCCGTCGCGAGTTGCGGACGGTGAACCGCATGGCATGGTTGACCATGCCCCGTTCGACCTCGTCGTATCGCACCACCGCCGGGAAAATCGGCAGTCCCGCCGCGTCCGACGACGTCCAGCCATCCGGGCGAAGTTTGTTGGAGCTGAGATCGAACGTCGCCGCGCAGGCGCATTCCCAGCCATTGGGCGTCTTGCGTCCCTGGTACAGTTCATAGAGCTTAAGGTTCAAGGGATCGACGACGATGACGTGCCGATCTCCCTCTTCCTTTGCGGCCTGGGCGGCAGCGAGCGTGCGTCCATCGAGAGGCCAGTTTTCGATCGGAGCGTTGTCGGGGATCGGATAGGGGCCGGGGTCGGACTCGTCGGGATAATCCAGAATCTTGAACTCCACCCGCGGCTGATTCGGAGGCACCAGGACGAAGCCCATGTCGAGGTTATACGCGAACTTCTTGTCCGCTCCGATGCTGTGGACGATCTCCCGCGAGTTGGGCAACAGCGGCGACTGCGAGATGTCTTCGTTCCAGGGATTGTCCGGGGGAAAGACCTGGAGCGCCGCCAGAATACGATCGGCTTCCGGGGTGTTGAAGAGAACCGGTTGCGAAGCGGAAGTCATCGGCGTCGCCGACTCCACCGTCACGAAATTTGCAGCTCCCGCAGAAGCCAGCCACAATGCGACCCCATTCGCACAAACTAACAATGTGAAGAACATCTATACCTTCGTCTAAAGAGTCGACTTCTTAGGTTTGTGTTCAACTCCTTCTCGCCCAGCCATTTACGGACGTCCAAGCTCCTTGATCCTAATCTCACGCTGCTCGCACATAGCGCGGTAAATCTCGGTCGCAATTTGGAGACGCGACCGATCAGTGAACGCCCAAACGGTAAATCCTTCGCGGCAGCTGATTGCAAGCCCAGATTTCTTCAATGCATAAAACATCTTTCCCGCTAACGGAATCAACAAAAGCGTCAAGCCAATCGTCGGGATTGCCAGTAACAATAGCACTACAACCCAAAAGTGCAACCAAAACTTCGAAGGCTGAAAAATGATACTGGAGTTGATCATGTCGATAAACGCGTCCTGGTAGATCACCTCTCCGAAACGCGTTATTCTCATGGTCGCCATACGACGATCGGTCAATGCAGCAAACGAGTACTCACCTAACCACACGAGGCCCTCGAATCCAAGGTACTCAGCAAGGAGCAGCGATTCCTGCGGACCAATGAACTGTCGAAACATAGAGGTAATTGCCGCGGAATCGCCTCTGATCGCCAATTGCGAAAGCGACGTCGGGACGGGAACTGCCGTGGAACGCTTCTGAGACGAGGATGCGTTTGGCAATGACGCGGCGCTCGAGGCTCCTCTTACTCTTCCCAACACGTTGGTAGCAGGGCCTGTCGCGGGAGAGACGAGAGGTGGCGGTGAAGCCGGTGTAGATTGGGGCGAAACCGCAGATCTTTTCGGATGAGGCGGAGGTGGCATCATTCCAACGAGTCCCGCTACGAAGTTCTAAATTGTCTTGATTGAGTTTCTAAGAACGCGCAAGCGAATCCACAACGTCTGCTGCTCGGGAACCGGCCCATTGACGGAGATTAGCGTTCGGCGGTCAGCCAATTCCAAAACCCAATAATCCCGCTCTTAGTTCCGGCGCGGTCCCATTGATCTGGTGGCGTCATTGCAGTCCCCGGATCGGATTTGTTCGTTGGATTGTGCAGTATGCGTGTCGGATCATTCGCGCCAAATGGTCCGTTGGCGTTTGGTTTCTTCAACAGTCCAAGCATCGCTTCACTTAGTCGACATACGTGATAATCCAATGGTTCAGGGAATGCATTCATCCAGTGTGTAGTTCCAA
>JANRLN010000650.1:0-14884 GCA_033762515.1 Planctomycetaceae bacterium
CCCAGTTGCTCTCCGCCGCCGATGTGCAGATTCCGCATGCCCAGGACAAACCGCCCAACGAACCGCGCGACGCCCAGACAGCGGCGAAGATGATGACGGTTCCCGAAGGCTTCGTCGTTGACGTCGTCGCCAGCGAACCGGATATCGTCAATCCAGTGGCGATGGCGATCGATGAGAAGCAGCGATTCTGGATCACGGAGTCTCTGGAGTATCCGCGGAAGTCGCCGGGACCGGGGCAGGACCGGGTGAAGTTCCTGGAGGACACCGACGGCGATGGCAAGGCCGACAGGTTCACCGTCTTCCTCGATGGCCTCAACATCCCCAGCGGCGTGCAGGTGGGACACGGCGGCGTGTGGATCGCCAACTCGCCGGACATCCTGTTCGTCCCCGACGCGGATCGCGACGGCGTGCCGGACGGACCCGCCCAGGTCGTCGTCACCGGCTTCGGCCGGACTGACACGCATGAGCTGCCGAACTCGTTGACGTGGGGTCCCGACGGCTGGCTGTACGGTCTCAACGGCGTCTTCAACTTCAGCCATGTGAAATACGCGAAGGAGAATCCGAACTACGAAAAAGTCGGCGGAGAGCAGCATCCCGGTTGGCCGTTGACCTGCGCGATGTTCCGCATCCATCCGCGGACGCGCGAGTTTCAGGTCTTCTGCGAAGGGACCAGCAATCCGTGGGGGATCGCCTTCAACGACGAAGGGGACGCGTTCGTCTCGGCCTGCGTGATCGATCACCTGTGGCATCTGGTCGAAACCGGTTACTACCACCGCCAGGGAGGACCGTATCCGCCGCACACGTGGAAGATCGAATCGATCGTCAAGCACAAGCACCAGAAGGCGGCCTACTGCGGCATTACCTGGTTCGACAGCGACGCCTATCCGGAGCAGTACCGCAAGAAGCTCTACATGGGGAACATCCACGGCGGCTGCATTAACGTGGATCGGATCGAACGGAATGGATCAACGTATGCCGGGTTCGGCGAACCCGATTTCCTCACCGCCAATGACGCCTGGTTTATGCCGGTCGTGCAGAAAACCGGCCCGGACGGCTGCCTGTACATTCTCGACTGGTACGACCGTTACCACTGTTATCAGGACGCCAATCGCGATCCGAAGGGGATCGATCGGCTGAAGGGCCGCCTCTACCGCGTGCGGTATACGGGCAAAGGCGAGCCGGGCGGCGTCAGCCCCCGGAGTCTTCCGCGCGACTTGGGAGCCGAGCCGGATGACACGCTCATCGAAGTGCTGGGGCATCCCAACGTGTGGGTGCGGGAGACGGCGCAACGGTTGTTGCAGGAGCGGTCGAACCCAGGACTCTGGGCAAACTTGCAAAAGGTCGTGTTGACGAAAACCACACCCCCTCAACACAAGCGCCATGCCTTTTTTGCAATGATCGGCCAACGTCGGCCCGCGGAAGTCCCCGGTCCGCAAACGCTGAAGGACGATCCCGTCCTCAAAGCCTGGACACAGCGCGCTCAATATGACGATGTCGGACAACGTCAGCGTGCCGCGGAAGAAATCGCACAAATTCCATGGCGCGAGGTCCTGAAAGCCTGGGAAGCCGACAAATCACGGGAAATCGAGTCTCCTGCCGTAAGACTTCAATTGGTGATCGGTCTCTCAAAACTCCCCTACTCGCAGTCGCAGTTGGAAGCGACCCTGATGACCCTGGCGATGTCGGAAGGCGACCCGTTGTTATCCCGCGTCGTGTGGAAGAACATTCAGCCGCACTTGGAAGGGCACTCAGATGAGTTCATAAAACTCCTGCAGGCCGGCGGGTACCTGCGATTTCCCACGATTGTCGACCTGATGCCGCGCATCGTCGACCGCATCCTCGCTCGCAAGGAATTCGCGGCCAAACCCATCGGAGATCTGTTCGCCCTCGTCCAGGCTGACCATCCGCAAGTCGCGCGGGACCTGCTCACAGCACTGGCCACGAAAGTGCAATCCGGCGAACTCAAGGGAGAAAAACTCGATCAGCTCAAGACCGCGCTGGCGGACTCGCTAGAACCCATGCTCGGCGTGGAGTCGACCCACCCGTTGCGGCTGGAAGCGTCGCTCCTCGCTCTCAGTTGGCGTGATCCGGGCGCGGTGGGTGCTGCGCGATCCCTGACGATGAATCGGGAGGAATCCCCCGCTCGCCGGCTCGCGGCCTACAACGCGCTGATTGCCGCACAGGACGGTTGCGTCGAACAAGTGGCCCGGACGATTTTCGCACGCGTCGAGCAGGAACCGCCGCAATTCGTCGGCGATGTGCTGGCCTCACTGGGTCGTTCCGAACGCGAGACACTCGGCGAAGCCGTGGTCAAGTACCTGCCGAGCCTTCCCGTGGAGGTTCAACCGCGAGCCGTTGAGCTTCTCACCCAGCGTCCGGCTTGGGCAAAAGCTTTGCTGGAAGCCATCGGCGACAAACAAATCTCCACGAGCGTCCTCAACGTGAATCAGGCCCGCAAGTTGTCTGAGTCAAAGGACGAAACCGTCCGCGAGCTCCTCGCCAAGCACTGGGGCGTCGTCCGTGAAGGGCGCAGCCCGGATCGGGACAAGATCATCACCGAGATGCGGTCGCTGATCCGGAAGTCGCCGGGGGATGCCGTCGCCGGAGAAGCCGCGTTCAAGAAGGTCTGCGCCCAATGCCACAAGATCTACGGCGAAGGGGCCGAGGTGGGGCCGGACATCACGCTCAACGGGCGCAATGACTTTACACAGTTGATGTCGAATGTGTTCGACCCCAGCCTCGTCATCGGCTCGGGCTACCGCTCGTTCACCGTGGCGACCGAAAGCGGCCGAGTGTTGAACGGCTTGCTGGTGGAAGATAGTCCGCAGCGCGTGGTCCTTAAGGTCCAGGGGGGGAAGCAGGAGGTCATCCCCCGCGACGAGATCGATGTCTTCAAAGTCAGCGAGACGTCGCTGATGCCCGAACAGCTCGAACGCCAGTTGACGCCGCAGGAGATTGTCGACCTGTTCGCCTTTCTGACGCTGGACAAGCCACCCCGCGACCCGTCAGCAAAACGGCTTCCACGCGTTTACGACGTCCCCCCACGTGCCAGCGAGAATCCCGCCGATTTCGCCGGCATCGTGCAGGAAGTCGCCCCCGGTTTCGACAAGGTGACCAGCGGCGAAGGGGGCGTGGCGCTCCTGGCGGAACATTTCGGGCGGCCCGGCGTAGTCCGCACACACCCCGTTAGTCGAGATCAGCCGGCGATCCTCAGCCGCGAAATCACGCTCCCAGCCGACAAGAAGTCCAAGCTGGTGGTCGACGTGTCGCACGATCCCCGCGGCGACTGGCGGCTGGTAGCCCGCGTGGGGAGCGGCGGACGGCTGATCGACGAGATGATCAGTAAGCAAACGTGCAAAGACGGCTGGGCGACGTTCGCCGCCAGCCTGGAGAAATTCGCAGGCCAGACGGTGAAAATCGAAATCTGGAACCAGGCCAACGATTGGGCCTATGAGTTTGGATATTGGGGGAGCGTGCGGGTGGAGGTCGAGTCGTCAAAGTGACGCCAATGTTACTCAGCCGTGCGGATATTGAAGCGGCATTCGAACGCTTGGGCGAACTCGCTCAGGAAACCGGTGAGACTGTTGAGTTCATCGTGCTCGGGGGCACTGCGATGGTCTTGGCGTTCGATGCGCGTCCGTCGACCAAGGACGTGGACATTGCACCGCTCCCCTCATGCAACCCTTCGAAACTCAGATCGCTCGCATCTCAAGTCGCTGACGAGCGCAATTGGGCCGGCGACTGGCTGAACGATGCCGCCAAGGGATTTCTTCTTGGAAGCTGGACCTCACGGTTGTTTACGATCGACCCGGAGTTCGCGTTTTTCGTCCATCCACGGCGCAGCTCTTGGCAATGAAACTGACGGCCTGGCGCGACGATGTCGATATCTGAGACGCAGCGCTCCTCTTGAACCACATGGACTTCGGGACAGTCGATATTGTCTGGAACTGTGTGGAAGAGTTCATCATTCCGGGAATGGAATTGAAGGCCACGGATGCCCTCGACGACCTCAGGCAACACCGCCAGCGAAATCCTTGCGATCATGGCGCGGGCGGCGATGTCAGGTGATGCATTGGCCGTTCGCGCGGCGTTCCTTGAATTGAATGGCGTTCTGTTGGCGAAAATCGCGAGACCTGAGCATCTCTGCGAATTGGAGTTGTGCATCGCAGCGGGTTTCGTTGGATTGTTGGCGGAACGAACCGGGCAGTCGCCGCCGGTCTGGGCGGGGCAGGTTCCGGGAGCGTTGCAACCCCATTTTCTGCTGAAAAGCGCTTAACGCATGCCCCGCCTCCGCGAGCTTTGCGAAATGGAAGGCCCCGGCGTGCTGCGCCGGCGCAATTTATTGGCCCCCCCAATTACCTGACGTTCGCATCGTCTGGAGGAGTCCAGCGCCAGGGCGCCAAAATTTCTGACGCAACCAGTCGCGTTCTTGCGGAGGGCTCGCGACGAGAGCGTAAAAGTGCACGAGCCACAAAGCAGACGCGGAACGTCTACCGTCACCTCGGTGATCGACGAGATCGTCGGACGCAGTTGAGGTTTGCAGCGTCGAATCGCGTCAGCCTGATCTCAAGATTTCGCAGCGCGGGAATCGGTTGGACAATCATCCCCGTCACCGCAGACGGATGGAATTCACTTCCATTCCCAGAAGTCCCACAGGAAGATCACGCAAGTTCACTACCAGGCAAAGCATGAGTCCTTGCCTGCGGCCTGTGCAGCGCATGAAGAAAAAACTGTCAAGCAATTCACCAACGGGCTGATCGCGACTGCGGTTTTCCAGCACATTTCTTCGGGAACCACCTATGTCAGCCGATCCGCAGTGCAGGTTTTCCCAAGATCCGCCGGAAAAATGGTCAACGGCATACCCGTTGCTCTTCATCGGTTCTACACCTGCGATCTGGTGGTCAACCTTTCGCCGGTCTCTCCCCCCTGCCCCATCACACCGCCGCCGAAGGTTCCGGCTATGGCGTCCACGGTCCCACTGCCGCTGGATTGTGCTCCGACATTGCATGCGGAGTTCGCCTATCTCCTGATGGGTGACCTGCGGCTGCTGCTGGACGATCCGTCAGACTTGCAGACCAGTCGTTGGCTTCTGGCGGTCCTGGACCGCCTGCTCGCGATCCGCGTCCCGCTGGAGGCGATTCTGGCGATGCGGCATTCGCTCGGAACCGACTGGCGCGACATCAACGCGCTCGACGCCCCGTTCTATGCAAAACTCCAGCGTCTTCGCGATCGCGTCGCCCATCGCAAGCCTTACGTCGTGCTGGCCAACGACGTCCGTTGCGAACTGCACGAGTTGCTGGCGCCGGCGTAGCTCTCATTGAGCAGCGAATCCATCGATGTCTCTCCCCGGTGGTTCCGTGACTCTCGGCGACATCGCAGAGTTCCAGAGGAATTGGGTGAACCCAGACATGGATTGACTCGTCTTCCACGGTTTCCGATGTTTGCGGTGCACCCGCGCCTACTCGACCCGTGGAGAGCGGCATCATGAACCCCACCCAGTTGCGGAAGCTCGGCATTCCCGACGCTCAGATCCCCGCGGCGATTCAAGCCGTGCGGGACGCCGCCCAAACCGGCGAGCAACGCGGAAAGACCGTGAAAGAGACGCTCCGGCGGCTTGTCGCCCGGCCGACCGACTTCGTGGAGGATCCGTACTTCGGGCCTCTGGCAGCCCTCCTTTGCGCTCCGCAAGCCGAAATCCGTCGCGCGCCGCTCGCCTATCGGACGTGGGGCGCGGACATCGATCCCCCGTCTCACGGACAGATGCGGCAAGCCTGCAGTTTGCCGATGGCAGTGGGCGGCGCCCTGATGCCCGATGCTCATGTGGGATACGGTCTGCCCATCGGGGGCGTCCTGGCCCTCGACAACGCCGTGGTTCCGTATGCCGTCGGCGTCGATATCGCCTGCCGGATGAAACTTTCAATTCTCGACGCCTCACCCGACCTGATTGAGAACAATTTTCATCGTCTGCGGCTGGCGATTGAAAAGGGGACGCGATTCGGCATCGGCTGCGAACACGAAACCCCACAGGATCACCCGGTGATGGATCAGGACTGGACGATCACGCGCATCACCCGTGAACACAAAGACAAAGCTCGACGACAGTTGGGCACCTCGGGATCGGGGAATCATTTCGTCGAGTTCGGAGTCTTGACTCTGGCGGAAAGGTCCAACGACCTGGCCTTGGAAGCCGGGCGCTACCTGGCGCTGCTGAGCCATAGCGGCAGCCGGGGAACAGGAGCCTCGGTGTGCGACACCTACAGCCGCATTGCCCAGCAGCGGTTGCCGCGCGACTGCAAGGATTTCGGCCGGTTGGCCTGGCTGAACCTCGACAGCGAAGCAGGACAGGAGTACTGGGCGGCCATGAACCTGATGGGGGACTACGCCGCGGCCAATCATGCCGTCTTGCATCGACTGGTCACCAAGTTCCTGGGAGCGCACGTGATCGCCGGGGTGGAGAACCACCACAACTTCGCCTGGAAGGAGACTCACGGCGGCCGGGAAGTGATCGTCCACCGCAAAGGGGCGACTCCGGCGGGTGAGGGAGTTTTGGGAGTGATTCCCGGTTCCATGGCGGCTCCCGCGTTTGTGGTGCGAGGAAAAGGCCACCCCGAGAGCTTCGATTCCGCCTCGCATGGTGCGGGTCGACGGATGAGCCGCACCGTCGCCCGCGACAAGTACAACTTCCGGGAAATTCAGCGCGACCTGGAACACCAGGGGATCCACATTCTCTCAGCAGGGGCCGATGAAGTGCCGGATGTCTACAAAGACATCCATTCCGTAATGGCGGCGCAGCAAGACCTCGTGGACGTCGTCGCCCGGTTCGATCCCCGCATCGTCAAGATGAGCGCGGACGGGAAATCGGAAGATTGAAGCCCAAGGGATGGCTATCCCTGGGCTTCAATGGCGAGAATCTCCGCGTGCGAGAGTCGCCCATCATGGATTGCGGACGCGACGAGTACGCCATCGACGCCCAGATGTCGCAGCCGCTCCAGATCCGCCGGGCCGCGTACTCCGCCCCCGGCGATGATCCGCAATGCGGGATGAGCGACGAGAAGTTCCCGACAAAACTCGTCGGTGCTGCCGCCGCTGGACGTCCCTACGTCGGCCAAATCGAGGACGATGAGTTCCTCGACTCCCAACGCGGTCACTTCGCGGACGATCTCTGTCGGTGAAGTCGGCCAGTCGTTCGACGCCATGGGTCGACCGGCCCTCATGTCGAGGCTGAAGAGGAGTCGTGACGTGTCGACCGATACCGTCATCCGCGCCAGCATTTGCGGCGACGTGACCGTCTCCAATCCCACCACCACGGTGACCTGCGCCAGGTTCGCGACGCGACGTGCCTGATCAGCATCGCGAACTCCCGCGTCGATCAGGAGAGACACCCCCGTCTCCGGCAGGCGTTGATACAGCTCCCAGTTCGGACGACCGTGGAGGATGGCATCCAGATCGGCAAGGTAGATCTCTCGACGACCAAAATCGCAATAGAAAGTTGAGGCCACGGCGTAGGGATCGCACGACGTGACGATTCCGCTTTCCAGCGGCCGGTATTCTTCACGACGCCCCCCGACGCCCCGCACGACGACGCCATCAAGAATGTCGATCACCGGAATGACGCGCACCGTGAACCCACCCGAACCACCGTTATAGGATGGGCACTCCTGCCCGTCCGAGTCTCGTCATAAGACCGAGCAACCACCACCAGAAAGACGGGCGGGAGTGCCCATCCTACAACGGTACGCACCAGGTTATGGCACCGGCGGCGGCGGCGGCGGGGGAACCGGTTGGAAGGCTCCCTGCAGTTCCGGGATCTGCGACGCCGCGGTCCAGCCCGACAGTTGCGGAGACCAGAGGAGCGTTTGCGGGGTGATCTGTCCCATGGCGATGCCCTGACGCACCTGCTCAGCCGCGTAGGGACCTTGGGTCTGACCGTTGACGGCGACGTGCCAGACGCCGCTCGGAGGAGGAGGCGGAGCGGCCATTGCCGGCGCCCCCCCCATCACGCCGGGCATCCCCATCATCCGACCCGCCATCGCCAGACCCATGCCGAGTCCCAGGCCATCGCTGCCGCCTCCGGGTTGTTTGGCGGCATCGGCCATGGCGGTGCCGAACTGATACTGTTGGTATTTCTGCATATCCCCGACGACTCCCATGCTGGTGCGGGTGTCGAGGGCCTTTTCCACGGCTTCCGGGAGAGAGATGTTGACGATGAACAATTGCGGCACTTCCAGGCCGTATTCGTCGTCGATTCGCGTGCAGACGTATTTTCGCAACTCATCCGAGAATTCGCGGTAATGCGACGCCAGGTCGAGAGCCGCAATCTGCTTTTCGCCGAGCATGTCGGCAAAGGCCTCGGTGATGATCGAGCGCATCAGTTCAGTGACCTCGTCGGCCTGCACTTCGCCGTCGGTGCCGACGAGTTCTGTCAGCAGCGCTTTGGCATTGGTCGCCTTGAGGGCATAGGTCCCGAAGGCGCGGAGCCGAATCGGGCCAAATTCGGGATCACGCAGCATGATGGGGTTGGGAGTGCCCCACTTCAGGTCGGTGATCTGACGGGTGCTGACGAAATACACCTCCGACCGGAACGGGCTGTTGAACCCATACTTCCAGCCGGCAAGCGTGCTGAGCAGCGGCAGATTCTGCGTGTTGAGGGTGTGCGTTCCCGGTTCGAAGATATCCGCCACCTGCCCGCGATGGACGAACACCGCAACCTGTCCGGGGCGGACAATCAGTTGCGCTCCCTGCTTGATCTCATTCTGGTAGCGGGGAAACCGCCAGACGAGGGTATTGCGGCTGTCATCGAGCCATTCGATGATGTCGATGAATTCGTTGCGCAGCTTGTCGAACAGCCCCATGACAAGATCCTTCGATGTGGAGACGCGAATCGCAGAGTCGAGGGGAACGGCAGTCGCCTGCTGAGGCGATTCTACCCATCCGATTACGTCGGTCACAACCAGTCCTCGGAACCGCCTTCGTGGAAACGGAAACGTGAGTCGTCGACGCTCGGATCAACGGCGATCAAAATTCCCGAGGCGCTTCGCTGTCGAGAGAATCGGATTTTCCAAAGTTGCACGGGGCGAGTCGCCGAGAAGTCACCGGATCGGACTTCCCCTCGCCGGGGCGCGGCTTAGAATGAGAATCTTGGACAAGGGCCGGAGGAGACTGCAGAACGATGCTGGGTGAACTGCTGCCGCTGGGGGGAGGAGATCCAATTCCGTTGTTCAAACCGCGGCTCCTCGTGGGACGCCGAGACAGTTGCGACATCGTCCTGAACTTTCCCAACGTTTCGTCGCACCATACCGAACTGGAAATGGTGAACGGGTATTGGCAAGCCCGCAATCTCAGCAGCAACAACGGCACCAAGGTCAACGGGGTCCGAATCGACGAGCGATTCCTGCAGCCCGGCGACACAATCTGCTTCGCCAAGCACTGCTTCGAAGTCAAATACACCCCGGACCCCACCGCCCCGCCGCCGGTGATGGACGAAGATCCTTTCGCCAAGAGCTTGATGGAGAAGGCTGGTCTGGCTCCCCGCGATCGCGGGCGACCGCCGTCAGAGCGGCCCGGTTCCATTCGACCCGGTACGGTCAAGCCCGCGCCGCCAAAACCCCCACCGCCTCCGAAGGCGCCCGAAGAGCAGGACGACCACGATCGGGCGCTCGAATGGCTGATGAGCGACACTCCACCGCCGCCGGCGAAGTGAGGATTGGCAAGAAGAGACGCTCCAATCCCCAAACTTCCAATCTCAAACGAGGTCCAAAGACCCCGTCTCAAAGCAGTCTTTGAATGCGGTCGTTGGAGAAGTCTCTCGCAGAGAGCAGAGAAACCGACGCCGGCAACGAGTTCAGCGAAATGAAAAACCGCTGAACCTTCAGCCATGTGACGTCTCAGCGTCCGATGCGCCGTTCGCGGGAATCCGGCAGCAATCAAGGTGCAATGTCGTCGCGATGCGATCAATCGCATCGCTGGGCAAGGACCCTTCCCCGGCGAGGAATGGACGCAGGGTCACCCATTCGACATCCGTCCGCGCCAACACCAGCGTCAGCGGTACGCCGCTGCCATGAATCGCCTTCTGCAGATGCCCGCTGAACGAGTTCTCCGCCGCCCCCAATTCGAAGGCTTCCAAGTCGGCGTCGATGTCCGTGCCCTCTCGCCGCTCAGCTTCGACGGCTTCGCGCCAATGTCGCGTCTGGTCCTCGTTCATGGTGCGCAGCGCCCGCACGCGTGCTTCCTCAGTAAATGTCGCCGGTGACGGGGACGACCATGATCTCGCCGTCTTCAAGTTCGCAGACGCACGTCAAAGATCGTCCTGGAGAAGTCTACCCGAGAGCAATCAGCCGCGGGGGGAGATGGCTCTTGCTGTAGACTTACGCGTGCATCACGACTTCTTCAAATTCCGCGGGCGCCACACCCTGCTCGGCCAAGTGGTCGATGATTTCCTGTGTCCAAAAGAAATCGAACCAGGGCATGGCGAATGTTCTGTCAATTGTTGGCATCCTGCGCTGGATCGATCCACGCTCTACCGCCGATTCTTACTCCTGCTGCGGAATTTCGTGGGCAAGGGAACTGGCTTGTTGAGGATCGCCAAATCGTCGGAGCCGTATCTCTCACCAGTCCTCGAATGTGCACGTTTGAGATTTGGCTATTGAGTCTTCTTTGGGATTGGGTGCCTGGAATCTGGTTTTCCACCACCTACCGCACTTCGCGCATCAAACCTTGTGGTATTCCCGATACCACTGCACGAAGCGCGACACGCCGTCTTCGATGGAAGTGCTCGGCTTGAAACCGACGTCGCGCGTCAGATCGTCGACGTCGGCAAAGGTCGCGGGAACGTCGCCGGCCTGCATCGGAAGCAGGCGCTTTTCTGCAGTCTTGCCCAGACACGTCTCCAGCACCGAAATCATGTGCATCAGTTCGACGGGCTGATTGTTGCCGATGTTGTAGACCCGGTACGGAGCAAAGCTGGTCGCCGGATCGGGATGGGCGCCGGTCCACGCCGGATTCGGAACAGCGGTGTTGTCGGCAACGCGGATGACCCCTTCGACGATGTCATCGATATAGGTGAAGTCGCGGCGCATCTTCCCCTCGTTAAAGACGTCGATCGGCTTGCCCTCCAGAATCGCCTTGGTAAACAGCCACATGGCCATGTCCGGGCGGCCCCAGGGTCCGTAAACCGTGAAAAATCGCAGGCCGGTTGTGGGCAACTTGTAGAGCTGGCTGTAACAGTGGGCCATGAGCTCGTTGGCCTTCTTCGTCGCCGCATACAAGCTCATCGGATGGTCGACGTTGTGATGAATCGAGAAGGGCATCGTGGTATTCGCGCCGTAGACCGAACTCGACGAGGCGTAGGCCAGATGCCGGATCTGGTGATGCCGGCAGCCTTCCAGGATGTTCGTGAAGCCGATGAGGTTGCTGTCGATGTAGGCGTGGGGATTCGTCAGGGAGTAGCGAACCCCGGCCTGGGCTGCAAGATGAATGGCCACCTCGAACTTCCCCTCGCGAAAGACCCTGTCCATTCCGGCGCGGTCGGCGAGATCCACTTTGTGGAACTCAAAGCCTTTACGGGTCTGGAGTTGAGCCAGCCGGTCGAGCTTGAGCTGGACCGTGTAGTAGTCATTGACGACGTCCAGACCGACGACTTCGTCCCCCCGTTCGAGCAGCCGTTGACTCACGTGAAAACCGATGAACCCGGCTGCTCCGGTCACCAAATAGCGCATCCGTTCGCCCTTCCAAGCCCGAGGAAATCCCTTGTCCGTGGGAGACCGATAGCATAGGTCGCGCCGGGCTGTAAAGAGGGCTTCGCGAACCTGGGAAATGTGCGCAAGAGGGGCGGCGACTCTCAAGGACTCCGCGACGCCCTGGGGACCTACTTGGCGGCTGCGAGTTCAGCCATCCGCTGAGCGGGAACCACCAGCCGATCCCAGTTTTCGAGCAGGTAATCGGGCGGCCCCCCTTTGGCGGCCACAACTTGGGCAACCATTACCGTGGGAACCATCTCGATCGCATCCCACGGGCAGACCGTCAGTTCGTACGGATCGGACTTCTTCGTGGGAATGTGGACGCAAACCTCGCAACCGACGCAGCGCTCCACGTCAATCTCACACCACGACTGCAGCACGCTGATGTCTTTGCCCGGAACCTTGTAGATGCAGTCGACCGGGCAGACTTCCAGACAGGCTTCGCAGCCCGTGCAGTTGTCCGCATTGATGACCGCCACTTCCTTGGGCAGCTTTTTACGTCCACCGGCTTTGGCCATGTCACAAAACTCCGGGTGCAGATCCGGTCAGGCGATGAGAGAGTCTGAGTTGACTGACGGAAGTATACGCGCTGGCGGTACCAGAGACTATCCCGACGACCGAATGTGTCGACCGCAACAGGCCCCGCGAGAACATGCTCGCACGTTCACTGAATTTCCACAGTCACCGGGAGCGATTCCGCTGCTCAGGGATGACCTGTCGTCTCCAGATCGGTTGAATAGGAGGGCGCTGATCGGTTTTTCCCGCCAACTTGAACTGAGAACTCTCATGCAACTGGCCGACATGTCCTGGACCGAAGTCAAAGCCCTGTCTCCCGAGACCCCCGTCGTGATTCCGGTCGCGGCCGTGGAACAACACGGACATCATCTGCCCGTCTACACCGACAGCTACCTGTTGGGTGAAGTCACCCGACGGGCAAGCGACGCCCTCGCAGATCGCGTGCTGTTCGCGCCGCTGCAGTGGCTGGGAAACTCGGACCATCACATCGACTTTCCGGGAACGCTGTCGGCTCGACCCCGGACTTACCTCGATCTGCTCAACGGCCTGGCTGACGACTTTCTGACTCACGGGTTCAAGCGGCTGGTGTTTCTGAACGGTCATGGCGGGAACATCACCCCCGGCAAACAGGCGGTCTTCGAACTGCGGCAACGGGAACGCTCCCGCAGCGATTTGCTGCTGCTGTTCGCCACTTACTGGGACTTCGCCAAGCCCTGGGAGACTCGGTCTGACCTGGTGCAGCGGCAGATGGGTCATGCCTGCGAATTTGAAACGTCGATGATGCAGCGGATTGTGCCCCACCTGGTCAAGGATGTGGCGAACCTGCAGACCGTCGACTTCGGTTTCGCCTTCGAGCCGGCCTATCGGGGGTGGATCACGAAGGAACGCACCGTGCCCGGCCACATCGGTTCCCCCCAGTTGGCAACGCCTGAAAAGGGCGAGCACCTGTTTCAGGCCTTTTCCGCGGGGGTGGTCAAGTTCCTCGAAAGCGTGATCGCCTGGGACGGTCATAGTTGGGAGGGGTGATGACTACAGCCACCCTCACGCAGAGCGAGAGGGTGGCGCAATTTCCGCTGATGCAATCCTGGAGACAGCCCGTCGAATCGCACGAACTCTTTCGAAAGCCCTGCTCTCCGCCCACGAAGCGAGAGGACCTCTTTAGCGCAGTTCGCCGAAGCCCTTTCGGTAGCCGTCGAGCGCGGTGTTGAACGTCGTCTCGGTGGCCTGTCGACGACCATATTCGACCGGTTCATACTGTTGCACGACGATTTGCAGCCCGCCGTACTGCGGCGGGCGAGAGCGAACCGACCGCAGGTAGTCGTGCAAGGTCAGGCCGCGACGGTAACGGATCCACTGTGCCCGCTCGATCGAGCTCATCGCCCCCAGCAGCAGCTGACCGACCGCCTCGCGAAAATGCCCAGCTTGAGCCAAAGCGAGCGCCTGCTGCAGGTAGACATCGGCAGCCACCTCGCCAGGCGAACGATCGTCCGCCAGCGGGACGGCGGAAACAGTGTTGTGCTCCGCGCGGCCCCGGCGGGACTTGATCAACTCCGTGACTGCGCGGGCCACCAGAACAACGATCAGTCCCGCGACGATGGCCAAGGCCGTATACGCGATCAAGTGAAACAGGCTTCCGAGGAGTTGCCCCAATCCGGAAAAGAATCTGCCGAGACCCAGATCGAAGTTCCATTCCGGTCCGCGAGGAGTCGGCGGCTCCGGCGGCTTGGGAGCAAAGCGGACCGGACGCTCGACGCCATCGCGCCCGCGCAGAGAAGGGGCGCCCCGCGGCGTTGTTTTGGACGCCGCACGTTCCGGTCGTGAACCAGCATCAGCGCTGGAGCGTGTGGGTTTGTCGTTTGGCGTTGGGGTCGAAGCATCGGCCGCTGGTCCTGCGTTGGAGGGTTCTCCCCCGGGCGACGCTCGTCCATTGTCAGATGTCCGTGGACCTTTGGTTCCAGGTTCCGTGGTTGACTCGCCCGAAGCATTTCCCGTCGCATCATTTCCCGATGGATTCATCGCCCCTGAACCATCGCCTGACGACGACGGTGCTCCACTCGTGTCGGGCGCCGCCCCGGCCTCTGGACGGGATTCGGAGGAGCCCTTGCCCTCCCCCTTCGTTCCGTTCTCGGATTTCTGATTCTCTCGGAGACGTTCCCACCAAGTTTTCGGTGTCGCGGGTTCCGCAGCGGGTTGGTCGGTCGCATCAGCAGCCGACTCATTCGGCGCCGGCATCGCTGCGGAAGGATCGAATTGGGCATCACCGAAGTGGTCAAACCCCTTGAAGGTTGGATCTGACAAGATGCGCTGCGCTGAATCACGAATCATGGAATCAGAAATCACAAACTCTGAGTCTTCGGCGACGCAAATCGCAGGAACGGACATCAACCACAGGAAGATCCCGCATCGAACGTCCATCCAGGCGGGTCTGCTGCCGCTCGGCCCGTACGCCCTGCGCCGGAAATTGTTGTTGACTCGGACCGCGGCTCGGCGGGAGCCTCGCCCTCCCCACGCATTCATGCCGGCACCTCCCAGCGCTGAGCCTCGTCAGCGAGCGCCACTTCCAGGTCCCAGCAGTCGAGACGAATTCGCAGGTCAACGTACGTGAAGAACCAAGCCAGCCTCAGGACGACATA
>JANRLN010000651.1:0-22406 GCA_033762515.1 Planctomycetaceae bacterium
CGGTGTGGGGGGGTTGGAGCAACTGAAGTCGGCGATTGACGATGTGTCGCAACCGGCGCCGGCCAAGGCCGCTCCGGAATTCCTGACGCTGGAACTCCACTTCGGCCCGTGGGTGCGTTTCCTGGACGTGTTGCGGTCGAAGCAGCCCCCGCTCAAGAGCACCGACAAAGCAGAACTTGAGCAGGAGAAACAGCGCAACCGCACCCGTAAGTATGCCCTCGAAACCTTCAGCGGCGACAACGGTGCGCTGAAGGCGTTCTTGCGCCGCAGCGGCGCGGAAGTTCGCGGCGAGATGGAAATCGATGATCCCGTGCTGCAATTCCTGGGCACGATGATCGCCGACTTCACGGCTGAGAATCTGAACTGACCACCGACGCGACCGTTGTTTGACCACCCATGAACAACCAGCCGGAGTGCTTTGCGCCGGCTGGTTGTTGCACTGAGGGGGGCGCTCATCGGGGGGCGCTCATCCCGACGACTTGGCCAGCACATCCATTTCTTCATCCCGAATGGGATGCAGCCGTCGCAGGGCCACGATCTTCCAGGACTCCCCCTCTTTCGCCCAGGTGAGTTCGAGGCGTGCAGGTTGGTGTCCCACCTTGCCGAAACCAGCGACCGACAGCGAGGCATTGGCTCGAAAATGGCAGGTGATGCGTGATCCCGCATTGGATTCGCGCGTCTGGAAATCGGTGAGCCGCAGGTCGTCTTCGACGTCGACCATCGTCATCGCCGTCTGACACATCAATTTCAGTTGCGGCGCCGTCTTCGAGAAGTGCTCCAGCGCCCGCTGGTCTTTCCGCTGAAACTCGTGACAGAGATCGACGACCGATTGCTCGACGATTTCCGCAGGGGTGACGATCGCTCCTTCGACCAGGTAGACGACGCCTCCCAGCACCAGGGCTCCGGCGGCCATGGCGAGATGGGCCACCCGCTTCGAGGACGACCACCAGCTCGCCCCGATCAGTCCGACGAGACCGCAGATCAGCATCGGCGGCCACGGATCTTCAGTAAACCACATGCGGAGATCTCCTGAGGACCAATTGCCGCGGAGGGCGAACCGCGCGTTGGGAAGGGACAGTGGCTCTCGTCGACTGAGACCGCCGTCCCAACTCTACGCCCTGTCGTGCGAGCCGCCAAGGGGCAATTGCAGGCGGCAGGTGCAGGCTGTCAGCGTTTGGAGTTCCTGAATCGAACCGGGCTGAGGCCGATGCCTCTCGCATGGCGGAGACTCCAGGAATTTCCCCTCGCACGCTCGCTTCCCGACATGGCTGCCGGAAAGCGCGAGGACAACGTCGCCGATGCTCCGCGGCGTGCTGTTGGCGGCTGCCGGGGCGGTCTCTGCTGCTCCTTCTGGCGGCATTGGGTTTTTCTTGGCTCGGTTTTTCGAATCTTTCTGCAGTTGACAATCTACGTCTGTCGATTGTACACAAGCGTATATGTGTTTTTGTGTACCGTTCTTGATGGCAGGGTGGCAGTGCTAAGGATTGCGACAGAATCCGAGGGAACTCCCGCAGAAGAGCAGACCGCGTTTGCCGGATTACCCGCGCTGGCCGCCCTGTTGCCGCACGCCGTCTCCCCGCGCGGCTTGCTGGTCGAGTGGCTGTCGGAGGGGTCGGGATCCGGTGTGGTCTCCTTGGCTGCCCGCAGCGTCCTTCAGCAATTGGAACAGACCGCCTGGGCGGTGATTGATCCCGACGGGGATTTTTTCCCCGCGATGTGCGGGTGGTCCCCGTCGATGTCCAGGCCGCTGGTGCTGCGTCCCGGCTCGGCTCAGGATCTGTTCTGGACCGTCGAGCAATGTCTTCGTTGTCCCGGCCTCGGTCTGACCTGGTGCCGGGTCGAGCGGGCCCCTCCGCTGGTCTTGCGGCGCTGGAAGCTGGCTGCGGAAACCGGGGGCGGAACCGGGTTCCTGTTTCGCCCGGCCAGCGCTCGAAAGCAACCGACGTGGGCCGATCTCCGCTGGCTCGTGACAACCCAACCGGGAACCGCGGCGGGACGCCGCTGGCGCATTGAAACGCTGTATTGCCGGGGAGGATTCAGCGGCGCAGCAGTGATTTTGGAACAACACCATGCGACGGGTGCTGTGCGTGTGGTTGCCGAACTGGGGAGTGCAACGGGTGCTCCACGAACACCCCAGGCTGCGCGGGCGGGCGCTGGTGCTGTTTGCTGATGCCGGGCAACGGGGGCTGCGGGTGACCGCGTGTTCGGCGGAAGCCGCACAGGCCGGCGTCCGTCCCGGATGGCCGTTGGCGGAGGCGCGGGCGATGCTGTCTGGTGTGCGATCCCGTAAACAGACCGGCGCAGCGCCGACCTGGCGACGCAGTGATCCGGCTGGAGACCGCGAGTCTCTGCAGCGCCTCGCGCTCGATGCCCAGCAGTTCTGCCCTTTCGTCGGCATCGACGATGCCGGGGAGTCCTTGCTGCTCGATATCACCGGTTGTGCTCATCTCTGGCAGGATGAACGGGGCCTGCTTCAAGAGGTGGTGACGAGGTTTCGATCGCAGGCCTACGTCACGCAGGCCGCCATTGCCGACACCATCGGCGGGGCGTGGGGGGTGGCGCATACCCTTTCCAAGCCAACGATCGTGCCCCCCGGCGAAACGGCTGCGGCTCTGCGCCCGCTCCCGCTAGGGGCCCTGCGATTCCCGGCCGCGGTGATCAGCGGGCTGCAGGACTTCGGCGTCACCACCGTTGGCGGTTTATGGGATCTCCCGCGGGACTCCCTGCCGTCGCGATTTGGGCGCGACCTGCTGCGGCGGTTGGACCAGGCGACCGGCAAGCTCAGGGAGACCTTCACGCCGGAACGGTTTGCCGAACCACTCGTGGAAATCTGGGCCGCCGAAGAACCCCTCACGGATCAAATGCAGCTTGCGACGGTCTGTCGTCCGCTCCTCGATCGCTTGCTGGCCGCGCTGACGCCGCAACGGGCCGGATTGCTCGATTGGCGCTGCCGGTTTGAGACGGTCTCCGGTCCGGTTGAGTGGGACTGGCGGCTGTCGCAGCCCACCACCGACGGCAGGCATCTCGATCAACTCTTCCGGCTGCGCTGCGAGCGCGAGCCCTTCCCACACGGAGTCACGGGACTGCGAATCGAAGTCCTCCGCGTGGGCCTGTTGGCCGAACAGCAGAGCACCCTGTTTGAGGATCAGCGGGACGCCGGCGGACGCGACCTGCTGCAACTGGTGGACCGGCTCGCCAGTCGGCTGGGAGAGGGCGCCGTTCTGCAGCCTGTCTTCCTGCCGGACCCGCAACCGGAGTATTCCTGCCGGATGGAACCGTGGACGAGCGCGCCCCGCGAACACGAGTTTCGTCCGGATCCGTTGTTGGCCCGCAACCGTCCGTCACGCCTGCTGCGCGTGCCGCAATCGCTGGAGGCGATGTCGGTGGTGCCGGACGGGCCGCCGCTACGGCTGTTCTGGCAGGGACGCCGCTGGAATGTGCATCAATCGTGGGGGCCGGAGCGCATCGACACGGGTTGGTGGCGCACCCGCGACGTGCGGCGCGATTATTACCG
The DNA here is from genome assembly GCA_033762515.1 of Planctomycetaceae bacterium. Classification (GTDB taxonomy): domain Bacteria; phylum Planctomycetota; class Planctomycetia; order Planctomycetales; family Planctomycetaceae; genus DSVQ01. Next base: position 3,515 of record JANRLN010000651.1, read on the forward strand.
AGTGGAAACCGAGGAGGGCCGACATCTCTGGCTGTTCCGCCGGCGCGACACCAGCCAATGGTTCCTCCACGGCTTCTTCGACTGACGTTGTTCAACCCTCCGCCCTCAAGATTTCACTCTCAACCCATCGCATGCCCGATCCTCCGTTCCCGCCGAAATCCCGCCGCCCCACTCCCGATGGTGCTGCGCGGACGGTCTGCCCGTCGGGGCGGGGTTACGCGGAATTGCGCTGCCGGACGAACTACTCCTTTCTCGACGGAGCCTCCCATCCCGACGAATTGGTGGAACGGGCCGCGGAGCTCGGTTTGACGGCCTTGGCGATCACAGATCAAAACAGTCTGGCCGGTGTGGTGCGGGCGCACGTCGCCGCCAAGCCCCTGGGATTGAAACTGCTCATTGGAGCCGAGATCACTCCGAGTGATGCGGGACCGGTCCTGCTCTGGGCCATGAATCGCGAGGGGTACGGCCGACTGTCGCGACTGCTGACGGTCGGCCGTCGCCGCGCTCCCAAAGGGGAGTGCCATCTCACGTTGGCTGACATCGCCGACCATGCCGCCGGATTGCTCGCGGGAGTATTGCTGCAGCCGCAACAACTCGATGCTCAGCGGGCGGAGTTGCCCCAGTGGCGCGACCTGTTCGGCGATCGCTGTTACGCCGTCGCCGAATTGCACCGCGGACCGCAGGACGAATGGACTCTGTCGCAAATGCAGGCCGCGGCCGGTTCCGCCCGCCTGCCCCTTGTGGCGGCGAATGGCGTTCATTACCACGTCCCCGAACGCCGCTATCTGCAAGACGTGTTGAGGGCCATCCGGCGGGGCTGCACGGTTGCGGAGCTGGGCGAACACCGGTTTGCCAACGGAGAGCGGAGTCTCTTGTCGGCCGTCGAGATGCGGGCTCGGTTTCACACCGCTCCCGATCTGGTCGATCGAACTCAGGAACTCGCCGATCGCTGCACCTTTTCGCTGGACGAACTCCAGTACGACTATCCCGAGGAACTCTGTCCGGCCGACGAGACGCTCGATTCTTACCTGACAAAACTCACCTGGGCGGGGGCGGTGGGACGCTATCCCCAGGGGATTCCCGACAAAGTCCGTTCGCTGCTGGAGCATGAACTGCGGCTGATCGCGAAACTGAACTACGCCGCCTACTTCCTCACCGTCTGGGATCTCGTGCGGTTCGCTCGCAGTCGCGACATCTTGTGTCAGGGACGCGGCTCAGCCGCCAACTCGGCCGTCTGTTTCTGCCTGGGGGTCACCTCGGTCGATCCCGACCGGATTGACGTCCTCTTCGAACGGTTCATCAGCGAGGAGCGGAACGAAGCGCCCGATATTGACATCGATTTTGAGCATGAACGCCGCGAAGAAGTGCTCCAGTACATCTACGAGAAATACGGCCGCGAACGGGCGGGGATGACGGCGGAAGTCATCACCTATCGCCCCCGTTCGGCAGTCCGCGACGTCGGGAAGGCCCTCGGGTTGTCGCTCGACCGGGTCGACGCCCTCGCGAAGTCGGTCGACCATGTTGACGGCAGCGAACAACTCGCCGCCCGCTTTCGCGAGACCGGCTTCGATCCGACGTCCAGAATCGGACGGCAACTCCTCCACCTCGTACGGGAGATTCTGGGTTTTCCACGGCATCTGTCGCAACACGTCGGCGGCATGGTGCTGACTCACAGGCCCCTCTGCGAACTGGTTCCCATCGAGAACGCCAGCATGCCGGGCCGCACGGTTCTACAATGGGACAAAGACGACCTCGACGCCCTCGGCATTCTCAAAGTCGACTGCCTGGCGCTGGGAATGCTCAGCGCCATCCGCCGCGCGTTCGATTTGATCCGCCGGCAGACGGGCGAAGAGCTCACGCTGGCCGCGATCCCCGCGGAAGATCCTGCTGTATACGACATGATTCAGCAGGCCGACACGGTCGGCGTCTTTCAGATCGAGTCGCGCGGGCAGATGAGCATGTTGCCGCGGCTTAAGCCCAGGGAGTTTTACGACCTCGTCATCGAAGTGGCGATCGTCCGGCCGGGCCCGATTCAGGGGGACATGGTTCATCCTTATCTGCGCCGGCGGAGCGGGGAGGAGGCCGTGGACTTTCCCAGCGACGCTGTGCGCGACGTTTTGAAGAAGACGCTCGGCGTGCCGTTGTTTCAGGAACAGGCGATGAAGCTGGCGGTGGTCGCTGCCGGCTTCACACCGGGGGAAGCCGACCAGTTGCGACGGGCGATGGGCGCCTGGCGGAAGACGGGGGTCATTGAAAAGTTCCATCAGAAACTGATCGCGGGCATGCTGGCCAACGGCTACACCCCCGAATTTGCAGAACGACTCTACAACCAGATCCGCGGTTTCGGGGAATACGGCTTTCCCGAATCGCATGCGGCCTCGTTTGCTCTGCTGGTCTATGCCTCGGCCTGGATCAAGCGGTATCACCCCGCGGTGTTTCTGGCGGCACTGCTCAACAGCCAGCCGATGGGTTTCTACGCCCCGGCGCAACTGGTCAGCGATGCCCGCAAACATGGCGTAAGCGTCCGGCCGGTGGACATTCAGCGCAGCGAGTGGGACTCTACGCTGGAACACGACAACGCCGGGCCACCTGCCGTGCGGCTCGGTTTCCGGCAGTTAAGCGGCATCGGCCAGGAGGTCGTCGAGCGCATTGTCGCCGCTCGCCGGTCCGGCCCGTTTGGCTCTGTCGCCGAGGTGCTGCACCGCACGGGGCTGCGCGCGGGCACGCTCACCCGGTTGGCGCGGGCCGATGTCTTTGCATCGCTGGGTTTGTCCCGACGGGAGGCCGTGTGGCAGGCCATGGCTTTGCGCGACGCCGCTCCGCTGTTCGATGCGGTCGACGAAGAACCCCGCGTCGCGCTGCCGACGATGTCGCCTCAGCATCAGGTGGTCGCCGACTATCAAACCGCCGGGCTGTCGCTCCGCGCTCATCCGCTGCAGTTCCTGAGGTCGGAATTGCGGGAACTGGGCATCGTCACAGCGGCCGACCTGACGATGCTGGAGTCCGACCGACGCTACAAAGTCGCGGGGCTGGTGCTGCTCCGGCAACGCCCGTCCACGGCGAAGGGAATCACGTTCGTAACGCTGGAGGACGAAACTGGAACCGCGAACCTCATCGTCCATCAGGCCACCTGGCAACGGTTCCACCAGATCGCCCGCCGGGCCGGAGCCCTCATCGCCCGCGGCATCCTGCAGCGTCAGGATGGCAACATGCATGTGATCGTCGACCGACTGGACGACCTCACCACGGCTGTGGCGGAGATCGGGACGCGCTCGCGGGATTTTCATTAGGCGGGACGAATGCAATCGGGGGTCTCGTTCCGGGCGTTATTGACGATTGTGGACACCGCGGTCAGGATCAGGGACTCATCCGCGAGCGAGCACAGCATCGGCTCAATGTCCGCGGGTTCCGTCACCCCGGCGTCAAGGTAATGATCCCACACTGCGGGAGGCAGGATCACGGGCATCCGGTCGTGAATCTCCGCCATCTCCGCGTTGGGGGCGGTGGTCATGAAGCACAACGCTCCCTCATGATCGAAGATCCCCGCGAACGCGATCGGCTCCCCCGTCTTCAGCGTGATGTGATACGGCTGCTTGGCACTTCCCGCCGTCTGCCACTCGTAGAAGCCGCTGGCCGGGACGAGGCAGCGTCGCTCCCTGGCCGATTTGCTGAAGGTGCGATTCGTCAGCACGGTCTCGGCACGCGCGTTGATGAGGATCTGCGACTTCGATTTCGCCCATACGGGGTGGAAGCCCCACGGGCCGACGGCCCACTCGCGCCGTCCCTCCGACTCCCGCAGGAAAGCCAGCGGCTGCGTCGGGGCGATGTTGAAACGGATTCCCAGATCCGGTGCGTCGAGGACGCGGAAAAACTCAGAGAGTTCCGCAGAGGTCAGACGCAGGTTGAACCGACCACACATCGCCAGGCGTCCCCCGGAGGGAGTGATCACCGAAATGGATCGGCGGCTGCTCCCTGCAACTTCGGTCAGTGTCGACCACCGCGCGTGATGCCGCAAGTCCTGACGTATCCAGTGCGGCGTCTTTCAGCACCCCGGCGGACGCGGGGAACTGACGCGCGACTCGCCGGTTTGCCCGTCTGCGGTGGCCTCCAGAATTCGAACGAAGTGCCCCCGAAGACTCCCCTGCTGCTCGATCCGGAAGACCGATTCCCGCACAGCCTCGGCCGGACATCGCCGAAATGTCGCGTCGCCCACGGCGAACGCTTGATGGAGCCGCAAGCTAATTGCGGCGTCCGTCCCGCCTTCGAAACGGCCCGGAATCGTTCTCCCTCCGATCCAGCGTCTTCCGGATCTTCTGGGCGACCAGGGCAGGGCCATCCGGGATCACTGCGGTGTTCTGCGGCGCAACGGCAGATCGAACGCCGCCGGAGTCGCCGATTGCCTCAGGCGACTCTGATTGCTGCCGGGCATCGATAACGACGCCCGGCAGCGTGAGTTGATCCCGGGCAATTCTTCCGTCTCTGGCAGCCTGCTTCTCAGTGAGCTGCGACGGTGGACTTATCGTCGACGACGGTGATGCGCTTCCGCAGGACTTCCCGACCGCCGGTCTCGAAGACCAGCGAGTAGTCGCCGGGGTCGATCGCCCGCGTGATGGCGTACTCAAAATTCAGCCGGAAGGACTCGCGCAGAGCGATGTTGCCGGCACGATCGATGAGGCGGTTGTCGGAATCGAGGATCTTGCACTCAATCCACATGTCTTCGTGCGGCGGAACCAGGTGGCACTGGGCGATCATGGTTTCGCCGTAGTTGAACACGCGGCGACGATCGGCCAGCAGATCGCCGACCAGGATCGTGCCGGTGTCGATGGCAAAGAACTTGTCCTTGTCCCGAATGCGTTCCGCGGGAGACATCAGGCGGGCGGCGAACTCAGGCGTCAACGGTCGCAGCTCATGCATCCCTTCGGGACGGCGGACATCGAAGGGGTCCTGCCAGTACTCGATTCCGACTCCGCTCACGGCGGCAAGGAGGGCGCACATGGGGAACGCGACGAAGGCCGGTTGACGCCAGCGTGCCGGTGCACCGAGTAACTGCCCGCAGCGTGCGCTGAAGGCGGTCCAGGCCTGTCGTGGAATCCAGGACGATTGGCGAATCCAACCGCGAACGAGATTTCGCGTCCACAGGAAATCCTCTTCGTCGACAAACGCGAGGTAGCTCGTATAGCAGGTCATCGGGAAGATGAAGAGTCCCAGGGTCAACGTCGTCATGAAGTGAAAGATGACGCCCACCGCCAGGACCCACGGTCGCCACAATCCCCGCCAGACGAGAAAGACGAAGGTCATTTCCCAGACGATGGTGACGTAAGCCATGCTTTTGAGCAGCACGGGGTACAGCGAGAGCCATTCCCCGAGCGGATGCCGAAAATTGATGTGCGTCAGCATCCATAACTGCAACTGGTCGCCGCTGAGAAAGGTCGGCGTATTCATCTTGGTGATGGCCGCGCCGAAGTAAATGATGCCGATGAGGAGTTGCAGCAGCCGTCGCGGCCAGATCGGGAAGACCGCCGGCAGCGCTCGGGGGGGCGATTTGCTGTTGGCGAGCCAGGCGTCGACCGACCAGAGCGCGCCGCAGTTCGAGCAACTCAGGAGCAGCAGCAGATGGGTGGTGATGACGCTGTACTTCGTCAGCGTGCTGATTGAGTCAAGGAGCGCGAAATAGGGATACAGCACGAAACACAGCAGCAGGGAAATCCGCGTCTGCCAGCCGATCAGCACGCAGCCCATGGCGAACAGCAGCAGCGTGTTCAGGGCCACCGCGATCTCGCCGGAGAACTCCGGGAGGAAATTGGCGTAACCATAGCCCATGCCCAACTGGGCGGTCGCACCATCGAGCGAATAGAGTTCTCGGGTGTAGGGCCAGCGGGGCAGCACCATGGTCATCATCACCAGGGGCAGCGCAATCCGCATCATCGCCAGACCGAAAGGAGTCTCTGTCGAGAAGAAGAATTCGTCGAGGCACTGGCGTGCCTGCTTCCAGCGAAGTTTCATGCTTCGGCCTCCTTGCCGGACACATTTCTGTTTGAGCGGGCTCGGGACACGGTGCGTGCGGAAGGTCCCGCAATCAGTGCGCGTAGGGAAGCAGCGAATTGTCGCCGCCGGCCCAGCGCGTCGGATCGTTCAGCAGGCGCTCGTTGCCCTGATGCGCCGGATTGACGGCGAAAAACGGCCGACCGCGCTGCGCGTCGGCCTGCAGACGGGGATTCGAGGCGACCGCGAGCGCGCCGGAGTGCGAAATGAAATCGGGCACGGCGTATTGCAGGTCGCCGTCGGGAGTGAAGGTTCCGCGGAGCCAGAAGTAGCTCTTGGGATCCTTCGGTTCGTCGAATCGGACTGCCCAGAGGTCGTCGGGAAGGTTGTATTTCTTCTGCCAGACCTCTTCCACAATCAGGATGCGTCGCATCGGTTCGTGCTGGGTGTATTTCAGGGTATTCAGCGCGATCCGCTTGAATGAGTTGCCGAGAACGTCGTAGTGGGTCCGCGCCAGGTCGCCGAACGGCGCGAACTCGCTCCACGGCGGGGGGGAGAGTTCGTAGATTTGTCCGCTCTCTCCTTCGGCCACGAGATGGACTCGCGATTCGTAGGCCTGCCAGCCGCAGAACATGTCCCACACGGTGAAGTACATGACCGGGTGTGCGAAGGTTTGGAACCTCAGCGCATGGCTGACGATCCCGTACCCCAAGAACGCGAGGTAGGCCGTAATGAAGCCTGAGGCGAGCCAGCGTCGCATGTCGGATCCTTCCAGCGTGACGCCGCAACGAGTACCGGCATCCCTTGCCGATGCGTGCGAGTGGTGAGGATAGCCGGGAGCTGAATTCGGTCAATCCCAACCGCTTCCGGTGCGGCGCCTCATGAGGGAAGTTCTCAAAAATCGGAGCAAATTCCCAGAATTCATCGCAATTGCCGCTGCGTTATTGGCGCGAAACCTCGACAGCATCCCTCGCCGTGTGGCACGCCCAGCCGGGCCGATCTCATCTCAGACGCAGCACCCGCTCTGTCGTCAACTTGGGAGCGCGCGGCGAATTCGCGAGAATCGACGTACAGCGTCCCGATCCGCACGAGCCTTCCGACAGGCGTCGGCGGACGAGGCGGAAACACGACACTGCGTCGCTGCGGAAGACTTTAACGCCTGTATCGATAAGAACTTGCGGCAAAAGTTTGACCCGGCCCAATGCGCGGCCTATATTCGACAGTGTCGCAGGTGAACTTCAGAGATTCTTCAGATCCTTTGAAAATCGCCTGCAGGACTCACTGACGAGTCCCCTGGCCCCCTCCGCTCTGAGGGGAACGGATGGCGTGCGTGGCCAGGTTGACGTGTCTCATGTGAGTCCTGAGGGGGGCGTGCATGTCTGGTTGCGCATTCAGCCGTCGGCTGGGGCTGCTCGTGTTATTGGGGGCGTTGGCCTGGACCGGCGATCGTCCCGCCTGGGGGCAGTCGACCGCGACCGCAGCCGAGGATGAACGTTCGGCAATCCGACAGGGCGCCGAATTCGAGCAGTCTCGGCGGTGGATCGACGCCATCGAGTTCTACGAAAAGGCCCTGAAGACGTGGCCCGACAGTGAAACGCTGTCTTATGCGTTGCGTCGCAGCAAAGTCCACTTCTCCATCGATCGTCGGTATGGGGACGCTTCGTTCCTCGACAAGTTGCTGCCCCAGTCGCGCAGCGAAGCACTCTCGTATCTGTCCGACGTGCTGTCGAAAGTCCGACAACAGTACGTTGAGCCCCTGAGCGTGACGTCGTTCATCGCCCACGGCACCGAGAGCCTGTATCAGGCGCTGAACAACGACCGTTTTCTTCAGAAGAACGCGCCCAACGCGCGTCCGGAGTCGGTGCAGCAGCTGCGATCGACGCTCCGTGAACGCTACTGGAACAAGCCCGTCGTCAACGCCGACGCCGCTCAATACGTCGTGATGGAAGTCTGCGACTTGGGCGCTCGCGAAGTCGGCCTGCCAGCGGGGGCGGTGGTGATGGAATACCTGTTCGGCGGCTGCAACGCCCTCGACGACTACAGTTCGTACCTGACTCCGGGCAAGCTCGCCGACTTGTACAGCAACATTGACGGCGAGTTCGTGGGGATCGGCATCGAAATGAAGGCGGACCTGGGCAAGGGGTTGCTTCTCGTCAATGTGCTGCCTGAAAGTCCGGCCGATGAAGGGGGCGCCCTTCCTGGGGACATCATCACCGAAATCGATCATGTCGATTGTCGCAATATGACCACAGAGGAGGCGGCGACGCTGCTGCAAGGAGCGCCGGGGAGCCGCGTGCGGCTGATTCTGGCGGACCCGGAGACGGGGAGTCCGCGGACCACGCTGCTGACGCGTCGGGCCGTCAAGGTGAAGAGCATTCCCACGGCAGAAATCGTCGACCAGGTCAACGGCATCGGCTACATCAAGCTGACCGGGTTCCAGAAGAACACGGCGGAGGAACTCGATGCGGCCCTCCTGAAACTGCATCGCGAAGGGATGCGGGCCCTGGTGTTTGACGTCCGTGGGAATCCCGGCGGGTTGCTCAATGCCGCCGTCGAAGTGCTCGACCGCTTCATCGAAGACGGGGTGCTGGTGTCGACCCGCGGACGGATCGGCGATCAGAACTGGAGTTATTCGGCCCAACGGCCGGGGACGTGGAAAGTTCCAATGACCTTGCTCGTCGATTCCGACAGCGCGAGCGCCAGCGAAGTCGTCGCGGGAGCGATCAAAGACCACCGTCGTGGGAAGATCGTCGGTCGCAAGACCTATGGCAAATGGTCGGTGCAGAGCATTCTGCCGGGACTCGGGGAAACCGGCATGCGGCTGACGACTGCCAAGTTCTACTCGCCAGCCGGCAACACGTACGGTAAAGTGGGACTCGAACCCGATGTGGCGGTCGCCGAATCCCCTGTCCGTCGACGAACGGGGTATCGCGGCAAGCCGGACTATTCGGAAGATCGAGACCTCCAGACCGGCCTCAACCTCCTGCGCGAGCAACTCGCCCGCCGCTAGGGCGAGCCGAGTGAATTTGCGGGCGGCGGCATGGCGACTGGGACACCCGATTGGTTGAGAACCGGCCGCGGCAGCCGCCCGTCGCAGCGCTGGAGTTTCGTGACCGACGCGCCGCTCGTCGATCTCGATCTCGCCAGCGAGGCGGGGGAAGTGCTCGCTTCCGACGAATCGGGAGGGCTGTATCGCCTTGATCGTCGCGGACGTGTGCAGGCGCTGACGCGGATGGCCCATCAGATCCGGCTGATCGCCATCGCCGATGACGGTTCGTGCGGCGCCGCCGTCCTGGATGACACCACCCTGGCGTGGTTCGACGCGCATTTGGAATTCCGCTGGCGACGGGAACTCCCCGATGAAGCGGTCGGCCTGGCGATGTCCCCGCTGGGAACTCACGTCGTCGCGACCCTGGCGAGCGGCATGAACGTCATTTATGACGCCGATAAGCGCAAAATTGCGTCGTTCGAGTCGTTGCGACCTTTGCGGTTCGTCCAGTTCCTCGCGACCGAAGCCGCTATCGTGGTGGCCGCCGATTACGGGTTCTTCGCCAAGTATTCCCTCGACGGCGACATTGAGTGGAATGAACGACTCTGGTCGACAGTTAACGATCTGACGGTCACTGGAGGGGGCGACACAATCGCCCTCGCCGGTCTGGCCCACGGACTGCAGGTCTACGATTCCGACGGCGCCTCAAGAGGCTCGTTCGTCCTGGACGGGACCGCCCATCGCGTCACCTCCACGTACGCCAAGAAGCGCCTCGCCGCAGCCACTCTGGAACGACAACTCCTGATGGTCGATACCGAAGGGGATCTGAAGTGGCTTGTGGAAGCCCCGGACGACGTCAGCGCGCTGTGCCTGTCGCCCTTGGGAGACTGGCTGGTCGTCGGGTTTGCAGGTGGGCGAATTGTGCGGCTGGACTGTGCCTAGATTGGAATGAGAGATCCGAAATCGGACGCTCGAAATCCGAAGCCAGCATGACGACGCAATCCGCCATTTGATGCAACGACCGCTCATTCAGAATTTCGTTGCTTCGGAGTTCCTTCGGATTTCGAGATTGAGATTTCAGATTTCTCCCCTTCCCCGTTTCGCTCAGGGCTTGGTCGCCTGATGCAAATGCAGCCGTTCCCGGTATTTCTCGTAGAGTCGCGTTTGTCGACTTTCCGGCCGGAACGGTTGGCCGCCGATCACCACCCCTTTGATTTGGGATGTGACCTGCAGGGGAGAACCATCCAGAATCACCAGATCGGCCCGCTTGCCCACAGTCAGCGAGCCGCAGTCGCCGGCGATTCCCAGGATCTCGGCGGCCGACAATGTCACACTCCGCAGCGCCGCCTCTTCGGGGAGTCCGTACGCCACAGCCATTCCCGCTTCGATCGGAGCATTGCGGCTATTCGCGGCATTGTCGGAACGAATACAAAATCGCACCCCCGCGGCGTGCAGGCGACCCGGATTGGCATACGTCGCGTCAAACGGGTCGTGTTCGGACAGCGGCGACCGCATGACCGGTCCAATGATGACCGGTACATCCGCCTGGCGAAGTTCCTCGGCCACCTTCCAGGCGTCCGTCGCACCGCAGAGAATCACCTTGAGCTTTTCGTTCGCGGCGAACTTGAGCGCTTCGGAAAGGTGCTGCTGCGACTGGGCTTCAATAAAGATCGGTCGTTCGCCGCGGACGTAAGGTCGTAACGCTTCGTAGCGGGGATCGATCAGTCGCCCAAGGCCGCCGGCTTCCGGCGCAGCGCCGCGGGCGGCATCGTAGATGCGAGCCTCGCGGATCCACTTTCGCAACTGCTCAAAGGCCTCGGCGTTGTCGTAAACACCGGGCCATTGAATCTGCAGTCCCGCGGTTGGGACCCTGACCATCTCGGGGGCGGTCCAGCCGGCCAGTTGCATGATCGATGCCTGACCGGCAATGACGCCCCCCGTCGGGCGAATGAGTGCCGTGGTGATGCCCCCGGCGCGAGCCACGGGGATCAGTTCGGAGTCGGGATTGATCGCCACACCGGCCTGCAGATCGGGTTGAAATTGTCCGACTTCGGCGAAGTCATGCGTCTCGACGACTTTGCCGATCTCAGTCAAACCCACGGTGGTGCCCGAATCGATGAGACCCGGATAAAGGTGCAGTCCCTGTACGTCGATGCTGGGGCAGCCTTCGGGGGCCTGGCCGTCGGCGGAGACGGCCGCAATGCGGCCGCCGTCGCAAACCAAGGTTCCGCCAACGATCTCAGGACCATCCACCGGATGGATCGTGCCGCCGACCAGCGCAAACCGCGAACCGGTCACCGGCGACCAATCAAGGACGGGTCGCCGCTGGTCGCGGGGTGGAATGAGGAGTTCACGCGGCGACTTCGATGCGGCCAGCCCGGCGGCGGTCATCGCCGTCGGCTGCCGGTCGCGAATGAACTGCGGCTCACCGGCGATGAGGGTGAGTTCGCAGCGGGCGAACGTGTTCAGGGGATGGGCGTTGAAGATCGCAACGTCCCCCTGCTTACCGACCTCCAGCGAACCGAGTTTGTCCTCGATTCCCAGCTCTCGCGCCGCGTTGAGGGTGACCAGCGACAGTGCGGCTTCCGGGGGGAGGCTGCCATAACGCACGGTCTTGGCGGCTTCCTGGTTCAGGTGCCGCATCAGTTCGTCGTTGTCGCTCTTGAGGACGATATTCGCCCCGGCTTCGTACAGCAACGCCGCATTGTAGGGGGTGGCGTCGTAGGCTTCGACTTTGTAGGCCCACCAATCGGCGAAGGTGCTGCAACTAGCGCCGTGGGCGACGATCTCGGGGGCGACCTTGTAGCCTTCCAGCACATGTTGCAGCGACCACACGCGAATCCCGTGGCTCTGCGCGACCCGCAACAGCATCAGAATCTCGTCGCTGCGGTAGCAGTGGCTGTGGATGAATTTCTCCTGACTGAGGATCTCCGCCAGAGCCTCCAATCGCAAGTCGCGCCGCGGCGGAAGCAGCGTCTGTCCGGCTTCCCTGGCGGCCTTCTCAGCGGTCCGGAATTCCTGCCACTCGCGACGGTATTCGAGTGCTTCGATGAACGCCCGTTGCAGCGTCGCTTCGACACCCAGCCGAGTGTTCGGAAATCGCCCGCGGCGAAACTTCACGTTCTCGCCGAGGGCGAACTTCACGCCGGCGCGTGCCCCCGGGAAGAGATGCTCGGCCGCCGTGGCTCCGTGCTTGAGCTGAACCACCGCATCCTGTCCGCCGATGACGTTGGCCGACCCGTGGAACAATCGTAGTGTTGTCGCTCCGCCGGCGAGGGCGCGATACTCCTGCGGGTCCGACGTGGAGATCACGTCATTGACCCGAACTTCGCACACGATGGAATGGGTGGCTTCGTTCACGCCGCCGAGGCCGTTTGAGATCATGATGTGGCTGTGTGTGTCGATCATCCCCGGCATCAGGTAACGATCCGCGGCGTCGATGACGGCCGTCTCCCCTTCCGGTTGGAGGTCCGGGCCAATCGCGGCAATCACACCCTTCTTGATCAACAACGAATGCCGGGGCAACGTTTTGCCCGTGCCCGTAATGATGGTGCCGTTGCGGATCAGGACATTGCCGTTGGTGCGGAGCGGACGTGCGCGTCGATCCTCAGGGAATTCGACGGGAATGCGGCGGGATGATTCCTTCAGCGCCGCCGTAGGCGCGAGTGCCGAAATGGGGTTCTGAGAATCCTCGGTTTCGACCGCCTGAAGTTCAATGGGGTTTGGGGCGGCGGCAGGAGGCCCCCGGCGTTTGGCCGAAAACTTGGCGGGCGGTCCGAAAGGCGACTTGACGGTCCCTGCCAGCTGATCATTCTCCAGCTTTCCCGAGAACTTGAGCACGACCGCTCCGGCTCCGGCTCCGATGGAGACGTCGAATTCCACATGGTCTTTCGCGGCGGTTCCGCGGGAGATCACACCGTCGCCTTGACCGCTCAAGAACTTGCCGCCCAGGGTGCTGGCTCCTGGTTGGACCTCCAGCGAGGCCGGAAACGGGGCCTCACCGTTGTCGATGGTCAAGTCCCATGCACCCTGCAGATCGATCGGATTTGCGGGGGCGCCCGCGGCCGGCTTCACGGGTTTGGCCTCGCGGTGGTACTCGAATCGCTGTCCGCCGATGAAGACGTAGCGAACCTTGGTCTGCTCGTGGTCGATCGGCCCCGTCGTGATCGTCAGATTGGCGCGGTAGCCCGGTGCGATTCGACCGAATTCGGCGTCAACACCCAGCAGTTCCGCCGGATGGCGCGTCAACGCCGCCAGAGCAACGTCGGCGGAGAGTCCTTCGCCGATCATCTGTCTCAAGCTGGCGAAGAGGTCCTCCGGTGACTTGAGACCTTCGGTCGAAACGGAGCACCGAATTCCGGCCGCATGCAGCGCGGCAGCAAGGCCGATGCGCTCTTTCCAGCGCGCCTGCTTCCACTTCACAACGGCGTCCGGTTCCGCGGCTTTCGGAAATTCCGCCGCAGCATCAACCGCAGTCGGCTTCGGTTCGTCGCCGAAATTCAAGGTGACGAGGATGTCCAACTTGTGTTGCTGCAGCGGTTCGAGCGACCACGGCAGTTCCCGTGGTCCCCATAAGACGGGCCGGAGAGAGTGTTCGGCGGAGAACCGCAGCGCCCGTTCGATGTCGTCTCGACTCACAACTTCCCACAGCGCGTGCTGCGAACCGGTGCGGAATTTCATCAGCGCCTCCCACACAGGGTCGAGAGCCGGCCGATCGACGCCCGGAGTCTTGGCATCGAATAGTCGCTGTTGAATCGCCGCCCGTTCGGCATCGAGAAACTTCTGGCGGAGATGGGCGAAAATCCCCATCATGGTGGAAGGGTACTCTTCGGTATGGCGTTCCCAGACCTTCAGCGTCTGCATGGGACCGGAAATGAGGACCGCCTCTCGCGGCGGTTGACCCGTCAATTGCAGCAGCGCCGATTGGCCGCTGAGGATCCTCCCTTTGGGAACAACATGGACCAGGCAGAAGCCGGCCTTGCGGAATTTGTCGAGTTCGCCGGTCTCGGATCGCAGGGCCGCGTCGACGGCAAATTGCGGCGACAATCCCGCATGATCGTCCGCGGCGACGCTGGCGAGGGCTTGACGCGAGACGTCGACCGATCGGCGTTCGACTTCGGGGAGCTTGACATCGGGCTTGATCAGTGTAGAGGACGCGGCGTCGATGAAGCCGGGATAGATCGTCAACCCGTCGAGCACGAGTGATTCCGCATCGGGCGGGACCGCAACATCGGATCCCACGGCGACAATCCGGCCGTCGCGGATCAGGACCGTTCCCGATTCGATCACGGTTCCTGGTTCGGTGACGATGCGCGCCCGCTGAAGAGCGATTGCCGAGACTTGAAAGCCTTGGACGGATTCGTCGGCGATTGCCGGGGCGATGCTCGCAGAGACGAGAAGCAGCAGTGCGAACCTCGGTGCGAAACCGAATCGTGGACTGGGACACAGCGGCATGGGCGGTCGATCCTGGGTGGCCGACATCGGCAGATTCTGCCGATTGTCGGTGAAATGCGCCATCGAGCAGGCTGTTTAGCGTAGCGGTCGAGGGTGGGCGCGGACCAGCGGAATCGGAAGGTTGTGAAAAGTCTGCGGAGTGACAAAAGACTTGAATTGACACCTTGGACAGACTCGATATGATGTGACACAGGTTCTTCGGGAATGTTGCATTCCCACACGGGTTGATGGTCGCATTCGATCCCCGCGTTCGATTTCTGTGACCTGATATGGTCCGGCGACCCGGCTTCCGATCTCAGTCTGGTGGAAACCGACTCCGAGATTTGTTGGCAAGTCTTGGGTTCGTCGGCAGAAGCGTCGGTGGCGCTTAGCGTTCTGGCTTCTCAGGCGGCAGCACGTTTCAGGAGCTGGATGTCTGGAAGTTGGGGCTTGAGCGACGTAGGTGACTGTCTGTTTGCGGGGATCTGGCAAATGTGTCCGCGGCCTAGTGGCAGGCAGGATCGCCGTGCCCTTTGTGCTGGCTCTTCGTGACTCTGTTTCACTCGTAATTCTGTTGCAGCGGTCGATTGATCCCGATGTCGGGATCAGTTTGTGAAGCCGGTCGCGACGGGGTCACGAGTGGGAGCCGCAGCAACCCGCTGCGGAAGTGGTGATTACGGGCGGGGATGTGTCCGGATCGCTGGTCAGGCCGATTGGTCAGATCAGTCGCGAAATGCAGGACTCGGGTGGTGTTCGCAGGTGCGTTGTTCAAATCGCACAGTCGGGCAGGCCGCGATCGTTGAGAATTTCCGAAAGACCGACCATTGACGGGAAAGACGTAGATCGCAAGGCACGACGCCCGTGCTCAGTTCCGACGGTCGACCTCTGCGTGTGATGCAGAGGAGCGTCGGCCAGTTGCGCTGGAGGGCGTGTGTTGGACCGTCTCGCAGGTCACCGATGGACCGTCGTGTGGTTTGAGTTCTGGTTGTTGTGTCCCCGACCGCTCCGCTGGACTGGGTGGAACCCGGTGCTGCATCCGTCGAGGTAATCATCACGGCTGACGTCTGGTCATGTCTGAATTTCGTCGGCAAGCTCGCTCGCGAGCCTGTGTCGCTCAGTGTCTCGACAGCGATGGAAGCCCCGTTGCAACTCCTGGCCCCGACTTCTTACCAGCCGATTTTGTCCATTCCTGCCTCTATTCGCACCATCCGTTTCTGAATGTTCACGGATTTCTGGAAACCTGCGCATGACCGAGAAGCGTCCGAGCACTCCCAAGCGGACCCCCCGTCCTCGACGGCGAACCACCACGACCGATGCGGCTGCGGAAGGGACGCCCGATCTGGAACATCGCACCGCGGAAGTGCCGTCGAAGCCCGCGATCGAGGACGCGTTCGAAGAGGCGGCCGCCATGCGGGCGGAGTTCGACGACCGTCCCACGGAGCGCGACATGGACTTCGAGGCGCTTCCGGCAGAGCCGGTTGACCGACCGGCGCCCCGTCCGCGAGCCCCGCGGACCAGAGCTCCCAGCCGGCGCCCGGCTGCCCAGCGAGCCGCCAGCGATGATCTGGCCCCCGTCGAAGGGCCGATGAGCGAACCTGCGTCCGAGAGTCGTCCACCGGAGGTTCGCCCTTCGGAGAGCCGTGCTCCCGAGCCGCGTGCTCCGCAATCACGTGACGAGGATGAGCCGTTCCATGGCGGCGGATATTCCGGTGACCCCTACCGGGATAACGGCCACGGTCGTCCTGCTGGTGGTTTTGCCGGCGGCGAAGCGGGCTCGATGTCGGTGCGCGACGACATGGGTGACGCCGGTCCAAACGATCTTGGCGGAGGTTTTGACGTCGACGAGGGTTCCGGGCCTCCGCCGGATGGGGGCGAAGGCTATCCCGACCGCCGCCGCCGCCGTCGTCGTCGTCGCGGGGGTCGCGGACCCAACGAGCAGATGCCCGGCCCAGGTGGGCCTCAACAAGGGGGCGTCTATGGCCGGCAGCCCAATCGCGGGCGCCAGGGGGGGCCGCCGCACAACGGACAGCGCCGACCGCCGCAACACGGTCCGCGCCAGTTCAACAGCCAGCACAATGCTCAGCAGAACACGCAATACAACAGCCAGACGCCGCCTCCGCGGGCGGATCAGCCCGGAGTTCCCGTCCTGGGAATTCTGGAACTGCATCCCAAAGGCTATGGGTTTCTGCGGGAGGCCAAGGCCGGTTACTCGTCGCAGGAGACGGATCCGTTCGTCTCCAGCTCCATCATTCAGAAGCTGAATCTGCGTGAAGGGGTGACCATCACCGGAGAGGCGGTGTCGGGAGGCCGGGGTCAAGGGCCGCGTTTGCGGCAGGTCGACTCCATTGAGGGGCGATCGGTCGAAGCCTACCAGCAGATTCGGAGCTTCGACGACTTGACCGCCATCAATCCCTTCGAGCAGATCAAGCTGGAAACCGGACCGACGCCGATCACCATGCGGATCATGGATCTGCTGACGCCGATCGGCAAAGGACAGCGTGCCTTGATCGTGGCTCCGCCGCGGACCGGCAAGACGATGCTGCTGCAGGAGATTGCCGACTCGGTCAGCAAGAACCATCCGGAAATCTATCTGATGGTGCTGCTGATCGACGAGCGGCCGGAGGAAGTGACGGAAATGCGTCGCCGCGTCCGCGGCGAAGTGATTGCTTCCTCCATGGATCGCGACGTCGAAAGCCACGTCCGCGTCAGCCAGCTCATCTTCGAGCGGGCCAAGCGGATGACCGAATCGGGCCGTGATGTCTTCATCCTGCTGGACAGCATCACCCGCACGGCGCGGGCCTTCAACAAGTGGACCAGCAACACCGGTCGCACGATGTCCGGAGGTCTCGACGTGAAGGCGATGGACATCCCCAAGAAGATGTTCGGCCAGGCGCGACGGTTTGAAGAAGGGGGCTCGCTGACAGTGGTCGGCACGGCGCTCATTGAAACCGGCAGCCGCATGGACGACGTGATCTTCCAGGAGTTCAAGGGGACCGGCAATATGGAAATGGTCCTCAGCCGCGATCTGGCCGACCGTCGCATCTGGCCGGCGATCGACATCACCAAGTCCGGTACGCGGCGAGAGGAAAAGATTCTCGCTCCCGAAGTGCTGGAAGGGGTCACTCTGCTGCGTCGCAGCCTGGTCTCGATGAGTCCGGTGGAAGCGATGGAACAGTTGTCGAAGACCCTCGCCAAGTTCCCTTCGAACGCCGATTTCCTCGCCAAGGTGCGGTCGGTGTTGTAAGGGGTGGGTTCATGGTTCAGGGTTGAGCGTCAGAGAATGCAGAAGCCCAGGGATCGCGATCCCTGGGCTTGTGTGTTGTGTGTTGTGAATCGACGCGACTACGGGTTGGCGTCCAGCGGGCCGGGCAGGCCGCGGGCTTCGTTCAGACGCTGGATGACGGCGGTGCCTTGATCCAGCGAATCCCGGCCGCCTCGGGCGAAGAAATTCGACAGTTCGACAATCGCCGGTCCCAGCAGGAACAGATAGACCGCGGGCATCAGGCAGAGCACGGTGGGGAACAGCAGCCGGAACGTCGCCCGGTTCCCCTTTTCTTCGGCGCGCTGTTTAAGGCTTTCACGCATGGTGTCGCTGTAAGACGTGAGCGCGTCGCTGATGCTGGTGCCCATCTTTTCCGTCTGGGTCAGGAGCGACGCAAACGAGTGGACTTCGGGGATGTCGATGCGGCGACTGAAGTTCTCCAGCGCTGTCTGCATGTTGCCGATCGCCGCCTGCTGATTGACGATCCGCAATTCTTGAGCAAGGGCCGGGTAGGGTCCACGAAGGTCGGGCAGGATGCGCCGCAGGGAATCGGGAATCGTCAGTCCCTGGCTGACGCACATGTTGAGCATGTCCAGCAGGTCCGGCATCCCGTGTTCAATTTCGCTGCGACGTTCGGCCGCTTGGCCTCGAACATAGAGCCGCGGCAAAGCCCAGCCCAACAGCGGCAGCGCGATCAGCCCCGCCACCGCGATCCATTCCCATTGCGCCGGTGCGAGCAGCAGCGCCGCCCCCGCGACGACCAAACCGAGCATGATGCAGAGATACCGGACCGCGGCGAGATTCTGGACCGCGTGGGGTTCGTAGTAACCGGCCGCCTGCAGTTCCTTCCGCGATTCTTCGAATCGCGCCGGAGACTCCGGAAGAAACGCGGCAAGGGTGGGTGTGAGTCCGCCGAATACGAAGTCATCTTCACGCGTCACCGGCACATCTTCAGCCCGCAACATCGGCAGGCTGTGTGCTGCAGAGCGAGGTTCTGACAACAGGGGACGGTCGGCCCAGGCCGAAGGTTGCCAGCCCGGAGTTGTTGAAGCGACCGGTTCAGTGGACCGCGCCGCGCTCGGCAATGCAGCCAATCTTGCGGACTTCTCGGCGTCGGGCAGTGACACTCCCGACTTCAAGATCGTTAACTGCTCGATAGCCTCTGCTTTGGCGGACGGGATGTCGTCGTAAATCGACTCCGAATGCTCCGCGCTGACGGCTGCGGG
>JANRLN010000652.1:0-5862 GCA_033762515.1 Planctomycetaceae bacterium
TCAGCCCCTCGCGCGGGATGCGCATTGAGTAGAAGGAGCGGTACACGAAGTACAGGGCCACCAGCAGCAGGGCCGCGCCCACGTACGGGGTGTAGTCGAACGTGTTCTCGGTCTCCGCGTGCCGCTTGATCTCGACGGCGATCTCCACCGCCAGCAGGCCGAACAGCGTCGAGAACTTGATGATCGGGTTCAGCGCCACCGAGGTGGTGTCTTTGAACGGGTCGCCGACGGTGTCGCCGATGACCGTGGCGGCGTGAAGGGGCGTCCCCTTTTCCTTCAGGTCCACTTCCACCAGCTTCTTGGCGTTGTCCCAGGCTCCCCCGGCGTTGGCCATGAAGATCGCCTGGAACAGGCCGAAAACAGCGATCGACACCAGGTAGGCCACGAAGAAATTGGCGTCGAAGAAGGCGAACGCCAGGGTGAAGGCCATCAGGGCCAGGAAGATGTTCCACATCCCCGCCTGGGCGTACTCGGTGCAGATGCGGACCACCGTCTTGGAATCCTCGATGTCGGCTTCCGTCTTGGTCAGGTCCATGTTCTTTTTGATAAACTCGACCGCGCGATAGGCCCCGGTGGTCACGGCCTGGATCGACGCGCCGCAGAACCAGTAGATCACCGACCCGCCGCACATGAAGCCCAACAGCACCGGGGCGTCGGTCAACTGGAGCCGCAGCATCCCCGCCTTTTCGAGGAGCAGGACGATGGAGAAGATCATCGTCGTCGCCCCCACCACGGCCGTGCCGATGAGCACGGGTTTGGCGGTCGCCTTGAACGTGTTGCCCGCCGAGTCGTTGGCCTCCAGATAGTGCTTGCCGCGCTCGAAGTCGGGGTCGAAGCCGAAGCTGTCGCGGATCTCCTGATGGATGTTCGGCAGCTGCTCGGTCTGCGCCAGTTCAAAGACCGACTGGGCGTTATCGGTGACGGGACCGTAACTGTCGACCGCGATGTTCACCGGTCCCATGCACAGGAAGCCGAACGCCACCAGGCCGAAGGCGAAGATCGAGGCGTGCCGGCCCATCACCTCTT
This sequence comes from Planctomycetaceae bacterium, assembly GCA_033762515.1. Taxonomy (GTDB): domain Bacteria; phylum Planctomycetota; class Planctomycetia; order Planctomycetales; family Planctomycetaceae; genus DSVQ01. The sequence continues at coordinate 1,027 of JANRLN010000652.1, forward strand.
CAAGGCCCTGCAGACTGACGAAGTAGGCCCCGGCCATCAACCCCGTGATCAACATCCCCTTCCAGAAGGCGCTGAAGTTTCCGGCGACCAGACCGGAAAGAATCGTCAGCGAGGCGCCCCCCTCGCGCGAGGCGGTCACAATCTCATTGACGTGCTTGGAATGCGAACTGGTGAAGGCCTTGGTGAATTCGGGGATCAGCACCGCCGCGAGCGTCCCGCAACTGATGATCAGCGCCAGTTGCCACCAGAGTTGGGGCAGGGACTTCGCCGCACCGGTTGCGTCGGCGACGGCGAGATCGCCGATCAACAGCCAGCTCATGCCGAACGACGTGGTGATGCACAGGATCGAGGCGATCCAGATCAAGCGGGTGAGCGGCTGCTCGAAGTCGAAGTCCTTCAGCCCGCGGTATTCGCGTTCGGAAATCGACTGATTGACGAAATACGAGACCCCCGACATGAAGTCCATCAGGAAGCGCATGGCGAAAATCCAGACGATGAGCTTCGCCTGGATGTCGGTGCTCGGGACGGCGAGAGTGATGAACGAGATGAGGGCCACGCCGGTCACGCCGTAGGTCTCGAAGCCGTCTGCCGTGGGTCCCACCGAATCGCCGGCGTTGTCTCCGGTGCAGTCGGCGATCACGCCGGGATTGCGGGGATCGTCTTCCTTGACGTTAAACACGATCTTCATCAGGTCCGACCCGATGTCGGCGATCTTGGTGAAGATTCCCCCGGCGATGCGGAGTACGGAGGCCCCCAGCGATTCCCCGATCGCGAAGCCGAGAAAGCAATAGCCGACGATTTCGCGGGGCACGAAGAGCAGGATGATCACCATCATGATCAATTCGAGGGAGATCAGGAACAACCCGATCGACATCCCCGCCTGCAAGGGAATGTTGACCACGTCCAGCGGTTCGCCGCGCAGCGACGCAAACGCGGTGCGGGCGTTGGCGTAGGTGTTGACGCGGATGCCGTACCAGGCGACCCAGTACGAGCCGCCCATCCCCACAATCGAAAACAGGAGCACCAGACCGACGGTTTTCAGGCCCTCTCCCTGCAACGCCATGAAGTAGTACGTCATGGCCGCGGCGATGAGCACGAACAGCAGAATCAGAAACCGACCTTGCTGGATGAGATAGGTCTTGCAGGTCTGAAAGATGATCTCCGCGACGTCGAGCATCGACTTGTGCGCCGGCAGACGGGCAATCTGCGTTCGCAGGTACAGGCTGATTCCCAGGGTTCCCGCAATGACGAACGATCCTGTGAAGAGCAGGTTCCAACCGCTGATCGGCACACCGAGAACGTTGAACTTCCCTTCATGGAGATCAGGGATTGCGAGATCCGCCTCGCCGCCGAAGAGTGGAGCGAACGCCCCGAAAACCAACACCACCGTCCAGACCAGAGAGCGCTGCATGGTCACGACTGCTACTCCTGCAGGAGAGGCTGCGTCACTTCGCGCTGGTCCGGAACGCACCGCACCAGCGGGTCGCAGACACAGATCAGCATTGCCAGATGCGAATGCAATGAAAAGGGACAGCGCACAGAGTTTCACGATCAAGGCCTCGCTGCACATCGGTCGCCGTCGCAGCGCGTGTGCGATACGCTGGAGAGCATGATGCCTCAGCGCCGCTCTCCAATCCGTCGATCACGAATGACAGATCTCCCGGCCCCTGTGCTTCCGCATGCGGAACCTGCCTTCCCGTGGGAGGATGACTCGCCCGCCGAAACGCACACGCTTCGAACGGCCCCCGCGTTGGCTCGAAAGACGGTTCGCGCTGCGATCGGTCGGCGTCTGCCCGGCTTTCGTCGAACGGTCCTCGCGGCCGCCGTCCCATGGATCTGGGCGACGTTGTCGGCGAGTGCGGAGGCGGCGCCCGCCGAGGCGGCTGGAGCGTCGTCGTCCCTCTCGGGAACGGGAACGTTGCTCGGGTATTGCCTGCTGGTGATGGCGTCGTCGTGGTTTGGCGGCGTATTGCCGTCGCTGGTGCGGCTGACGCACACCCGGCTGCAGCTGCTCATCAGCCTGATTGGAGGCCTGATGCTGGGCGTCGGGCTGCTGCATCAGTTGCCGCACGCCGTCGTGGTCATGCAGGAGGCGGGGATGCCCCATGCGCTGGATCGCAGCCTGCTGTGGATGCTCGGCGGACTGACCGCGATGTTTTTCCTGCTGCGCATGTTCCATTTCCATCAGCACGACTCGTTTGAGCCGGAAGGGGCGCCGCCCCCCGCACACGATCACGACCATTCCCACGATCACGACCACAGCCACGATCACGACCACGACTCCCCCGCCGGGCGGCGCCACGTGCATGGCACCAGCTGGATGGGAATCGCCTTCGGGCTGTCGCTGCACACACTGATTGACGGGCTGGCCCTCGCTTCCCACGTGCAAGCCGATCTGTTGCATCAAGGGGGCAGTTGGCTTCCCGGCCTGGGGACATTCCTGGGAATCGTGCTCCACAAGCCTTTAGACTCGCTGTCGATCACCTCTCTGATGTCGGCGGGAGGCTGGTCGAAGTGGTCCCGTCAAGGCGTTAATGGCGCCTATGCGATGCTCTGCCCCCTGGGAGCGCTCTTGTTTCACTTCGGCTTGCAGTCGTTCGGGGGCAGGGAAAGCCTGATCGTCGCTGCGGCCCTCGCCTTTTCCGCCGGAGTCTTCGTCTGCATCGCCCTCAGCGACTTGCTTCCGGAAGTCGAGTTCCATTCCCATGACCGCTGGCAACTGTCGTTCGCCCTCCTCACCGGGTTGATCCTGTCCTGGGCCATCGGTTTTCTGGAACCGGAGCATTCCCACGGCGGAACCGGGGAGGCCGCATCAACGGGCAAGGACGCACCGCGCACCCACGATCATGACCACGGCCACGATCATGACCACGACCGCTAGGGACGCACCCGCAGAAGAAATCACCAAACACGAAGCACGAAATCCTCAAGAAATCTCAAGAGCGGAATCTCAAACGCGGGACGCCTGGTTTTGACTTTGCAAATCGGAGCTTCCTTGAGATTTCGGATTTGAGATTTGGAGCTGCTCCTAGCCGAGGTTGCCGAGATGTCCGATGCCCAGGTCCGTACGCCGCAAGACTTCATCGCCCGCCTCGAGGAGGGAGATCGCTGGATCGAACTGGTCCGCGGTCGACTCGTGCGGTTGAGTCCCCCCGACGAACTGCACGGCAACGTCGTCCGCAATCTCAGCAAGGCCCTCAGCGCCTACTTTCGCCAGCAGGCCGGTTTGTATGCCTGCTACGAACTGGCGCTGCTGATTCAATCGGCGCCGGCGACGATTCGCACGCCGGCGATCGCGTGCTATCCCGTCAGCATCGGCCTTGGGGAACTCGACAAGCTCCTCAGCGAAACGGTGCCGGTCCTCGTCGTGGAGGTGGCCTCGTCGAACGATCGGCGGGAGTCGATGTCGGAACGGATCGCCGGGTATCAGGCCTGGGGGGTGCCGCATATCTGGGTTTTCGATCCGGAGTCCCTGCACGCGCACATTTTCACGCCGCACGAAACGCCGCGGATGATCAAAGAGACGGAGACGCTGACCTCGCGGACCTTGCTGCCGGGTTTTGACGTCCTGGTGGGGGACGTGTTTATGGATCCCACCTGGGCGCGTTGATTTGGCGATTCGTTGAACCCGGTTGTCCACCGCAGCTAGACTACCGTTTAGCGGGGGCGCAGTTTACCATCTCTGCCGATTCCGTTGATGAAGATCTGACCAACACGCAGCCAATGGGCGACCGCGATGACCGCCAGTGAAGGGACGGCATGGGACTGATTCGGTTTGCCGTCCATCCCGCCGAACGCATGGCCGACTGGCCGGAGGTCCATCGCGGCTATCTCAGCGGGGCGGACGGGCGCATCTTTCCCACCCGGATGGAAATCGACGGCTCGATCATCGCCGCCCGGCGCTCGACCTCCGAGAGCAGCAAGTTCCACGTCGCCTGGCCGGTCACCGGCTTCGGCCGACCGGTGATGCACACCGCGTCCCTCTCTGAACGGGAGCAGCCTTATCTGCTGGTGGTGGAACTGGCGCGGGGCGAACTGGTGCAGTTGCGGAATCAGGCCGCCAGTTGGGAGCTGGCGGGGATGCAGTTGCCGCCCGACTATCACCCGGCCTCCGTCGCCGCTCATCGCGCGTTCGGTCGCGCCGCCGGATCGCAGTCCGATCCCGTTCTCGCCAGCCGTCTCGCCGATGAAGCCCTCTCCGCGATTTGCCATGCCGGCAACATTTTATGCGGCGCGTTTACGCAACAAGCACTCCTCGGACGACAACAACGCTATCCGCAGTTGCCGGCGTCGCTCGGCTGCGGGATCGGGAAAGCCCCCGACGCCGAACAGACCGACCTCTTCTCTGCGGCCTTCAACTCCGCCACCATTCCCGTCTCGTGGACACGCATTGAACAGACGGAAGGCCAGTATTCGTGGGACGCCGTCGACGCCGCCGTTGCCTGGGCCGAAGCGCATAAGTTGATCCCCCGCGGCGGGCCCCTGGTCGATCTTGGTCCGGGTGGACTCCCCGAATGGCTGGCCCAGTGGGAGCACGACGTTTTCAATCTGCAGAGCTTCGTGTGCGATTTCGTTGAAACCGCAATGTCGCGCTACGTCGGCCGCATTCGACTGTGGGACGTCGTCGCACGGTTCAACACCGGCGGCGCGCTCACGCTCAACGAAGAAATCCGCCTCAGTCTCGCCGCCCGCGTCCTGGAGATCGCCCGTCAGGTGGACGAAGAAGCCCAGTTGATTTTGCGTGTTGATCAACCTTGGGGAGAGTATCAGGCCCGCGGACAACATCGCCTCTCGCCCCTGCAGCTCGTCGACGCCCTCATCCGCTCCGGCGTCGGC
>JANRLN010000653.1:0-3778 GCA_033762515.1 Planctomycetaceae bacterium
GCCTCGCTCCAGGCTCCCAGGTCGTCACCGACTACCTGAAGGAGTCGGGACTCCAGCCGGCGCTCGACCGTCTCGGGTTCCAAGTCGTCGGTTACGGCTGCACCACCTGCATCGGCAACAGCGGCCCCCTGCCCGACGCGATGGTGAAGGGAGTGGTCGACTCCGGGCTCGCGGTGGCCGCGGTGCTCTCGGGAAACCGGAATTTCGAAGGCCGAATCCACGCGAACGTCCGCGCGAATTACCTGGCCTCGCCCGCTCTGGTCGTCGCCTACGCCATTGCCGGCCGCACGGACATCGATCTGACCCAGGAGCCTCTGGCCCAGGACAAGCAGGGCAAACCGGTTTACCTCAAGGACATCTGGCCGTCGTCGCAGGAGATCGCCGAGACGATCGAACAGGCGATCACTCCCGAGATGTTCACGACTCAATACGGCCAGGCTACCCAGGGGCCGGAGGAGTGGCAGAAGATCACCGGGGCCTCGGGGGAACTCTATCACTGGGACGATGCGAGCACCTACGTCCACGAACCCCCGTATTTCCAGGAAATGCCCGAGACGCCGCCCCCCATCAGCGGGATCACCGGCGCCCGGTGCCTGTTGTCGCTGGGAGATTCGGTGACCACCGACCACATCAGCCCGGCCGGTTCCATCAAGGCCTCTTCCCCCGCGGGACTTTATCTGCAGAAAGAGGGGGTCGCCCCGCTCGACTTCAACAGCTACGGCGCCCGCCGCGGCGACGACCGCGTGATGACCCGCGGCACGTTCGCCAACATTCGCATCAAGAACCTGCTCGTCCCGGGAGTGGAGGGGGGCGTTTCCAAGTACCTGCCCACCGGGGAAACGATGTCGGTTTACGACGCCGCCATCCGCTATCAGGTGGACGGGACGCCGCTGGTGGTTCTGGCGGGGGCCGAGTACGGCACCGGGTCGTCGCGCGACTGGGCGGCGAAGGGGACCTACCTGCTGGGCGTGCGGGCCGTGATTGCCACCAGTTTCGAGCGCATCCACCGTTCGAATCTCGTCGGCATGGGGGTGCTGCCGCTGCAGTTCCGCGAAGGGGAAAGCCGCGAGTCGCTGGGCCTGGACGGGACGGAAGTCTTCGAGATCGCCATCGACGACAAGGTGAAACCGCTGCAGGCGATTGAAGTCACCGCGAAGAAGGCCAACGGCGACGCGGTCCACTTCGTCACCACCTGCCGCATCGACACCCCGGTGGAAGTCGAGTACTACCGCAACGGCGGCATCCTGCACACGGTGCTGCGGCAGTTGTTGAAGAGCTAAAGAACACCCGTTTGGTTTTGCGACGTTCCTCAGTAGTTCCGGCAGTCCTGTATGGACAATTCAGTTCGGAGTCAAAGGTGATTACTCACAGGCAGCCTCATTCGGAGCTGGACCAAATTGGCATGGTCTTGATCGGAATCGGAAAGCTGCTGAGCGAGGGACTGCTCAAAGTGCCTCCCTACCAGCGGGACTACGCCTGGGAGCGAGAACATGTCCAGGAACTCCTGCGAGATTTGTCCGAGGCGATCTCTGAACGGGCCATTGAATACTTTCTGGGAACGGTGGTCATCTCCGAATCTGAGAACGGAGTTGGCGAGGTCACTGACGGCCAGCAGCGACTCGCGACCACTGTCATCATTTTAGCCGCGATTCGAGATTATCTGATCGCTCAGGAAGATGACGAGCGCGCCGGCGAGATCGAGAACACGTACCTCTTCAAGAAGGATCTGCGATCACTTGAGAAGTTTCCGCTGCTGACACTGAATCTCCGAGACAAAGCTTACTTCGAGGCACACATCATCGAGCGTCGAAGCGCTGAGCCGCCCATCTCCCGACCGGCGAGTAAGTCGAAGAAGCGCAACGCTGCATCGGTGCCGCTGTCGAATCAGCGGTTGGCGGCCGCGCGGGAAGAAGTTGCGACTTTCGTTGAACAACTCGTCAATATTCACGGGAAGAATCCGATTGATCACCTGATGGATTGGGTCGACTTCATTGAGAAAAAGGCAAAGGTGATCTGGGTCCGCGTCCCCGACAGTGCGAATGCGTTTACGATTTTTGAAACGTTGAATGACCGCGGCTTGGAACTGGCGATTTCCGACCTGTTGAAGAACTTCTTGTTCGCCAAGGCGGTACCAGATCGCCTTGAGTCTGTGCAGGCCGATTGGATCAGCATGACATCGGTCCTGGAAGCCGCATCCAGTGAAGAAAACACAGTGGTGGGATTCATTCGGCACTATTGGTCATCGTACAATGGGCTCACTCGTGAGCGAGAGCTTTTCCGCGAGGTCAAGCGGTTGGTCACGACACCAAAGCAAGCGTCAGAACTTGTGTCCAACTTGCAGCGTACCGCAGTCATCTATGCGGCGCTACTCAATCCATCGCATGAGCTCTGGAGAAAGTACGGTGTGAGTGCTGCCGGACACATCGCGACATTGAATTTGCTGCGAATGACGCAGCTCCGTCCGCTACTGCTGGCGGTCTTCGACAGTATGGATGCGGAGAACGTACGACAGAGTCTGCGGCTCTTGGTTGCGTGTGCCGTCCGCGTCATGATTGTCGGGAGTCGTAGCGGAACGCTGGAAGAAACGTACTCGAATCTCGCCAAAGAAGCCCGTGGCGGGAAGATCCCCGATGCGCCGTCGCTCAGAAAGGCCATTGCCAACGTCTTTCCCAGTGATAAGGAGTTCGGTGAAAAGTTTGCGGTTGCCACCGTTTCGCGAGACGACTTGGCGAGATTCTATCTCAGCAGCCTTGAGAAGATTGCTGCAGGTGACGAGTCGCAGGACACGATTGCGAATCCGAACAGTGAAGAAGTCAACCTGGAACACGTACTCCCTGAGAACCCTGGAGGCAATTGGGGGCATATTCCCGTCGATGATCAGCGAGGTTTGGTGAAGCGTATTGGAAACCTGGCGCTCCTCAGTGCGAAAGGGAATGCCAAAGCTGGGAATTGTGGGTTTACTGAAAAGAAGCCCTTCTATCGTAACTCGAGTTTCGAACTGACGAAACGGATCGCCCGGTTCAAGTCTTGGGACGCTGATGCCATCGGCAAACGGCAAATGGAGTTGGCAGAATTGGCCATAAAAGCTTGGTCAAACAAGTTCGCCTGACGCTCGAACTGGACGGTGGGCTTACCCGGTTAAACGAGGTTTTGTTCCAGTTTGGAATAAAATACGCTGTGATCGCCCGCCTCGCCCCCTCACCCACCGGCGCGCAGCACGTCGGCAACGCCCGCACGTATCTGCTGGCGTGGCTGTCGGCGCGGTCGCAGGGAGGGCGCGTGATTCTGCGGATCGAGGACATCGATTCCCCGCGCGTCAAACCGGGAGCGCAGCAGCAGGCGCTCGAAGATCTGCGCTGGCTCGGACTGGATTGGGACGACGGTCCGTTCGTGCAGACCCAGCGCCTGCCGTTGTACGCCGCCGCGCTGGAGGAGCTGCAGCGCGACGAGCGTGTCTACCCCTGCACCTGCTCCCGCTCCGACATTGAAGCCGCCGCCAGCGCGCCGCATGTCGGGCAGGAAGGAGCGGTCTATCCGGGAACGTGCGCGCGACGCGCTGCGGCGGACGCTTCCCTGCTGGGGGACGTCCCGTTCGCCTTGCGGTTTCGCACCGCTGCGGCGGCGCTGACCTACCACGACCTCGTCGCGGGTCCGCAGTCCTGCACTCTCCAACGCGACCTCGGGGACTTCGTCGTCGCGAAGGTCGACGGCTCACCGGCGTACCAATTGGCGGTCGTAGTCGATGATCACGCGATGGGAGTGACCGAAGTCGTCCGCG
>JANRLN010000654.1:0-4304 GCA_033762515.1 Planctomycetaceae bacterium
GCAGCCCCGGCCGCTGCCGACCACTCCGGCTCGTCCGGCGACTGTTGCCGAACCGACCCTGAGCGAGAAGATTCAACAGCGCTACAGCGACCCCAAGGTCGTGCGAGTGCTGCAACAGATGTCCCCCGCCAACGGTGAAGCCCTGTATGCCGAAGTCTCGCAGTACATCGATCAGCGTCACATTACGCCCACTTCGTACCAGCAGCGTGTGGAGAAAGGCCTGGAACACCTCGCCATGGCGGTGCAGACGCCGGCGTTCCAGCAAGCTCTTGGAATTCGGCCGAACGCTCAAGCGGTCCGCTCGGTGCAGCAAGGTCTCCAGGACATGGCCTACCGGGCTCAGGTGCAGAACCTCGGCCAGGCCGTGGGGGTGATGCGACAGGCGGACCAGATGATGTCGCAGGTGTTGCAGGTGAATCCGGGGGCCGCCTCGCTGGAATTCGTCTACGGCGCCCTGGCCACGCTCGATAAGTTCTCGATGTTCATTGCTCCGGAAAAATCGGGCGAGCCGATGGCCGGACTGCAGGAGAGCATGGTGGGAATTGGCGTGGAAATTGAGTCCCATCCGCAGGGCCTGAAGATTCTGAAGGCCATCTCGGGCGGCCCGGCCGCGGCGGTGACGCTGCAACGGGGAGACATTATCACCGCCATCGATGGACAGCAGGTCGCCGGGATGTCGTTGAATCAGGCCGTTGATCTGATCGCGGGTCCGAGCGGTTCGCCGGTTCGGCTGGATATCCGTCGCGACAACATGATTGGCGACGTGACGATTGTTCGGCGTCCGTTCCAGGTGCACAGCGTTGCCGAAGTTCGCATGGAGTCCGACACGGTGGGGTACATCAAGCTCGATCAGTTCGCGGAATCGTCCGCCAAGGAACTCGATGAGGCCTTGTGGTCGCTGCACAACCAGGGGATGCAGTCGCTGATCTTCGATCTGCGGGGCAACCCCGGTGGTCTGCTCACCACCGCCATCGAAATCTCCGACCGGTTCCTCCCCAGCGGGACGATCGTCTCGACCCGCGGGCGGACGGTGAACGACAACAGCCAAGAGGTGGCTCAACAGCCGAATACGTGGAAGGTGCCGCTCGTCGTGCTCGTGGACCACAACAGCGCCTCGGCCAGCGAAATCTTCGCCGCGGCGATTCAGGAAAACGGACGCGGCCTGCTGGTGGGGGAAAAGTCGTACGGCAAGGGGACGGTTCAAACGCTGTTCCCGCTGCGAAGTGTCCCTTCGGCCCTGCGACTGACGACGGCGAAGTTCTACTCGCCGGATGGACGGGAAATGGCCGGCGCCGGGGTCACGCCCGACATCAAGGTCACGACCACGGAGGACCGCGACGGCTACGATGCCGCCCTGGCCGCCGCCCTCAAGGTGGCGACCGACCCGCGGCTGATCGACATGGCCGAACAAGTCGCCAAGCTGGGCAAGGCGGCCCTGCGGGTGATCAAAGTGGCGATCTAGTCCGGAACTCGCCCAGCCCGCAGGCTGGTGAAGATCACGGGGAAGGGGGGGACCCCAACGAAGGGCCCCGGCAGACCACTGCCGGGGCCTTTCGCGTTTTTGGGGAGTTGACAGGGCGTTTGAGAGACACGAACATCACAATCATTCAAAGGAGTAGGGGATTACCCAAGTGACCATTAACAGTGTTTCGGTCTTCGACCTCAGCCCCTCCGAGAAGCTCCAGTTGGTGGAAGACCTCTGGGACGACCTCGCGGCGACACCCTCCAACGTGCCGATTCCCGACTGGCAGTTGGCAGAGCTGGAACGACGAAAGGCCCACCTGCTGGGCAACGCGGCATTGGGTCCGACGTGGGAGGAGATCCAACAGAGGGTGCGCGCTCGCCATGGCCGCTGACTCTCTGATCGCTCGATCAAGTCGCATGCTGCGCTTCTGCGAGTCGTAGCACACGATATGGCTGGATCACTATCCAACGCGTAATGCATGCTTCGGCTGGGCGGCGTCGAACATCCGGGAGACGAGTTCGGCGCTCGGGGGGCGAGTGATCAGACTCACGCCGATGCCAGCGACGGCGGACGCAAGCAGTCCCCACAGGATGGGGTCGAGTCCCCACAGAAAATAGGGGCGGAACGCGCTGGCGATGCCCACTTTGGAATCGGGACCGAGCCAGGCGATCACCGTCGCGGCGATCTCGGGGGCCTGCTCCGCCCCGGCGGCGAGCGCCCAGTTGTGCACCCAGCCGGTCGCGTACAGACCGAAATAAGCCCCGAATCCAATGAGCATGCCCGCGAGCATGCCCCCTTTGGTCGCCTTGCGCCAGTAACAGGCCATCAGCACCGGCGTCACAAACGCCGCTGCTCCGGCCGAGCCGCTGAACACCACCAGCGCCTGCAGGAAGTTGATGGGCCGCAAGTTGGCGACGACGCCGATGATTCCCACGGCGATCATCGCGGCGCTGGTCGCCAGTCGCAATTCGCGTCCGCCGGCATTGGGGCGGAGAAATCGCACGTAGATGTCCTGCACAAGCCCCGAGGCAATCACGAGAACGAAGCAGCTTACCGACGCCATGATGGCCCCGAACGGCGCCGCGAGAATCAACCCCGACAGAAACGAGCCGAAGGGGAGATCGCGGGTGACATGCAACGACATCCGCGGAATGATCTCATCCGCCTTGTCGATGTTTCCCAGGACGGCGCGGGCGCAGATGCAGATGACCACCAGCGGGACGTAGATCAAACAGTTGTAGATCGACAACAGCATGATCGACTTGCGCATCACTTCGGTGTTTTGAGCCGCCATCACGCGGATCAGGCTCGCCGGTGAAGCGAACCCGGCGTAGACCCACACAAAAAACATCGAAATCGACACGCCCAGCGGCAGAAACGCCCGGCCCTGGGCGTTGTAGCCCGGGCCGAACATGTAGGCGTCGGGCGAGGCGGCGTAGCTGTCATCCGGGGGCGTGGTCAGCGTGGCCTGATGGTCTTGCACATTCTTGATCGCCGAACGATTGGCCTGTTCCAGTCCGCCGGCTGCGGGGACGGCCAGGCAGACCAGCAGCACCACGCCGAAGACCATCATCACGCTCTGAAAGAGGTCGGTCCAGACGCTGGCGAGAAACCCGCCGATCATCGTGTAGCCCACAACCGTGACCGAGAACACGGCGAGCCCGATGAGAAAACGGTAGTCGATGTTGGTCTGAAGGTCTTCGGACAAGGCGAAGATCCCCTCACCCGGCCATGCCAGTTTCATGATCGTCGCCCCCGCTTTGAATTGGGCCACCATGGTGAAGCTCATAAAGAACATAATGAGGAGCGACGCCACGAGGCCCACGGCGGGGCTGCCGAAGCGCTCGCGCAGCAGATCGGGAACGGTCACCGCGCCTGTTCGGCGCGAGAGCTGGGCGACGCGCTTGCCGACGATGGCGAATCCGGTGAGCGGAACCACCATGTATCCGCCGATCCACAGCGCCACGATCCAGCCATGCGCGTAAACCAGGGCCGGAAAGCCCATGAACGTGCCGCCGCTCTGCACGGTTGCCGTCAGCGCCAGCGCCCACGCTCCCAGTCCGCGATTGCCCAGAAAGAAGCCTTCGAGAAACTTTCCCTTTGTCATGGCTTTCTGGGCCATGGTCCCCAGCCAGACGGACGCCGCAATGAAGAGCAGCAGGGCCAGCATCACGCTGATCCCCGGCGACGGAGCGGTATCGGCCAGCAGCAGGCACGTCATGGGTGCGACCTTCTCGGGTGGGCTACGACGGAAGCGGACGGAGAGCAGAGCGGCGGGCGGGGAGCGAGCAGGAGGATCCTACGATTCCGGAGTGGAGGCACTCGGATCGTCCTCGAGAACTTCATCCGTCATAAAGAAGAGGCAGAACCAGCAGGAGAAAACTGTGCAGGCAACCCACGGGGTCACCAGTCCCCAGAAGATCCAGTCGGGAAAGCCGAGGACGAACGTCAGACTCTCGGCCGCACGACCGTATCCAAACAGATAGGAGTAGCCGACGGAATAGATGGTGGCGATCAGCCAGACCACGGCACACACCACGGCTTCACGGCGGGAGGATTTGAGCAGCGGATCGTCTTGAGGTTCTGGCATATCCGCGAGTCTCCCGCTGGAAGGTTAGGGTTCGATTGAAATTCGGTATCCTGCGGATCGCTCGCGATGGCGGACTCGCCTTGACTCAGGCTTGGTCCCCGTCGGCGACAACGGCGACCGGGGGAATGCTCGCTGCGGCTTTCGCCCGCATATTGCGGCGTTTTTCAGCAGCCAGTTCCCAGACAACGGGCACCACCGACAGCAGGATGATCGCCACCAGCACGAGTTCGTAGTTCTTCTGGACGAACG
>JANRLN010000655.1:0-7032 GCA_033762515.1 Planctomycetaceae bacterium
CGTAAGACCCAGCAGCGACGTCGAGACGATCTTGATCGTCTCGGCCATCACCTCGTTGCGAGCCACGTTCTGGTCTCCCTCGCCATCGCCGGTCCCGTCGGGGCCCATGCGGAGGAATCCGGTGGCGATCAACTTTTCGGCCTGATCAGAGGTCAGATTTTCGTACGGGGGGGCGATCAACTCATCTCCGGCGAGTTGCTCGACCAGAAACTCGTTCCACGGTTTGTCATTGTTGAAGGCTCGAATCACGTAGTCGCGGTACTTCCAGGCCCACTTCCGTTCGAGATCCTTTGAGGAATAGCCGTCGCTGTCTGCATACCCCGCCACGTCGAGCCAATGGCGCGCCCAGCGTTCGCCGTAGGCCGGTGAACTCAGGAACTCATCGACGAGACGTTCATAGGCGTCAGGCCGATCATCAGCGATGAAACGATCAATGGTCGCAGGTGAGGGGGGTAACCCCAGCAGATCGAAGGACAATCGCCGAATCAACGTGACGCGGTCGGTTTCCGCCGAGGGAGTAACCTGGGCCAGTTGCAGACGGGCCGCGATGAAGTGATCGATCGGTGTTTGCGCGGCAGTGTGCGACGTCGTTGGAACCGAAGGTCGACGGATTGGTTGAAACGACCAATGCGCACGCTCTTCCTCCGTGAAGGCATCACCTTCCGGCAAGGCATCCGGCTCCGGGCGGGCCGTCCTGGCGCCGTGGTCGATCCAGTCGGCGATCCGCTGCAACTCGCCGGACGTCAGTTTGGCGTCTCCCGGCGGCATGTCACCCGACGAGATCCTCTGAAACAGCCGGCTCTCCCGATGGTTCCCGGCGACCAGGGCTGCTCCGGATTCTCCTCCCTTGACGAGCAGTCGCACCAGCCGCGCATCAAGTCCCCCGGAGAGTTCGGGTTCTTCCCCATGACAATGGAAGCAATGTATCTTCAAAATCGGGCGGACGTCGCGTTCGAAGACGAGCTCCGCAGCCGGAGGGGCCGCGAAGGCGGCGGAAGTGAGCCATAGAGTTGCAGCCAGGAGTTGAGTTCGGGGCATGGTGGGAGCCCAGTCGGCGGGAAACGATGGCGGGGTCGAGACCCATCAATTGTTTCCGATGTTCTGTCGGAGTGCAATCAATCTTTCCGAATCTGCGACCGGCCGCTGCCGACAGCTTGGTTTCTGCTCCGGGCGAGGTGGGTATCAACGGAACAATCGGTGAATCGGCTCGCCTCGATACATCGCATGCGGGCGGCCGTCGATGTCGTGCCATTCCTGGTGGCGCGGAATGCCGAGGGCGTAGAACATCGTGGCGGCGACATGCTCCACCGTCACCATGTCTTCGGCAGGATAGGCTCCCTGGGAATCGCTCGAACCGATCACCTGGCCGCCCTGAACGCCGCCGCCGGCGAAGATCGAAGTCATCACCGGTCCCCAATGGTCGCGTCCCGCGTCTTTGTTGATCTTCGGGGTGCGGCCGAACTCTCCGCTGATGACCACCAGGGTGTCTTTGAGCCGTCCCGATTCGCGGAGATCATCCAGCAGGGCCGAAACCGACTGATCGAAGTAGGGAAAGAGGTTGCGCTTAAGTTTGATGAAGTTGCGTCGGTGGGTGTCCCAACTGGAATTCTTCCCCAGATTGACCTGCACCAGCCGGACTCCGGCCTCCACCAGGCGGGACGCCATGAGCAGCGACAGACCGAACTTGTTGCGTCCGTAACGTGCGACGATTGCGGGGTCAGCACTCTCCACCTCAAAAGCCTGTCGCGTCCGCTGGTCGGCCAAGATCGAGACCGCCTGGCGGCGGTTGCGATCGAGTTCGTAAAGCACCGATCGGTCTGCCAGCTGCCGCTGTTGACGTTCGACTTCGGCCAGCAACCCGACGCGGCCGCTGAGCCGCGACGCCCCTCCTTCAGGGAGCTCCAGCATGGGTACATCGAAAATCGAAGCGGCGGCATGATCGAAATGGTCATCATCAAGACGGAAGCAGTGGGGGCAGGCGCCGTTGCCGAGCGCGCATTTGGCGGCAATATCGAGATGCCACGCCTCCCAACGGGAACCCAGCCGACCGGCGTATTGACCCGGACGATAGCGAGCGGCCTCATTGATGCTTGGCTGCGGCAACACCGCCGCCGGCGGCAAACCGCGCCCCTCACGGAGGGCGTAGGTGACCTGCGCGGGGATCGAAGGCCACTCATTGGGATTGGGCACGTTGACGGTGCTGAAACCCGGCGGGAGATCGAGTCGCCCGGTAAACAGCATATGGCAGGCTTCCTCGTGCCCGCTGCTGTTGGTCCCCACCGAACGGACCAGGGCATAGTCGTGGGATCGCTTGGCGAACTCCGGAAGATGTTCGCTGAGTTGAATACCCGGCGTCGCGGTGTCGATGGGTTGAAATTCGCCGCGAATTTCCAGCGGGGCCTGCGGCTTGGGATCGAAACTGTCGTGCTGAGAAACGCCCCCGTTGAGAAAAATGAAAATCACCGACTTCGCGGTGGCTTCTGCACCGTCGACGCGAGCGAGATCGACCAGCGTGGGACCCAAGGCGCCCAGAGCGCCGACCTGCAACGCCGTTCGACGAGAAAATGAGGTGGGAACAGGAAACGCGTGCATCGCGGCCTTCCACTGGAGACGGCGAACCCGTCGGCACTCAAGTCGTCGAACGCACCGCATTCTGACGAATTGCCACCCCGAAAGCAATATCACATGCCAATGCGTTGATGTGAGAGAGAGGGAGAAACGCTCGACCGCAGGCAAGGTTGCCGAATTGACCGGTGCAATTCCCGTTGCCTGCGGATGCCCCGGCCACCCCACGGCGTCAGGACGACGATTGAAGAAGGAATCTAGCGTTGATAGATCGGCAGGTAGCCGTTGTCGATCAGCAGGATCGTCGAATTGATCGCGGTCACGTAAACCGGTCCGATGTGTCCCTCTTTCCAAGAGCCATTCGCTGATTGCTGGCGGACGATTTCGCGAAAGACTTCGCGCGAGTAGCTGCTCCACTTCTCGTCCCCCAGGCGGTACATCACCTGGGAGTAGTAGTAATGGGTGTAGTGCCAGTGGCCGAAGAACTGGGAATTGGTTTTCGCGGAAAGGATGTTCTTTTCGCAGTAGGCCATAAAGCGCTTGACGAGATCGTTCTCGTACTCGCCTGAGTTGAACATGCAGGCGATCGCGGCTGCGGTGATGGGAGCCCGGGAACCGCCGCCGCGGATGCTGTATTGCACCCCTCCGTCGGCTGCGGTGCACTTGCGGATGTATTCGATGCCGCGATCAACGATCTCTTTGGGAACCGGAATCCCGGCGTTGCGACAGGCCCGCAGCCCCTGCAGCTGGGTGACACAGGTCGAGCCCTCGTCGAAATTGTTGCCGTCTTTCGCGGAGACATAGCCCCAGCCGCCGTCGGGAGTCTGCGCTTCGCCGCAGAATTGCACGGCCCGCGTCAAGACATCCTTCAGCTTCTCCCGGCGTCGCGCATCTTCCTCTTCTCCGAAGACCTGCGAGAGGAAGAGCATCGAAAAGCCATGCCCGTAGGTGTAGTGGTAATCATTCCGAAAACCGATCAGACCGTTCGGCTGCGAGCACTCGACGAGGTAGTCGACGGCGACGCTGATGTTCTTGGCATATTTCCCGCGGGTGGTCGTGCTCCCTTCACAGAGCATCGCATTCCCCGCGAGGGCGGTCATGGCGACACGATATTGCCCGCCGTTCGCTTCCCAGTAGCCTTGCCGATGCTGCTCTGTCGCCAGCCAGTCGAGCCCCTTCACCGCCGAGAGCTTGGCTTTGGGATCTTTGGGGGCGGCGTCGGCAACTCCCGCGGCGAGGAGCAGGATGCTTCCGATCAAACAGCCGCGCAACACGACAGACATGGACAACCTCCTTGTGAAGCTCCCTTCACTGTACGTCTGCGGCCGCGTTTCGACAACGACGATCTGTCGGCAGTCACAAACCCGTTGACCCGTCCGGTTGGACATAAGCCCATGCGGTGACGGCTCCCTCGTCCGTCGTGACGAGCACCGCGCGGCGTTCGTACTCGCGGCCCACGAGTTGGCCGGGGGGGATTTCCTCCAGCTCATCGCACCCGGCCAGCGTGGCGTCGTAGTCGGTCATCCGCAGGTGATACAGTTCGCCATCCACTTCGCCGGCGGGAAAACGATCGATCATCAATGGGGCGATGCGGCGATAGCCGGGCAAGACGGCCGGGACTCGACGGTCGTATCGGCCTTCGAGGTAGTGATGGTTGCAGTGACCGTAACGCAACGTGCCGAAGACGAACAGGGGCAGGCGAGCGTCCATTTTCCAATACCTCGCACTCATCAATCGGGGAACTTGAGAGCGCTTTCCGGATTATCTCGCAATTGGCCGATGAGGAAACCGCTGTCTGCGGATCGGCGGCAGATCTCGATTTTGGGGACCGCTGGCGGATCATTTCGCCCGCGGATTCCCATTTTTCGGAATCCCGTACTGTTCGGAAGCCGAACGAATGGATATCGTATGAAGACTTCTTGATACAGCTTCCGAGATTGGCGGGGCGCTCCCATGCTCGAAATCGTGTTGCTTCACCGATTGTGCAAGGCGGTTGGACGTCTCAGTCGCTCCAAAGGGCTGCCGGTGGTGTGGTTTCAGGCCTCACTGATTACGGCATGGTTTGGCGGCGAAGTCTATGGCGGGGTCGCTTCGGCGATGATGGCGGCTATCGCCGCCCCGTCGGGGCACCACGAGGCGCCGTTGGGACTGATGTACGCCAGCGCGATTGTGTGCGCGGCGTGCGGAGCGGGAGTGATTTTCGGATTGGTCTGGATTCTGCCTGCCGAGCGGCGTCACTTGGCGACGCAACCTTGTGAGCACTGCGGCGAAGCCGTAGCCGGTAAGAATCCTACCTGCCCCATGTGCGGACAACCGCTCCTGGTGAACCTGCGTTGCGCCGCCTGAGCGGTCGCCGGGTCAACCCGTTTGCGGCAGGTCCATCAGCTTCTGAAACCGGTCCAGGACGCGAATCTTGAGCGGCGCGTAGTCTGCCGAATCGAAGTCGCCGGTGGCGACCAGTTCAAACGCGGCACGTCGCGCGTCTTCGAGAATTTCGCGGTCACGCACGAGGTTCGCCACACGCAGCGGCAGCGCCCCATGCTGTCGAGTCCCCAGCACGTCGCCGGGTCCGCGCAGTTCGAAGTCAGTTTCCGCAATCTGAAATCCGTCGGACGACGATTCGAGCGCCGCCAACCGCTTCAAGGCCTCGGCTTGATCGCTGGCGGAGCACAAAAAACAATACCCCTGAAAATGTCCTCGACCAATGCGACCTCGCAGTTGATGCAACTGGGAGAGACCGAACCGTTCCGCGTCGCAGACGACCATTAATGTCGAGTTCGGCACGTCCACACCGACTTCGATGACCGTCGTCGCCACGAGAACCTGGATCTCTCCATCGCGGAAAGCGTCCATGGTGGCCTGCCGCTCATCGCGCGGCTGCTGACCGTGCACCAGTCCCAGACGCAAGCCGCGCAATTCCGTCTGTTGAAGTGTGTGAAACACGTTCTCCGCGGCCGCGCTGCTGGCAACGTCATCATCCGTCTCGACGCGCGGACAAACGATATACGCCTGCCGACCTTCGCCGATCTTTTTTCGGACGAACTCCCACATCTTCGCTGTCGCCCCCCCTCCGGCGACGCGGGTGGTTTGAATTCGTTGACGTCCCGGTGGCAGTTCCGAAATCGTCGTCAGATCCAAATCGCCGAATTGCGTCAGACAGAGGCTGCGGGGAATCGGAGTGGCGGTCATGACCAGCAGATGCGGGGACAATTCCACTCCCGCAAACTTGCTCCGCTGACTGACGCCGAACTTGTGCTGTTCATCGATCACCACGACTCCCAACCGCGCGAACTTCACGTCGCGCTGGATGACCGCCTGCGTTCCCACGATGAACTGTGCGGTTCCCGAGGCGATTTCGTCGAGCATCGTCTGCCGCAGGCGGGGCGCCAATTGCCCGGTCAGCAAGCGTCGTTCAACCCGGCTGTGTTCCAGAAGTCGATCGATGGTCTGCCAGTGCTGTTGGGCCAAAATTTCCGTCGGCGCCATCAGCACCGCTTGAGCGTGATTGGCCACGGCCACCAGCATGGCGTAGACCGCGACGGCGGTCTTTCCCGCGCCGACGTCGGCCTGCAACAGGCGATGCATCGCCTGCTCTTGTGCCAGATCCGCCGCGATCTCCCGGACGGCCTCGTCCTGGCCGTTGGTGAATCGGAACGGAAACAGGCGGCGAATGCGCGCGTCGACTTTGGCCGTGCAGGGCAGTGGAACGGCGCGGTTGTCGCGTCGCCAAAAACGACGCCGCATCGCCAGCGCCAATTGGAACTCCAGCAAGTCGTCGTAAAGAATCCGTCGCCGACCGACGAGATACTGCTCCATCGTCGCCGGCCGATGGAGGCCCGAGAAGGCCTCCGGCAGCGACGGCAACCCCAGCGATTCTCGAAACTCCCGGGGCAGCACATCAACCGCCAACGGGGCATAGTCTTCCACGGCCTGCGAAGTCGCGCGGCGGACCTCATGCATGGTGAGGCCCTCGGTCAGTCCGTAGCGGGGCAGGAGTCCCGGAGTGGTGTCGCGATCATCGTCTTCCAGCCATTGCACACGCGGATGCGAGAACTCCCAGCGTTTATCGCGAAACTTGGGCTGCCCGGAAAACAAGACCGCCTGCCCCAATTGAAACCGCTGCAGCATGTAGGGTTGATTGAACCACAAACCGCGGACGAAACCTCCGTCCGCTTTGAGCAGCACGGCCGTCATCGCGCGACCGCCCGAGATCAAGCGAGAATCGCGGTCCACCACCTCGCCGCGAATCGTGTGGACGCGTTCATTGTTGAGTTCGAAGACGGCCGAGATCTGCGTGAGGTCCAGGACATCCCGGGGAAGGTAAAAGAGCAGGTCGCCGACGGTCGTCACACCCAATCGGGCGAAGAGTTCCGCCCGGATCGGGCCGACGCCCCGGGCGAATTGCACCGGCGTCTGCAGCGGGTCGAGCACTTCCATCGCAAAAATTGCCAGCAGCGAACGAGTTTC
>JANRLN010000656.1:0-4904 GCA_033762515.1 Planctomycetaceae bacterium
GCGGTCGGATCTGCTGCTGGCCGAGAATGAATGGGTCGATATCGCCGGAAAGGCCGATCCGGAAAAGACGCTGTGGGCCTGGGCCTGGAACCGCTTTCCCGACCTGGTTCACGCCGACCTGGGGATCGACGAAACTTCGGAAGTTGTGGTGGTTCTGACCGACGGACGCGAGGTGCGCGGCTACCCGGATGCCCGCCGCAGCCGACAGGGCCGCCTGACGTTGTTGGGAGAAGTCGAGCCCGGTCAACGAGGGGACTTCGGACCGTATTCCATCGACGAGGTGCGTTCCGTCCGACGGGCTTCGTTGTAGCGTGGTGCATGTCGGCGGACGCACAGTCTCCGAGTCTCCCTCTTCGTCGACGTTCATCGCCGGGCCTCTCAGACTCGGCGTGACCCGATCCTGTCGATGGTTTCCGTCGGTGCGCGGCGCTGCGGCGTCCCCTGAGCATTGTTCACGGCTCACGGGGGATGTAGTCTCAAGGGAGCGAGGAACATCGGCGTTCTTCGACGGCATTCGTCGGCGCATCCCTTCTTTGACGATTTCGTGAACGTCCGCCAGACCGCCGCCAACCGGTCACGGGGTGACGTTGTCGATGTTGTTGAACGGATGGGAGTTGCGTTGATGGACGTGTGGCATCGCGGTCGCCAGTCATGACGGTACGGTGAACGACTATGGAATTCGCAGTCTGCCCCGCCTGTGGTCAGTCGGTCCTGGACGATGACGAAGAGAATTGCCCGTTTTGCGGCGCGTCCATGAAGGCGAAGTCTGGAGCGAAGCCCGCCCCAGGCAAAGCAGGGGCGGCGGCCCCGCCGAAACCCACGGCCAAGCCGGCGCCGAAAGCGGTAGCTAAGGGCGCCGCGGACGACCTGCCTTTTGGTTTGGATACTGCCGCGTCCACGTCGGCAATCGCCGCCAGTCGTCAGCCGGGGAAAGGGCGAACGCTGCGCGTGGTTTGTCCGATGTGTGAGACCGAAGGCTACGTGCCCGAAACGGCCGCCGGCAAAGAGGTCCGCTGTGCGAACCCCAAATGCCTGGTGCCGACGTTTGTTGCGCCGGAACCCGAGCCGGAGCCCGTGGCCCCCCCGCCCAAAAAGAAGGGGAACCCGGTGCTGTTGGGGGTGGTGACCACGCTGGTCGTCGGTGCAATCGGCGGCGCAGTCTGGTTTGTCGCCGGTCAACCGGAGGACGACGGCGTCCACGTCAAGCCGGTGGACATCACCAACTTGACCAAGCCCAGGCCCAGCGGCGCTGCGACTCCGACCGTCGCCCAACCCGATCCGAATCCCACTCCCGCCGCCGATCTCCAGAAACCAGCGACTGCAGCGCCGACGACCGACGATTTCCGGGCGATTGTTGCGACCGCCTTGAAGGCCTGCGAACAGGCCTGCCTACTCACAGGGAATCGCAATCGCAGCAAGCCGGTCTGCCGGCGTTTGACCGCGGAAGCATTTGCCCTGTCGGGAGAGGTTTCCGGAGCCCGCGAACAGATTCAACAACTCGCCGCCGTTGGCAGTCAGTTGCCCTTCTATCAGGTCATCCCGTTCGTCGAAATCTTCTGGCAGGAACATCGTCAGGGAAACAGCCGCACGGCGGACGAGGCTCTGGATCAGGCGCTGGCGGCGGCGGAAAAACTGCCCATCCGGGGACGCGATCAACTGGATGTGGCGACCCGCCTGGCGCAGGCGCTGGTCGTTTCCGGACGACTCGACGCCGCTCGGACGCTGATCGCCGCGCATCAAGCGACCGATCTCGATGCAGAAGTCTCCGCTCAGTTCTTGTGGCTCGCCGCCGACCGCAACGGCGGTCAGATTGACTGGCTGTTTCGGAAGCGACCGGTCACAGCGCGACAATTTCCCCAGGCGGCTGCTGTGGCCGCGATCTGCGTGCTGGGGGGGGATGCTGATCGCGGTCGTGAATTCGCGACAGGTTGGAGTGATCCCAATGTCCAGACTGAGTGCTTGACGACCTGGGGCGAGGCGATGGTCTGGACGGCCCCGGGGCAGGCTGTGGCGGCGCTGGAACCGCTGGTAACGAACCTGCCGCCGGCTGCTCAGGCGATGGCCTGGGCGCGTGCCGCCCGCTTGGCGTTGGTGAAACAGTCTCCAGAGGTCGCCCGGCAGTCGCTCGCCAAGGGACAGGCAGCGATCGCCAATCTCACCCCCCCCGAGAATTACCTCATCCCTGACACGAAGGCGCTGGTCAAAACCCGACCGACGTTCGAGGCCGAGTGGGTGGCTGCAGCGGCTGCGGCAGGAGAACTTGCCGTCGCCGAATTCGAGGCCGGGGGAGATCCGGAGGCCGTCGTCAAGTCTTTGGAACTGTCGCTGCAATTCGCCCGCGGATTGGGACCGGCCATGCCGGCGATTGCGGATCAGGTGGCGACGGCCAATCGACTGGGTTTGAAAGGCCTCACCAGCCAGGTGAAGACCGAACTGGCGCTGCGCACGGACGATGAGGCCCGGCAGATGGCAGGCGTGTTTCGTCGCGCACTGACGGACCTGGAAACGGCCGCGCAGACTCGCTTTCAGTTGCAGACCACCATCCTCACCCGCGCCGCACAGCAGGGCTTGGACGCTGCGGTGTGGCGCATCGTCGCCGGACTCAGTGCGGCCGAAGACCCGGCGGTCCAGGAGAGATTTCTGGCCACCGAAGTGGCCCCCTGGCTCGTCGAGCACTTCCGGGTGGCGGGGAACGCGGCTGACGAAAAGACCCTTGTGGCGGCATGTACGGCCGCGGGTTTGCCGGCGCTGAAGCGTCCGGTCGAGGCGGTGTTCGAGGAACAGATTGCCGCAGGCAAATATGCCGAAGCCTGGAAGACGGTCAGCGACAGGGACGTCCGCTCCGATGTACGCGAAGCGCTTGTGATCTACGGGGCGGTCCGCCAGGCGCAGACGGCCGATCCCGTCGAAAAGACCTGGCAGTTGATCGGCCCGGTCACCGATGTGGTGCTGCGGGAACAGGCGATTGAATGGGCCGCGTGGATGGCTGCCCGCCGGGGCGCGGCCGAAGAAGTCTGGGGGCACTACAAAGACTTGTCGTCAGCCACCGAAATCGTGTCGCTGGGGCGGGGAGTGACCGCCGGAGTGCAAGACCGACTGGCAACGAGCGAGAAGCCGTAATTGTGCTGGTTGGCACGGAAGGCGACCGGAATTGCGCAGTCGTTCCCAATGATGGCCGCCCCCGTCAGGATGCTGGATTAATGATCGGCGGCTTAGGGTGTTTGGGTTGATCTGGAACCCAGGCTTCCCCTGTTTGCCGAGCGTGTTTAGAATCTCGTCGTTTCGCGGCTTGCCCAGACGCAGCGGCAACCAGACATGGCGGCAAGTCGGACCGTGAGAACGCTGAATCGGCCTCGGCGATTGGGAAAGGAGTCTGCAGTGCGGAAATGGAATGGCGTGGCGGCAGCCGTCGGGGCTTGGTGCATCTGTGCGGCAGCACTGGCGCAGGAAACGCGAATCACGATCGGGGCTGCCGGCAGCGACCGTCTGCAGGCGGACCTGAAGTCGCTGATCGACAAGGCGCCCTCCGGCCTCCGCAAGCAGTGGGATACTCTGAAGGGGGTTCTTGACAGCTTTGCCGAAGGCGTCGACAAGAAAAAACCAGTCCGACTGGATCTGTTGCTTGGCGGCAAAGAGCTTCGCTACGTCGCCGCGATTCCCTATGAAAAATGGGATGGCCGCGGGGGCTTTCAGCAAAACATCCAGGCGTTCGGATTCAAAATGACCGGTCCGGACGCGAGTGGAAGTTACACGGTGGAGCAAGCGCGCGCGGGGGGGCGGAACACCAAGTCGAAAAAGCCCGCGTCCGGCCCGCCGCCCAAGCCGTTCTTTCTGCGACTGGCCTCGAATCACGCGCTCATGGCACCGGACAAGGGGCTGCTGCCGGCGAATTTGCCGGACCCGTCGCTGCCGTTGAAGGAACTGCTGGTCGGGGAGACCGACATCGTCGCCGATCTGCGCAACGATGCGCAATCGATGGAAGCCAAGCGGAAGAATTTCCAGGAATTCCGCAAGCAACTGGAAGCCGGCATCGAGTTCAAACGGGGCGAGGCTCAGACCGATTTCGATCTGCGCAAGCTGGCGCTGCAGCAAAATCTGAACGAAGCGGAACGGTTCCTGATCGAGTCCGAGCGCTTGAACATCCGCTGGACGACGGACATTGCCGAGAAAAAGGGATTCAGCGAACTCTTGCTGACGGGGCTGGCAGGGACGGATTTGGCCGGCAGCATCGAGTTGCTGGTCAACCAGCCCAGCTATTTCGCAAATGTGAAACTGGCTCCCAAGCCGGTTCTGCAGGCGCGGGTGAACTTCGCGATCGATCCCATGCGCAGCCGGCATGCGGCCGACCTTTATGAAAAGCTCTTGCCGGTGCTGCAAGCGGCGATGGACACCCGGCCGAATCTCAATGCGTCCGGCAAGGCGGCGGCCAAGCAGGCGCTCAGCAAGCTCTTCGTCATGTTGAATGACGCGATTCCCCTGCAGGTGCTGGACTCTCACGTCGACGTGCACATGACCGCGGACGGCAAGCACGCCGGCATCGTCGGCATTCGGGCGGCGGATGGGACCAAGGCGACGGAAATCCTGCAGTTATTCCCCAAGATTCGCGAGGGCTGGAAGGTGGAAACCGCCGTCGCCGAGCATCGGGGGGTGACGATTCATGCCGTCACGGTGGCGCCGCATCGCCAGGAAGAATTCGGTTCGGTGTTTGGGGGGGAACCGGTCGTCTACGTCGGGGTGTCGAAGGACGCCGTCTGGGGGGCCGCCGGTGTGGGGGGGTTGGAGCAACTGAAGTCGGCGATTGACGATGTGTCGCAACCGGCGCCGGCCAAGGCCGCTCCGGAATTCCTGACGCTGGAACTCCACTTCGGCCCGTGGGTGCGTTTCCTGGACGTGTTGCGGTCGAA
>JANRLN010000657.1:0-2644 GCA_033762515.1 Planctomycetaceae bacterium
GTCCCCGTCGTGATCAAAATCCCCCCAGGCCGCGCTCGACGACCAATGGTCCCCATCACTTTCCAACGCGGCGGAGATGTCGGAGAAGGTGCCGTCTCCATTGTTGGCGTAGAAGGTGTTGCGTCCATAGTTGGCGACGACAAGGTCGGAATCCCCGTCGTTGTCGAAGTCGCCGGCGGCGACCCCTTGACTGTAGCGATTCTCGACGATGCCGGCGGCCTGAGTCACATCCAGGAAGGTGCCGTCGCTGAGATTGCGGTAGAGCCGATCGGTATATTCACCATCGGCGGGGTCGAAGGGGATCCGGCAGCCTTGAGGAAAGTAGAGATCGGGCCAGCCGTCGTTGTCGTAGTCGAGCACCGCCACACCCCCTCCCAGACTTTCCAGCAGATATTTGAATTCCGTGGGTCCGTTGAAGTGTTGAAACGAAATCTCGGCCGACGCCTGTCGATCGACCAGCTGAATTGTAGAACCCGAAGGTGCATCGCCGGCGGCAGCGGGCGATTGCGTCGGCATCGCCCGTGAAGGGCTGGAGTTACGGGCTGCCGACAGGAGTTCCGGCCCTAGATCTGCGGTCTCAGGGCCTTCACTCAGCTTGGCCCGACTGGCGGCGGTGAGGCGTTCCCACAAAGCCTTGGTATTTGGGGAGTTGGGAACAGTTTCGGCCAGGTATTCCAGCCAGAGTTGCGACTCAGCCGGTCTCTGAAGGTCGAGGAGCAGCTCTGCGATCCTGCCGGCCATTTTCGCCACCAGATGCGATTGCCGTTGATCGCCTGCCAGAATATGGGTCACGTGATCGAGCATCACTTCCAACTGCCGCGTGTGTTGGAATTGTCGCTGGGCTGCGTCGGTCCGACCCAGACGCTCGAGCGCGATCGCCAGTCGGTAACTTGCATGGCGATCGTCTGGCGAGAGATGTACGACGTGCCACCATGCGGCCGCCGCGGTCGGCCAATTGGATTCGGCATCGGCCAGCAGTGCCACGCCGCGCCAGCGAGCCACCGGCGCGGGTCGTGAAGGCAGCTCAGCCCCCGGGGATGAGGCGGCGCGATCCAACGTTCCTGCCCGGACGAACGCTTCGGTCAGCAATCCCTGCAGTTCTTCGTCGTCAGCCCGGTCTTGGAGAACTGCCTGCAGGCGGTTGATTGCCTGGGAAAACTCGCCGGCTGTCAGCTCATCGCGGACCAGCGCGAGCAGACACCTGCGGTTATCCGGCTGATATGTCAGGAACTTGCGGAGCGTCGGCCGGCTGTCGGCCGGCCGGGCGAGTTCGGAGAGCGCTAGTTGATGCTGCACATATTGCGTCAGCGTCCAGCGCTGCCGTTTCCGCCAGTCTTGCAGTTGCTCACGCGCCTCGGCTCCTCTGAGCTGGGTTAACAACAGTTCCACTAAGGCGACGCGCGGCTGACGATAGTTCGGGTGCCATTCGATCGCGGTCCTGCAACAGCGCTCCGCTTCCCGGCAGTCGCCCTGCGCGAGCAGCAGGCTTGCTTCCAGATACTTCCCTGTACCGGCCAGAGAGCCGGGGGTCGGCGGAATCCTGCGTACCAATGTTAGCGCTAGCGCATCGTCGCCGGCGTCGCGTGCCAGTTGTGCACGGAACAACAGCGCCTCCGCGTGGTCCGGCTGACGGTCGAGAAGTTGATCGAGTAGGGTGACGGCCGGCTCCGTCTGGTTGGCGTTCAGCGCCGTCTTTGCTGAGGTCAACAACTCCGCCGTGCTCTGCTCCGGCTTCCGCGCGCAGCCCACGACGAACACCATCACGATCCAACACCAGCACCCGCGGCCTGACATCCGTAAGGCTCTCCAACTGACCACAACGACTCGGTTCGTCTCCAGCATTGTACGCGGGGATCTTCAAGTTTCGCTGCCGCGGTGCTGCGTCATCGGAGCGGCAGGTTGCCGACCGTCGCCTTGGGCTTGCAATCGCGGGAATTTCCCCGCTCAATGATTACGGATTTGGCGCGGTCTGAGCGCTGGGGCGCATGCCACGTCGCCTTCAAGGAGTTGCCTTTCATGTCTAATCCTGGTGCCGAGGGTCCATTCTGGTCGGTCGATGCCGCAGACTTGCTGGCGCGCCTGGGAACGTCGGAGCAGGGGCTTTCGGTCACGACGGCGGCCGAGCGGTTGAAATTGGCGCAGCGCTTGCGGCCGCGGCGGCAGTCGGCCGTGTCGCTGCTGCTGGATCAATTCAAGAGCCCGATCATGATCCTGCTGTTCTGTTCGGCGGTCCTCTCGCTGACCCTGATCGAGGACGTGACCAACGGCGTCATCATTCTGCTGATTCTGCTCGCCAGCGGACTGCTGGGATTCTGGCAGGAATGGAGCGCGGCCGATGCCGTGGCCAAGCTACTGGGGATGATCGAGACACGAACGACCCTCATTCGTGACGGCGTCGATGTCGAGGTGCCGCTGGATGAGGTGGTGGCCGGGGATGTCGTGCGGCTGCGGGCGGGAGATTTGATCCCGGGGGATTGTCGACTGCTCACCTCGCGCGATCTGTATGTCAATGAAGCGGTCCTCACGGGCGAGAGCTTTCCGGCGGAGAAAACCGTCGCGGTCTTGCCGGCCGCGACGTCGCTGGGGCAGCGGACGAATTCGCTCTATCTCGGGACGCACGTGGTCAGCGGCATGGCGACGGCGG
>JANRLN010000658.1:0-2876 GCA_033762515.1 Planctomycetaceae bacterium
TCTCGGACCTCGCAATTCTTCCGATTTTGCGGCCTCTTTCGGGAACGCAGGGCGCCATGGCCTATCGGTTACTGCTGGCGGACGACGACCAGGCTCTTCGCGAAGTGGTCCGCGAGGTGTGCGCCCCGTTCTTTGAAATCCTCGAAGCCGAGAACGGCGACGAAGCACTCGAAATCGCCGTCGCCGAACACCCGGAACTCGCCTTGTGCGATTTTCATATGCCGGGCTGCAGCGGACTGGAAGCCCTCACGGCCTTGAAGACCTATGACATCCGACGACCCGCGATCCTGATGACCTCCGACGTCTCGGCCGACCTGCAGCAGCGGTTGCAACTCGCCCGCATCGATTCGCTGCTGGCCAAACCGTTCACGCGGCAACAATTGCTGCAGACCTTCGCGACGGCGATCGACTCGGCCTATCACGACGATCGACTGACCCAACGGCTCCGCACCCCGAGTCGGCGCAATCGCCTATTCCCGGACGAGACGTAAGACGAGTGGTTGGAGTTGTCGCACCGCCTGTGGGATAGGCGCGCTTGGAAGCGGAAACTCGGTCCTGCCTGTCGACCGGGACGTAAAGTTCGCGCTGACTTACGATCTGCCCCCACCTATACTTCCCCAGTTGCGCTTCGTCGGAACTTGCAGGAATGGAGAGTGTGATGCAGCGGTGTCTGTTGACTGCGGTGTATCTGACAGGGTTGCTGGCGACGGCAGTGTTCGGCCAGGACGACGTCGAAGTCGAGTTCTACTCCTTCACGCAGGAAAGCCTGTTTCCCAGCGCCATCATCTCCACCGCCCTGACCGACTGGGATCCTGAAACACAGACCGCGGAAGATCACCCGCAGTTCACCGAATCCGACGCAGACGTCCCGCTCTACGGTGATGAAAACGGTTGGCTGGGGGTGAACCTCACCGGTCTGCCGGAAGAAGCCGAGATCGAAGTGGTCATCTCCATCGACAAGATCCTCAAGCCGGCGAAATGGAAAGGAACCCTGAAGGAAGGGCATACCGACGCTCTGATCATCCCCAAAGCCGCGTGGAACTATGACGCCCTGCACCTGGTGCGCGAAGAACGGCCGGTCAACGTCGAGATCCGCGTCACCGTGGACGACGAAGTCGTCGCGGAACTGACCGAAGTCTGCGTCCTCAAGTCGATCAACGACTGCCCGTTCTACGTCTACGCCGAAGAAGGGGGCGAGGATTTTGACGACATCAGCGTCGTTTTCGCCGCGTACGTCAACGAGAACCACCCGTTTATCAACGGCGTTCTCAAGGATGCACTGGCGACCGAGATCGTGGATGCGTTCACCGGGTATCAATCGGGCGATCCTGAACAAGTCGCCAAACAGGTCTTTGCTGTCTGGACCGCTCTGCACGAACGGGGGATTTCCTACAGCGACGTCTCCACAACCACACCCAGTAAGACCGTCGCCTGTCAGACGGTGCGGTTCCTGGATGAGTCGATCAAATCTCAGCAGGCCAACTGCGTCGACGGCAGCGTGATGCTCGCCTCGATCCTGCGCAAGATCGGCCTGCACGTCCACCTGGTGATGGTCCCGGGTCATTGCCTGCTGGCGTTCGACCTCGACAAGGAAGGGACCAAACTCCTCGGCCTGGAGACCACACTCCTGGGCGACGTGTCGGAATCCGCCCCGGAAGAACTCCCCGAATGGCTGGCGAGCTTCGACGAACTCGAATCGACGACGGCCTTTCCTTCGTTCGCCACGGCGATTCTGGCGGGGACCGGCACCGTCGTGAAACACGCCGAAGGCTTCGACTCCGGCGAAGACCCGAACACGCAAATCATCTCGGTCGACGAAGCCCGCAAAATGGGGATCCGCCCGATCGCGATGAAGCAGGGGGGGAAGTAGTAGAAATCCTTTTTGGACGCTTGTGTGCCACGGCTCTGTGAGCCGTGCGAGCGCCCCACACCGCTGTGAAAATCGCGTGGCTCACAGAGTTGTGGCACACTTCAACTGGTCATCGACCGGCCGAGAGCGATCATGAATTCGCGTTTGACGGTTCCATGTCGGCCCGCGAGGGGGGGAATCGCAGAACCTGAAACACCACGCGTGGTTCGTCTTTCGTCGCACCAGCAGGCAAGTGCAGCAGCCACTTGCTCTCGACACCGTCAATCGTGACAATCAAACTGGCGTCAGTCGCTGCGACTTACAGCGCGTCTCGCATGTACATCCGTTCGGGTCCAGCCTTGGCAACCCGGTACGACTGTCCGCCAGCGATCAAGCGGATTTGAACTTCAGCGGAATGGCCGGAATGTGACAATTTCGGCTCATCGATCGAATGGGAAAGTTTGATGCGTGTTTTTGTGGACGTGCGAACATCATGGTGCCGCAACTATCCGTAAATTAATTTTCAACGCACCACGTAAGATTCGTCCAAATAAGAACTTACGGCATCGCTTTACGCGATACAATGCGTTCAGGGAAGACAACCTTGGAACAGCGAAAACATCTCAATCACTCGCCGGCCGCTCGCAAGTGAAGAAGTTCTACTACCTCGACATGCACTCCCTCGACATCCTGAGGAATACGTTCGCGCACTAATGGCGTGATCTCAAGTGGGTTGACATTGACTCGGACGCATGTGCGGCCTTTATCGTCCCACGAAAGACCAATTCCCGCCACGCCGGGGAGATGACCGATTTTGGTAATGACCAAACGCTTGGCTTCCGTTGCCGTCAAGCTCATATCTTTGGCTCCTCAGCTTCCCCAGGATAGACGAAACGTCTGGAGCACTGCTGCAAGATTGCAGCTGTAACTCACGCCGTTCTTAGGCCCTGCGTAGTCTGGCGACGTCCATTCGCCAGCCGCAAAATGCAAACCAATTGCCGAGAGATTGTGTTTCAAGAATACGACA
>JANRLN010000659.1:0-3438 GCA_033762515.1 Planctomycetaceae bacterium
AACGATAACTATGAAACGCCTGGGCGTCGTCGTTGTAGATGACGTTGCCGACGTCGAAGAAGAGCCAGCGGGTGGAAGACGACATTCGGGAAGCTCGGGAGAGTGGGAGCAGGGGAGTTCGGGAGAAAGCACGCGCACGAAGTCTTCATGCTCCGATGCTCCCTCTTTCCCGCGCTCCCGCACCCGATTCAACTCAATCGCACATGCTGCACATCATAACGCGTCAGCCATTCGAGCCAGCGTTCCTGTTCTTCCGTGATCTCGATCTCCGTCCGCGACGCGCTGTCGAGGGGTGAAACGATCGTGATAACGCCATCGTCCAAGATCCGCCGGGCGTCGTCGCGCCGGATCCAGTACTCCCGTTCCGGAAGCCTTGCGGGAGCATCCTGCACGCCGGGGGGCGTCGCAAAATACGTCACGTCATGCCGGAACCGCGGCGGCATCGCAAACGCAGGAACGTTCTCGCGGTCCACGGCCGCAACGCTGATCGTCATTGGGAATCCCCTACGAGCGCTGAAGCCCAGGGATCGCGGTCCCTGGGCTTCCTGGTGAGCTCACCAACCGGCGCCGACCGAGGTCGTCTTCACGCGGCAGAAGTACATGTCCGCGGTGATGAACAGCGTCTTGCCGTCGTCGCCCCAGCAGCAGTTGGCGGTGGCTTCCTTA
The DNA here is from genome assembly GCA_033762515.1 of Planctomycetaceae bacterium. Classification (GTDB taxonomy): domain Bacteria; phylum Planctomycetota; class Planctomycetia; order Planctomycetales; family Planctomycetaceae; genus DSVQ01. Next base: position 667 of record JANRLN010000659.1, read on the forward strand.
GTGTCGAGGCGGCCGAGCGGCTTGCCGGTGGAATCGAACACCCACACGCCTCCGGGTCCCGTGGCCCAGACGTTGCCCGCCTTGTCGACCTTCAAGCCGTCGGGGAGGCCCTTGTGCTTGCCGACATAGGAGGTCGAATCAAAGAAGACCTCTCCCTTGCCGAGCGTGCCGTCTTCCTTGACGGGGAACTTCTTCCAGATCGCCGCCTTGGGATCGGACTGGGCGACGTAGAGGAATTTTTCGTCGGGAGAGAAGGCGATACCGTTCGGGCGGGTCATTTCTTCGGTGAGAAGCGTCACCTTGTTGACGCCGTCTTTGCCGATCTGCAGCCGGTAGACGCCGCAGAAATCGAGTTCCCGACGGGGATCGTCAAAGTTACCGGGCAGCCCGTAGGGCGGGTCGGTGAAGTAGAGATCGCCGTTCGACTTGAAGCAGCCGTCGTTGGGACTGTTCAGTCGTTTGCCCATGTAGTTGTCGACCAGCGTCCGCTTGCCGCCGTTTTTGGTCAATACGGACACGCGACGGTCGCCGTGCTCGCAGGAAACGAGTTGTCCCTTCGGGTCGAGCATCAGACCGTTGCAACCGGGCTCAAGTCCATACTCGACCGCTCCGGTGTACCCCGAAGGCTTGAGGAACAGGCTGACCCCTTTGCCGTATTCCCACTTCATCACGCTGTTGCGGGGGATGTCGGAGAAGAGGACGAAGCTCGCGTCCCCCTCCTTCACATACACCGGCCCTTCCGACCACTCGAACCCCGACCCGAGCACCTCGATGGCCGCGTCTTTGGGGACCAATGCATCGAACTTGGGGTCGAGGCGAATGATCTCGCCGAGGTGGGGGAAGTTGGTGGTGTTCTGGGCGTGGGCGGCAGTGGCCCCCAATAATGCCGAGAGAAGGATCGCGACCATGGTCAAACGCATGCTGTGGCTCCTGGTGAGGGGTCGAAGTTAGAGATCAAACAGGCGTCGTATCCAGTCGCAGAATCTTTGAGCGCCTGGCCGCGAAAGGTCAAATTTGCCAGCCTGGACCGCTTGACCATACGTCATTGCAGGCTCTTCTTGCCACGCCAGCCAACAAGACAGTTCGGCTTTCGACTGCTTGGACGGCAGAAAGTTAGCGCCATGTTGCAAGTTCGCTGCCTGCGTTGATGCCTTGGCGTGCAGCATCAGCGGCTGTTGCTGATCAACAGGCGAAAACAGGAACTCCTCGAGAGCCCCATCGGCGGTGTTGTCAGGCATGATCCAGACGCCGATGCGGGGTCCACCGGATCCCAAGTCCCCGATGAAGCCCAACGGATCCAAAAGAGTTGGGGCCTGCACGCCGATCCGTTGCAACTCGTGGCGGACAGAATGCCACGATGGTTGACAGCCGGGAGGGTCTCCGGTTACATGATCGGCGTCCAATACGAATCCGATCTGTTTCCGATTTGATTCCTTCGAGCGGGATTTGATGTCCTCGATAACCTCTTTCTTGTTCCCGGCCTTAACAATGTCAAGAGGTGATGATTGTGGGTTTAGATTTGTGGCAAGCACTCCTGTTTCCCGAAGCACATGCAGAATCGCGTGATAGTCGTTGTTTCCCTCGACAACCAGGAGTCTTTCTTTCGGTGCCAACACTAACGCACCTCGATTTCGTGATTGACAACCGTCTGCAACTCGTCCCCATCGAAACGAACTGCTGTGTCTGTTCGACGATCGATGCGAAAGATCGCAACTTCGTCGCTAAAAGATTCATCATCCCGCACAGCCGCCGCCAGCCCACGGATGCAATCCAGACTATGAGTCGTGGCGAAGACCTGCACATCGAGATCCTTCGCCGACTGAATCACCATCCGCCACATGTCCGGCAGGCGCGAGTAGTGGAGGCCGGTGTCGATTTCGTCGATGATGAGGCAGCCAGCTTGCGAGGCTGCCAAAAGCGCGCCGATCGCCAGCACATTTGAGCTACCTGCACCAAGTGATGCCAGCGTGTCTCGACGCTGAGAACGTCGAATCAAGACATCTGCGCGCGAAGCTGCTGCCGGCAAAATCTCGACATCATCAAGATCGGGTATAATTACCTTTAGCGAATGGATCGCGTATCGCTTCATCTCAGATTCAACGAGCTTACTCCACACTTCAATGAACCGTCGAAAGTCAGTGCCTTGCTGTGGGATGGTGTATAGGTTGTGACGAGCAGAAAATCCTTGAGCATTCCACGGTCCTCGGCACGTAATGCGGCTGCTTGGAATTGCAACAGGAGCGAAGACGGTTCGTTTCCTAGAACGGTCTTCAGTTGTCTGCACCACGAGGTGCGTGAACTCAAGAATTGTTCGGTTTCCATTTGACGACATATCTAGCAAAGGCGAGACATCGAAAAATAGCTCTACGATTCGGCTGGATTTGATTGTTGATGCGGTGTTTACATCGATTGAGCCTTGGATGGAGATCTTGGGATACGCTCGCAGGCGAGAATACCCAAGTTCCGCAAGGCCTGAGTAGTCGCCATAAAAGAGCGTAGCGACGCCAACATTCGGGAAGTTTGGGTCAACACCGGCGGGGACGATTCCACCGATGCTTCGGTCATCGCGATTCAATTGGACGTCGATTACAGAATCGGCGTCCGGCACGAGGAAGATTCGCACCGCCTCCAGCACGCTCGTCTTCCCGCAGTTGTTGTCCCCGACGAGCAGGTTCACCCGGGCCAGATTGTCCAGGCGGTACTTGTCGAAGCTGCGGTAGTTTTCGATCGTCAGGTCGCGGAGCAGCACGGGGGCGATCCTGCGGGGACGGG
>JANRLN010000660.1:0-4063 GCA_033762515.1 Planctomycetaceae bacterium
AGAATGGCCTCCCATTCCTGGGTGGTCGGCCAGCGTTCCGGTCCGAGGATGCAGAGGGTCGGCTCGACGTTTCCGTCCGGGAGCGCGCGCGCCAGGGGCTGAGTATTTCGGTGGGTGAAGCCCGCATACTCTTCGACCAGCCGGTAGAAGGCCTTCTGGCCTTCCGCGGTGGGGCTGTACGTGTCGTGTAGGATGCCGGTGTCTCCGTCGGGAAACCACAACTGCAGCGTGAGCACAAAGGCCACGGCAATCGGCCAGATCCACCAGAACGCTGGTCGGACGGAGACGGGCATCACGGCACTGGATTCCCAGAGGACGAAGAGCGTTGGAAGACATCACAACGGCGAGCCGGGGGACGTGAGTCCCCCCGGGTGATTCTCAGCGTACTGAGCATGACCCTACCGAGCCAATCACCGGTGGGAATCACGCTCCAACGGTCGCCTGAACGGATGCATCTGCAAACCGCTCTAGGCGGAATCCGCCGGTTGCCTAAAATTGCGCGGTCATCGGTGATTTCTCACGGGGGGGCAAAGGCATGGACGCCTGGCGCGCATCGAAGGAGTGGTGGGGATGGCTGGTGGTGCTCGCCGTCAGCAGTCCGGCGGCAAGTCCCGCGGCGGAGAAGTTGCTTCCCTGGCAGGATGACGCCAACCTGCACGACGTGCAGTTCGTCGGTTCCCGCAGCGGTTTTGCCGTCGGCGATCAAGGGGTCATCTGGCGAACGGAGGACGGCGGCGTCACGTGGGAAGCCCGTCCCCTGCCGGAACCCGTCATGCTGCGTTCCGCGTCGTTCCTGACCGATCGGCTGGGCTGGGTCGCGGGGACCCGCTGGCAGGCGTACACCGGGTTGGCGGAAGGGGTGTTGTACACCACCGCCGACGGCGGATTGACCTGGGAGCTCCGCGGGTCAGGGCAATTGCCGGCGCTCGTCCATGTGCGATTCTTCTCTCCGGACGAGGGGATCGTTGTCGGAGCCCCGACGGCGCAGGCCGGCAGCGGCGTCTATCGCACGCAGGACGGCGGACACACCTGGCAACCCATCGCCGGTGAAGCCACCTCCGCGTGGCAAGTCGCCACGTTTCCGAACCCGGAAACGGGCATCGTCGCCGGCCGCGAGGGCCAGTTATCCCTCGTCGGCGGAGATCAACTGCTCGCGTCGCGGTTACCGCCGCTGGGATCGCGCTCGATTCGAGGAGCGGCGCTCCGCGGCGAAGACAAGGGCTGGGTCGTTGGCGAAGGAGCGCTCGTGTTGACGACCGACTCCGGCGGCGTGGTCTGGGCTCCCCCGGCCGGCGCGCTGCCGGAGGGATTGCGCGACGTTTGCGATTTCCGCGCCGTCGAGGCCCGCCAACAGCGCGTCTGGCTGGCCGGCAGTCCCGGCAGCGTCATCTGGTCGTCGGCCGACGCCGGTCAGACCTGGCGCATGCTGCGGACCGGTCAGACCCTGCCGATCAACAAGCTGAAGTTCGTCTCGGAGACCGTGGGATTTGCGGTGGGCGAATTGGGAGTCATTCTCGGCACCGTGGACGGGGGCGAGACCTGGCAGGCGTTGCGCGGCGCGCAGCGTCGGGCCGGCTGGCTGGCGTTGATCCCCGAACCCCGCGCGGCGTCGCTCGAGTTGGCGGTTCATCTCGCGGCGGAAGAGGGGTATCGGGGCGTCCTCTGGGCCGCATCCTATCCGGCCCCGGTGGGAGCCGGCTTCGACGCCGATGTTCGCGATCAACTTGCCGCGGCGGCGCATACCGCCCGCGCCAACGTGGCGGGGGTGAGCTGGCGACTGCCGGTCGATCGGCCGGATCTAAGGGCCTCGGGGGAGGCCCTCATGCAGCGCTGGCAGAATCGAGCCGAACAGCGGGCTCCCTCCCTGCTGGTCGAGGAATTGGCGCGGCAGATCCGAACCTATCGTCCCGACGTGGTCGTATTGCCGGTCGCAACCGAGGGAAACTCGCTCGCCGATTTCATCCAGCAGGCGGGACGGATCGCCGTCGAGCAGGCCGCCGACCCCACGCGTGGACTGGCGCAGCAGGACCTGGCGGCGCTGACGGATTGGAAAGTGTCGCGGGTGTTGACGCAGTTGCCCCCGGGCAGTCAGGGGGACGTCACCTATGCTCCGGAAGAGTTCCTGCCGCGACTGGGAGATTCGTTGCGAAACCAGACGGAGCCCGCCCTCAGCGTGTTGGCGCATGCCTCACGCGGGGTGTCAGGAGTCGCCTTGCGGCGTGCTGGTGACGCGTCTGCGGACTCCCGTCACGCCGGAGGAGTCTTCGGCGGGATGGAGGCGCCGGCCGACTCTCCCACGCGTCGTCCCCAATTGCCCCTGAATGAACGCGATCTGGAAGCTCAACAACGGCGCGTCCAGACGCAGCGAAACTTTCGGGCCATCACCGATCGGTCGCTCAACGATGCGCGGACATCGGCCCAACTCATCGGACAGCTTCCCGATGTGTTGCGCGAGTTGACTGCCGATCAAGCCGCCGTCGTCATGTCCGACCTCGCCCGCAGTTATCGTCAGCGCTCGCAGTATGAGCATGCCGAGTCGACCTATCTGGAACTCGTGCGGCGACACGGGCAGCATCCAGCGGCGGTCGATGCCATGACGTGGCTGCTGCAGTACTGGTCGAGCAGCGAAGTTGTCTGGCAACGAACGCGCGATCGGGGGCAGGTGCAGCAGCAACTCAGTACGGATCCGGCCGCACTCCAGAGTCGCATCCAGCAGGCCGGGGGAACCGGGAGCGGCTTTCTGGCGGCGCCCCGGACGTTCGCCGACGTGATTCCCACGAAAGCCACGACGACGGCCGGCGAGATCGGCGTGCGTCGCCATGCCGCCGCGGGCGCTCCCCCGGATGAGATCGATCAGTGGCGGCGCCGGGCCTTGGAGCTCGCGCAGCAGTTGCAGCAGCAATCGCCTCTGCTGTTTCACCAGCCCCAGGTGCAGTTTCCCCTGGCGGCGTTGAAGCGCGCGACCAAGGCGCCCGGACAGGCGGATGAGATTTATCGCAAGTTTCAGCGCGGGGCGACTGCGGGGAGCGCCGGCGCCCTGGTGGAACAGGAGTTGTGGGTGACGCAAGGGGTCGCGACCCCTCCCCGGCATCTGGCCCTCTGTCTGCGGGCGAACGGCCGTCCGCACCTGGATGGCGTCCTCTCCGACGCATGCTGGCGCGAGGTCAAGGAGACCCCCTTTGGTCCCGCCGCGACGGACCTGGAAGCGCCCCGGAGCGGGTTCGTGATGTTCGCCTACGACGACGAGTATCTCTACGTCGCTGCGGTTGTAAAGCGGTCGCCGGCAGCGGTTGAGATTCCCCAGGAGGTGGGAGACCGCGACTACGACGCCGATCTCACCGGTCAGGATCGACTGGGACTGGCCCTGGACGTCGACCGCGACTATTCCACCTGGTACGAATTCCAGGTTGATGCGCGGGGGCAAACATCGGATCGATGCTGGGAGGATGCCACCTGGAATCCCCAGTGGTATGTGGCCCGCGACATTGACGCCGAACGCTGGCAGATCGAACTGGCGATTCCCTGGCAGGAATTGACTCCCGCGCCGCCCCAACCCCGCGACGTCTGGGGCGTGAGTCTGGTCCGCACCTTGCCGCACGAAGGCTATCACGGCTGGACGCCCACCGCCGTCTGGCCTCCCACCTGGCAGTCGTTCGGCCTCCTGCGGTTCCAATAGCCCCGACAAGGCAGCCCCAAGAACTCGCAGTGCGGACGAGGGCTGAGGGCTAAGGGCTAAGGGCCAAGGGCTGAGGGCCAAGTGCCAAGAGCTGAGTGCCAAGAGCTGAGTGCTTAGGGCCAGGTGTTTGGATACTTCAGCGGCACTTCCACTGACTCTCGACCCTCGACCCTCAGCCCTCGGCACTTGGCCCTCAGCCCTCAGCACTTGGCACTCGGCACTTGGCACTCAGCACTTGGCCCTCATCCCCCCGCCCTCGTTCGCGGTCCGAAAATTTTCTCAAGATTTTTCTCAAGTCGTGAAAGTTCGTGGAGCGCGGCGCGTCGGTTCTTGATAGCATCTCCGTCCCGTCAGCCGGGATGTGCTGACATGTGCGAATCGCAACGA
>JANRLN010000661.1:0-3113 GCA_033762515.1 Planctomycetaceae bacterium
CCGTTTTCTCCGATCGTGACGTCTGCCTGCAGAGTCGGGCAGAGGGCGGCCGCCTCCGCCAGTCCGCCGATGAGCAACGAGCCCAGGGGATTGTCGACCTTCGATGGAATCAGTCGATCCTTGCCTGAGGCGGCGCGCAGAGCGGCGTTGTCGAGTGTGGCCGACAGTCGCGCGGCACGGACCCGGTTCTGGGCCGAATCGCCGGGAGTGAAGTCGGAGAGCCGGGCGAACGTGTCGTCCCGGAGCCCCCTGGTGCTGCTCAACACGAGCCAGCGTTGCTGCAGTCCCCCGAACGCCTTGCCGTCTTTTGTTTCCAGCAGCCAGCGCCCGTCCTGTTCCGCGGTGATCACCTGGCCGTCGGCGAGTTCGATCCACGGCTGCACTTTCTCACGGATCAGCGTCCCCGCCTCGGCGTCACCCAGATGGATGACCAGCACACCGTCGGGCTGTTTCCCGGGCGTTGGTGCGTACAGGGCCACAGCCACCCGGTCGCCGATGAGTCGCGTCGCCGCGTCCCAGAGGTTCAGGCCGAGCTGGCCTTCCAGAACCGCCCGCCCGCCGCGGAACTTGCGGCCGTCGCCCGAGTTGGCCCACTTCTTGTAGGGTTCTGAATCGACGATGGTTTTCAACGCTTCAGACGCCCGCAGACGTTCGATCAGGACGGCGGCGTCATTCAGTTCCGCCGAAACGATCGCCCCCTGGGGCAGCCGCTCTACAAGCGTGTCGCCGGCGGAGACGCAGACCGCCGCCAGAGAGGTGAACGCCACGGTGACGCAGCGCAGCCAGAGTGTCGAGAGGCGCATCCGCAGGCCCTTGAAACGAGATACTAAGCAGGAATTACGACTGATGCACGGAATACTCGTCCCTCGGGGGAGAGGTTTCAACGATTCCCGCCAGCAGGTGGCTCCCGCCGCAGACAGACCCATCTTGACCGGCGGACGCACTTCTCCTACATCACCCGGTCTGAACGGCGGGACACTTCCGCAGGGCGCCCAGGTTTCGTGAGCTCGTGGTCTGGTCTTCTCCGTACGGTTCCCGATGCGACTGCTCGAACGCTACATCCTCGCCGAACTGATTCGCGTCTTCTGCGCGGTCCTGGGACTGACCACCTGCCTGATGGTGTTCGTCGGCGTCTTTGAGAAGATGCGGGAACACGGGTTGGGACCCTGGCAGGTCGTACAGATCCTGCCCTACATCATTCCCAGTCTGCTGCCCTACACGATTCCCGTGACGCTGCTGCTGACGGTGTGCGTCGTCTACGGGCGATTGGCGGGGGATCGCGAGATCATCGCCGCCAAAGCCGCGGGCATTCACGTGCTGTCGTTGCTTTGGCCGTCGTACTTCCTCGGCGCCGTGTTGAGCGTGGGTTCACTCCTGCTGATGGATCAGGTCAATCCGTGGTCTTTCTCCAACATCGGCCGCGTGGTCACTCTGGCGATGGAAGACATCTTTCTCGATCTGCTGCGCACGCAGAACCAGTTCCATCTGGCGGAACAGGGGCTGACGATCACGGTGATGGACGTCCGGGACCGGACGTTGATCTTCCCGACGTTTCGCCTGTCGCCGAGCGGCCGCAATGCCGTCACGATTCAAGCGGAAGAGGCGGGGCTGCAGTTTGATCTGCAGCGTCAGGAAGTGATTCTCAAGATGAAGCACGGGTTCATCGAAACCCCGGGCCAGACGCAGATCGCCTTCGCCCATGTGGAAAAGGCCTTTCCGCTGCAGAAACGCAAGGAGCGCCTGCGGCCGCGCAATCTCGAGATCGCGGAAATCCGCGAACAACTGGCGGCGGCGCAAACCGACGAAGTTCAGATCCGTCAGCGACAGGCGATCGAAGCCGCTTTCGTGCTGACGTCCGGAGACTTCTCGCGCTTTCGCTCGACCGGCTTTGACAAGCACCGGATTGACGCCAAATTGTCGCGCGAGACCTGCAATCGGCTGCTGACCGAAATGCATAATCGGTTCGCCAGTTCCTGCAGTTGCTTCTTCTTCGTCCTGGTGGGAAGCCCGTTCGCCGTCGTGATGGCTCGCAAGGACTTCTTGACGAGTTTTCTGTTCTGCTTCCTCCCCATCCTGGTGTTCTACTACCCGATCTCGATGATGACGCAGAACATGTCCAAGACCGGGCAACTGGATCCCGTCTGGGCGGTCTGGATCGCCAACGGACTGATGTTCGCGGCCGCCACCTATTTCTTCCGGCGGGTCGTGCAGAACTGAGGGGCGTTTTTCGGTCGACCGGCTGAGGGCCAAGGGCTAAGGGCCAAGGGCCAAGGGCCAAGAGCTAAGGGCTAAGTGCTAAGGGCTAGGAGTTGGCCGTGCACTTCTGCGACCCTCCGCCCTTAGCTCTTAGCTCTCGGCCCTCCGCCCTCGGCTTGCTCCCGGGCGTCGGCACTTTCCACGTCATTGGCGACCTTGGTATTCTGTGGGCATGACAGCGACCGATGAAGACTTGATGCGACAAGTTCAAGCGGGGGATCTCTCCGTCTTTGAGGAGTTGGTTCGCCGGTATCGGCAGCCCCTGGTGCGCGTGACTTCCAGCAAGCTCCGAGATCGCGCCGTCGCCGAGGACGTGGTGCAGGAGTCGCTGCTGGCGGTCTTCGCGGCCCGGCATACTTTTGATCCGCGCTATTCCTTCCGCACCTGGTTGTGGACGATCACTCTGCGGTTGTGTCACAAACACTGGAAGCGAGCGGCGTCTCCGCGGGCGTCGGCCGTCGTCTGTGATCCCGCGCAGACCGAGACGGCGACGTCGGGCGACATCGGAGCGCTCGACGGTCTGCTCTTGTCGGAGCGTTCGGAATTGCTGCAGCAGGCCCTCGCGGAACTGCCGGAACCTCAAGCCGATGCGCTGCGGCTGCGGTTTTTCGGCGGCTTGCGTTACGACGAAATCGCCGTCGCGATGCAGAGCAGCATCAGCGGCGCCAAGCAACGCGTCAAACATGGGTTGGAGAGACTGGCGGAGCGTCTGAAGACGCTGTCAGGAGTGGAATCATGAATTGCGACGACGCCTTTGACGCACTCACCGATCCGCAGCCGACCGATCGTCGCGCGCTCACGGCACATCTGGAAACGTGCCCGCGCTGCCGTCAGATGCGCGAGACCCTCTCCCCCGC
>JANRLN010000662.1:0-7422 GCA_033762515.1 Planctomycetaceae bacterium
TTGCGCCGTCCCGAGCGACCGGAAATCAAAAAACCCCTGCAAATACAGGGGTTTCAGAGAGACAGATGGCGGTGGTCGGACTCGAACCGACGACACACGGCTTATGAAGCCGTTGCTCTAACCGACTGAGCTACACCGCCGTGCAGGAACGCAAGAGTGTAACCGAGTTCCTGAACAGGGCAAGGGACGACGATGACTCTCTCGGGACTGTGTACGGATCGCCATTAGTTTTCTATGGAGACCGCGGATGCCTGAGTATGCGGGGGCGGAATCTGCCAGATTTGCAGGCGGGTGCAGGCTTGTCTAGCATGACGCGGGGTGCATTTCCACCGCGACACCTTTTGCAAGAGTGCAGACACTATGGCCAAGCGAACGATTTCCCCCGAATTTGACGACGACGATTTCGAAGAAGAGGACACCCCGCGCGATTCCGAAAAGAAAGGGGGCCGAAGGAAGCCGTCGTCTTCCACGCCGACATGGGTGATCATTCTCATCGTGCTTGCTGGTGTTCCCTTACTGATGTGTCCCTGCCTGATCGCGCTGCTGTTGCCAGCGGTGCAACAGGCCCGCGAAGCGGCCCGCAGGACGCAATCGAGGAACCATTTGAAGCAGATCGGGTTGGCAGCGCATAACTTTCTCGCTGAGAACCGACATTTTCCTCCCAGGAATACCGTGGAGGACACGCAGCCCGGGGAGGCGGTTCATTCGTGGACAACTGACATGCTGCCGTTCCTTGATCAGGGCGCGCTCCACCAATCGATCCAATACGCCCAGCCTTGGAATGATCCGGCGAACAAGCTGCCGTTCGGGACCGTGGTCCCGGTCCTGATCAATCCCAGCAATCCGACAACGCCGATCGACGCCGGCGGCTATGCAGTCTCGCATTACGCGGCCAATTCTCATGTGATGTCGGATCAGAACCATCTGGACATTCGCGACATCACAGACGGCACCAGCAACACGATTCTGGCCGGTGACGTGAAGGAGGGCGCCAAACCCTGGGGTGATCCTTCGAACCATCGTGATCCAGCACAGGGCCTCAATTCCGGCCCAGCAACTTTCGGCTCGTACCATACAGGTGTCGTCCATTTTCTGATGGCCGATGGCTCAGTGCAGGCGATCAGTGTTGACATTAATCCCGAGACGTTGAAACGCCTCGGCGATCCCGCCGACGGACAAGTTTTGGAAGCTTATTGACGGACCGAAAGATTCGATTTCATCTATCCACAACCGGACAAACTCACGTACAACTCGGGCCGCGCAGCGGCTAGTGCCGGGGTCCGCTGCACCCTCTGGTCCGGCGAACGGCGTTCGCCAGCGGCATCGAGTCGTGCGGAGAAATCAGATGGCCCTCAATGTGCGCCGCTGGACGATCATCCTCGGCAACGTCGGTGCAGTGTTCCTGTCCTTGGCTCTGCATGACTCCGCGGTTCGGGGATCCCAACCGCATTCCGACCTCGAAATCTGCACCGGCCAAATCGGGCTCTGCTCGCGGGGCGTCCCGGCCATGGTCACCGAGCCGATGCGACACGTCTGGCATGCGGCTGTCGGAGCGGATCCTTCGGAATTTCCTTCGGAGGAGGATCGCTGCAGCATCCCGGGAGCGACCTGCTCAGCCCCTGCACCGGCGACCATCCAGTTGATCGGCCTCGACATCGTCGCGGACGAGCCAGTCCACACGGCGAAGACGTTTGCACAGATCCTGAACGACTGGGAGGCGGCGAGCCGGTCCCTGCCTCCCGTGTCCGAACGGGATCTCGCCTGGATGCAGCGGATGAATGCTCCGGCCCTTTCGGCTCATGGGATCGATCTGGTTGCAGAGTTCCTGGGACCGGTCGACACCGCAAAACTCCAGCGGGAATTTCGCTGGGCCGTGGAATATCAGGGCGGATTTGGGGTTTGGCTGGTTGCCGTTCCTCTGGACGACACCGTTCGACTCTTCTGTCCAAAATTACGGATCGGACTGACGCGATTCTCGGAAATCGCGGCAGTGTCCGTCAGCGACCGGAACGGGCAATGGACCCGGGTATCCCAACCTGCTCCCTTGGAGCGCCCCCTCCTTGGGGACATGGAATTCGACGGGGTTCCTCCCAGCCCACGTCTGGCCACGAGTGATCAAACACCACTGATTCGATTCGCCGCAGGTGCCTTGGAAATCGAGCTGGAGTGAGCGCCGCCAGCGTCGGAACTGCCGTTTCAGAGGTGCGGGTGCTAGAATGCGTGATTCGCCGCCCCGTACCTTGCAACGAATGGTTCGATGTCTCGACTGGAACTCATTGCCACGGCAGCCTTTGGGCTTGAGGCTGTGGTCTCGCGCGAACTGACCGAACTCGGGTACACCGAGCAGATGGTCGAAGACGGTCGCGTCTCTTTCATCGGCGATGAACTCGCCATTTGCCGAACGAATCTCTGGCTCCGTTCGGCCGATCGGGTGCTGTTGCGGGTGGGAACCTTTCCAGCACCCGACTTTGATCAACTGTTCGACAAGACCATGGATCTCCCCTGGACCACTTGGCTTCCCGTGGACGCCAAGTTTCCGGTCGAGGGAAAATCGGTGCGGTCGGTGCTGCATCATCCGCCGAGCATCCAGCGCGCGGTTAAGAAGGCCATCGTCGAGAGTTTGAAGAAGTCCTATCAGCGGCACTGGTTCCAGGAATCGGGGGTTGAGTACCCGATTGAAATTTCCATCCTGCGCGACTTGGCGACGCTGACCATCGACACCAGCGGGGACGGGCTGCACAAGCGCGGTTATCGTCGCTTAGGGGGCATTGCCCCGCTGCGCGAGACGACCGCCGCCGGTCTGGTGCTGCTCAGTTATTGGAACCCGGATCGACCATTCATTGATCCTTTCTGCGGTTCGGGAACCATCGCCATCGAAGCGGCGCTCATTGGCCGCAACCGTGCTCCGGGTATCGGCCGCAGCTTTCTCAGTGAACAGTGGCCGCAAATCCCGCGTGAATGCTGGAAACAGGCTCGGGAAGAAGCTAAGGACAAACTGCGCGGCAAACCCGCGTTTCCGTTGATGGCCAGTGATATCGATCCTCAGGCGATCAAACTTGCCGAGCAGCATGCGCGCTCCGCCAGCGTCCTGGGAGACATTCATTTCCGGGAAATGGACGTCTTGGAACTCAAGGCGATCCACGACTATGGCGTGATCATCTGCAATCCCCCCTACGGTGAACGCCTGGGCGACGCCTCTTCCGCGGAGGCGATCTATGACGATATGGCCGACGCCTTCGCTCCGTTGTCCACCTGGTCGATGTACGTCTTGACTTCGCATCCGGGTTTCGAGCACTTCTTTCGTCGCCGCTCTGATCGTCGCCGGAAGTTGTACAACGGACGGATCGAATGCACTTACTATCAGTTCCTGGGGCCCCGACCGCCGGGCGCAGCGCCGGAATCCGAGTCGCGCGAAGCCTGGGCGATGTATTGACGTGCGAGGGTTGGGGGAGTGCGAAACGCGAGATCGACTCACTCAGGCGATGGAAATATCGAATTCCCACGTGCCGGAGTTCCATTCGAGCATCGGACAGCAACATGAGTAAACGAGTCCTCAGCATCGGGCAGTGCATGCCGGATCAGTCGGCGATCAGTCGATTTCTCAAGGCGGCCTTTGATGTCGTTGTTGACACGGCGGCGACGGGTCCCGAAGCCCTCGACCTGCTTCGAAAGTCGACCTACGACCTGGTGCTGGTGAATCGGAAACTCGACGTCGACTACAGCGACGGTATCGAGATCATTCAGGCCATGCAGGCGGACCCTGAATTGTCGCCGATTCCGGTAATGCTGATTTCGAATTACTCCGAGTACCAGGACAACGCCGTCGAACATGGGGCGAAGCGCGGCTTCGGCAAGGATGATCTGGGGCGCTCCGACACGGTGGCGCGGCTGCAGCCGTTTCTCGCATGAGCCGCGACTGCAAGTGGCCGCGCTTTGCGGCCATCGAACCCGGCGAAAACGCAGAGCGATCAGAGTCCGCTGTGAATGCCCCGGCGCCTCTGTTGTCAAATCCGCGCCGTCGGCGTTTTCTGCGTTCGTGCTCCGCCAATCGCATCGGATTGACCTTCGAGCGTCGCGTTGGAACAAATGTGAGTTCCCAACGCGTAGCGGCTTGGGCGTGACATCGCCATGCCATGCGTCGGGCCGTGGGGAATTCACTTCCGGGTATACACCAGCGATACCGAGGAAATGTAATCACTGGGGAGGCGACCAGGGTTGGGCTGAGAATTGTAGGTGTAGTTCAGCCCGAGTCGCAGTTTCCAGCGATCCTTGTCATCGAGGTCGACGAGGAATCCCGTCGTGCTGAAGACGCGGACCAGCTCAAAATCGAGGATGCTCGGCTGGACGCGCATCTTTTGTTCAACAGATGTCCCCTTTCGCAAGGGCCAGCGGATTTCCAACTCGCCGAACAGGTCGGGCGATTCGCGGTGATCGTAAGGATCGCGGAAGAATTCGATCGTATACGCCGGGCCGAATCGCGAGATCAGGCGTTTCTTGCCCTCATTGAAGAAGCGATAGCCGATTCCCGTGGAGATCGTACCTCGATAATCGAGGTTGGCTCGGGCGTCGTATTCGTTCTTGTTCGAAAAGAACATGATCCACTTGTCTTCCAGATCCAGCGGCCAGTCAAAGTTGCCGTTGGCGGTCCATTTGTTGGCAGTCTGACGATTGTTGCTGCGAGCCCATTGACCGGAGACATCCAACTGGCGGGCTTGTTTTGGTGTGCCGTTCTCGAATTCGATCTGAGTATTCAGGACGTCGTTTTGCGCGTTGCCGTCGATGAACTGTCCACCGAAGTTGATCCGGCGAGTCCAGGTGCTGGCAAGATCGTTGAACACGGTGTAACCCTCGGACGCTGCCAGGTACCCCTGATGAGCCGCTGTGTAGAATGGCACGGCGGCAATCCAGGGAATCTCGGCCGCCGCGGAACTGGGTTCGCTCAATGGTCGAGTTTCCATGACCGTTGGAGCAGGGTCCGCCGGGAGATTCGCCGGAGGAACAGGGGGGGCCGCCGCCATTGGGGCGGGGGGGAGTTCGGGTTGCGGATCGCGATCGACGTGTTTGATCCACTGCAGTGGGACCATCAGTTCCTCGCCGGTGCGCAACTGCCAGCGCAGATAGCCGTTGTCGATCGAGAGGCTGCGGCCGGTTAGGCGATCGCCTGATTCCAGGATCAGCACCTCCTTGGGTGCTTCCAGGGAGGCGGCGAAAATATCGGACGACCCCACGGCGCAGAGGACGATCCCCCACCGGGCGCACTGCGACACCCAGTTCAACGATCGTCGCTGAACGCTCGCTCGTCGACTCATGCGGACGCTGGACTCCCAAACTCCCGCTGCCGGGGCGTTCCGTCTCCAGGTTCGGTCTGAGATCTGCGGAACTCATGCCTCCCCGAATCCGGCGGCAGCGGCGCGGCGGGAGTGTAATGAAGGGGGGCCGATCGGGCAATCTGAACGCATCAACCTTCGGCAATATCTGCCGGTCTGAGAGAGACTGGGCGAATCTCGTCTGGACATCAACCGCTAATCCCAAGTTCAATCCCGGCGTTTTCTGGATTTGATGCAGTTCGGCCGACTTTGGATCAAGACGGAACCCCCGTGGACAGCCTGCAACAGCTCTGGCCCCTGGTGCGACCTCATCGCCACGCGCTGGTGGTGGCGATCGCGTGCGCCGGTCTGGCCGCCAGCTTCTGGGCGGTCGCATTGCTGCTGGCGTTTCCAATCACCAAGGTGCTGCTCCAACAACAATCGCTCGTGGAGTATGTCGACGCGGAAATCGAAAAGGCGCGTTCCGAGATGCAGGAGCGGACGGCCAAACTCGACCTGCTTGACGTCCAATTGACGCGATTTCGTTCCGAAAAGACCGATCACGGGTCTGACTACGTTCGCGTGCTCCGCTCGCGTGCCCGCACTCAGGAAGAACTCGGCAGTGCCGCCCGTCGCGAATGGTGGTACGAACTGGCCCAGCAGCATCTCATTCCTGCGCTGCCGGTCGATCGCTTCGACTGTCTGGCCGTTTTGCTCACCGGCATGCTGGTCGTCACCGGACTGCACGGCGCGACCGTTTATCTGCAGGAGATCTGGATCGGTCGGGTAGTGCAACTCTCGATGCGATCCCTGCGGGCCCGCTTGTTCCGTCAGACGCTGCAGCTCGATGTCCAGACTCTCGCCATCGAGGGAACCCCCACCCTGATGTCGCGGTTCACCAACGATCTCACGGCAATCAGTCAGGGGATGGCGCTCTTGGGGGGGAAGATCGTTCTGGAACCGCTGAAAGCCGGCGCCTGCATCGGCTCGGCGTTTCTGCTCAATTGGCGGCTGACGCTGTTATCGCTGCTGTGCGCCCCGATCGGAGCGCTGTTGTTTCAACGCTTTGGCACGAAACTGAAGAAGGCCAGCCGCCGACAGATGGAGACTGTGGCCCGGTTGTACGGAGTCCTGCAGGAGACCCTCTCGTCGTACCGGGTGGTGACCGCCTTCAATCAACAACGGCATCATCGCCGCAAGCTCTACTACGAGAATCGGGAATATTACCGCAAGGCGATGCAGATCAATCGTCTCGACGCGCTCGCCAATCCGACGGTGGAACTCCTCGGCGTTTGCGCCGCCTGCCTGGCCATCCTGCCCGGCGCGTATCTGGTGCTCCGGCAGAAGACGGATATTTTCGGCATCCAGCTGGCGTCTCTCGAAATGGATTTGGCGTCGCTGGCGCTTCTGTATTCGCTGCTCGCCGGTGTGCTCGATCCCGCCCGGAAGTTGTCGAGCGCGTTCTCGCGACTCAAAAAGGCGGTCGCCGCGTGCGAACGGGTGATGTTGTGGATGGACCAGCATCCCGCGGTGGCCGAACCTGCTTGTACGCGACCCGCCGAAAGGCATCGCGTGAGCCTGGAATTCGATCAAGTCACCTACCACTATCCTTCGCAGCAGGGGGGCGTCGCCGGACCGGCGCTCAATCATGTCTCCCTGCGAATCGAATTTGGAGAGGTCGTGGCGATCGTCGGCAGCAACGGTTCGGGAAAGTCGACGCTCGCCGGATTGATCCCCCGCTTTTACGATCCGCAGGCAGGCCAGGTGCGGATCGACGGCATCGACACCGCGACGATGTCGTTGCGCTCCTTGCGGGCGGAACTCGGCTGGGTCCCGCAGGAGCCGATGCTCTTCGACCGTTCCATTGCCGAAAACATTGCCGTAGGAGCCCCCCACGCCGCGCCCGACGAGATCGAAGCCGTCGCCCGGCAGGCTTTCGTCTGGGAGTTCGCAGCCGCCTGGCCCGAGGGGCTTCAGACCCCTATCGGAGACTCGGGCAATCGGCTCTCCGGTGGCCAGAGGCAGCGGATCGCATTGGCGCGGGCGCTCCTGCGTGATCCTGCTCTCCTGATTCTCGACGAAGCGACATCGGCAATTGACGCCCAGAGCGAAGTCT
>JANRLN010000663.1:0-4948 GCA_033762515.1 Planctomycetaceae bacterium
AAATACCCTCTCCAAACCAAAGTGACCGACGAGCAACTCCAGGCGGTTCAAATCAAACGACACAAGTTTCACGGAGAATGGAATTACACGATCCTCCCTGCCAAATAACTTGCTCAAGTTGTTTTGACGCGCGCCCTTAGATCAGGATATCGTCAATCACGTTACCGTAATCGATCTCGAGGCGTTTGCGGCCGGGATACTCCAGCCGATGGCTGTCGAGTCCCAGCAGGTGCAGCACGGTCGCATGGAGATCGGTGACATAGTGTCCATCTCCGAGCGCGTGATATCCCAGTTCGTCCGTCGCGCCATGGACGTAACCTTTCTTGACCCCCGCGCCCGCGAGCCAGATGGTGAAGCCGTTCGGGTGGTGATCGCGCCCGGTGGTGCCACCTCCCCGGAGCTCGAGTCCCGGCGTGCGACCAAACTCGGTACAGAACACGACGAGGGTCTCTTCCATCAAACCGCGCTGCTTGAGGTCCTGGATGAGCCCCGCGACCGGCAGGTCAACGGTGCCGCAGAGGCGGGTGTGGTTCTCCTGCAGCTTCTGATGCGAGTCCCAGACCCCGTACGCGGACGGGTACACCTGGACGAAGCGGACCCCCCGTTCGATGAGTCGTCGCGCGGCGAGAAGTCGCTCACCGGCCAGCTTCGTGGCGTCCTGATGCAGTCCGTAGAGCTGCTGGGTCGCCTGAGTCTCCTGTGCCAGATCGACCGCTTCCGGGACGGCCGACTGCATGCGGAAGGCGAGTTCGTACGCCCGAATGCGGGCCTGCAACTGCTGATCCTCGGGATACTCTACACCGGTCAGCGCGTTGAGCTTGTGAATCAGCTCGTACTCCTGCCGCTGCTGGTCGAAGCTTTGCCCGCCAAAGCGTTGACCGAAGGGGAGAGGATTCTTGGGATCAAGCGCGAGCGGCACGCCGGAGTGCTGCGGACCAAGGTACAGCGAATCGATCGACCAGCGCGTGTCGGAGCGCGTCGGCCCCCCGAGGACCGCAAATTTCGGAAGATTCTCGTTCAGAGTTCCCAAGCCGTAATGGGCCCAGGCTCCCAGTGAGGGCTGCTGTTCATCAAGCCGATGCCGTCCGGTGTGGATCTGATTCTCGGCAGCATGGTCGTTGTCGGTCGTCCACATGTTGCGGACAAAGCACAGTTCGTCGATCTGTCTGGCGAGGTGGGGCCACCAGTCGGTCATCTCGATGCCGCTCTCCCCGTGTTGTTTCCAGCCGACCTGCATGGGGTAAATCGACGGATACACATCACGCACGTTGATTTCTTCAGCGGCGACCGAGCGGAACCGCTTCATCTGCAGCGGGGAATTGACGGGATTTTCGAAGGGGGTCTTGTCAAAGCTCATTCCCGCATACTTGTTGAGCGCGGGTTTGGGGTCGAACGTTTCGAGGTGGCTGTAGCCGCCCGAAAGAAAGATCCAGATGACTGATTTCGCCTTGGCCGGACCGTGGACGCCCAGGACATCGGGGTTCAGCGCCGCGTCGGACGCCGACGCCGCGCGGGCGATGCCGTCGTCGGCAAGCATCGCACCCAGCGCGAGGCCAGTGAACCCCATGCCGAGGTCGGACAGGAAGGCGCGGCGCGTACGACCACAGCAGCCAGCCTGAGTGGACTGTGATGGAGTCATGAGGTGCTTCCTAACGAATCGTGACGAAGTCGTTGTGGTTGAACAGGACGCGAACGAGGCTTTCGCAGGCCCGGATCAGCGGATCAGGGGCTTGTTCGCGAGTCAGTAAGTCGCGCTGTGCCTTCAGGGCGGCAACGGAAACCTCCCTTTCCGCGGCGGTCGGCGCGCGGGACAGAACTCGCTCGAAGGCGAGCGTCACAAAGCGATTGAGTTCGGTTGTCTCGTGTTCGGTGGGAGCGGGGGCCGCCAGTGCGACAACGGCCGCGGCCATCGTGTGGACCAGTTCGGAATTGGTAAGCGCCAGCGCCTGTTGAGGAATGATCGTCTGCGTACGGCGATAGCAGTCGATGGCGTCCGGAGCATCGAACAACTCTCCAAGCGGACTCTTCCCCCCCGCTTCGGGATGACTGCTGTAGTAGAGAGAACGGCGGTAGGTCGTCAGCGACATTTCGTTCTCCAACTCCTGCCCCCGCATCGTGAGGTCGAGCTTGCCAGCCACGGCGATGAGGCTATCTCGTACGACCTCCACTTCCATACGGCCGACGTTCATTCGCCAGAGCGACTGGTTGTCGGGATCGCGTTCCTGGTTCGCGGTCCGCTCCCTGACGGCGCTGGATCGGCGATAGGCATGACTGGTTACGATCAGGCGATGGAGGTGCCGCAGACTCCATCCGGATTCGACGAATTCGACAGCGAGCCAGTCAAGTAGTTCCGGATGCGTCGGTAGAGCGCCGTTTCGACCGAAGTCGTATACGCTGGACACCAGAGGCCGCTGGAAATGCCAGCCCCAGACATGATTAACAGCAACGCGCGGTGTTAACGGATGGTCGCGTCGCACCAGCCAGTCGGCAAATGCCTTGCGGCGACCGGTGCTGGTGGAGGGGTAGATCGGCGACAATGGGCTGTAGTTCTCCGCGAGCGAAATGTCAGCTTGTGCAGTTCGGGCTTTGGACTCCGCTGCTTGCGCCGCCGTCAAGGCCGCCTGAGCGGCTGCGATCTCTTTGGCCCGGTTCGCATCACCCGCGGGTTTGGCCTCGGCCGTTGCAAGAGAAAGTTCGGCCGCGAGGAGGTCAGCCTCCGCCTGCAGAACCGCTCCATCCCGTTCCAACCGACTGGCCTCCCGTGCTAACGATGATGCATCCGCCCCCGTGATCAGTTGGTATCTTGCCTGCTCCGCGGCGATGCGGGCTTCCAGACCTGCCAGGGCGGATTGAGCGGCCCGCAGTCTCGCATCCGCTGCGAGTCGCGGAAGCTGTGCTGTGCGAAGCGCGCGTTTCGCCTGTTGGACGGCCAGGCGCGCGGCCTGCAATTCGGTACTCAGCGCCACCGCGGAAATCACCGAAGTTGCAGGAGGGGCGGAAAAGCTCGAAAGTGTCCAACCATTGCAACCCACCAAGTTCCGATCGACTTCAAAGCCCGGCGGTTCAAAATCGATGCTTAGAATGGGATCGGGGCGAACGCCGATCGCTGAGATTGCCGAGGCTGCAGGTCGCAGGCGCACACCATCAAGAACCACGACGCTACCGGTCCGGGCGTCGAATGAAACTCCCATGACGGCGGAACCAACGGGGTTCCAGCCATTGAGCGCCACCGGAACTCCGTCGACCAGCCGCTGGCCGTCGGGCTCGTTGACGACGGAAAGATACGCACGGTCTTCCAGGATGTTGAATTCAAACGTCACCCGGAAACGCCGCTGACCTGCCGCAAAGTCGTATCGCCCCAGTTCGAATTCACTGAAGCCGCCAGGCTGATAGCTCTGGATCTTCCCTTGATCAAAGAAGACACACCCCGCGGTGAGCCCTTGAATCGAATCCTTCGCCAGCTGAAAGTTGAAGTGAGTATTGGTCTGGAGCTGAACCACGAATTCGAGCGTCATTCCGTCGGTGAGAGCTGTCAGGGACTTCAAACCATTATTAAGGATTCGCCGACCGGCGGTGGCGTCAAGGAGCAGCGACTGCGCCCCCTCAAGCGCACCCGAGCGGTCCGGTCGATCGGCCGCCTGCTGTGCGGCGACATAGGCGGCTTCCGCCGTCTGCAGGGCTTGCACGAGCGAGGAATCGGGTTCGACGGCGCTGTTCCCGAACTGATCGACCGCAGACTGCGCCGCCTGCACTTTGTCATGAGCCTCGGTGCGCAGCGCCGTCTGCCAGGCAGGCTGCAACCCCGGGTAGTAGCCGCCTGGCGGCAGCGTGATCGGTTCAATCGGCGCCGACAGGTCGCCGAGGATTGGAGGAACTCCCGGAGCGATAGAACCACGGTCAGCGATCCGATTGCGCTCATCGCCTCCCGTGTAGAACCAGGTCGGAGCGCTCGGATTCTTGTCGAAGATGCGTACTGCGCCGTTCCGTTGTATCTTCCGCAGGACTCCGTAGCTGTACTCCTGAAACATCCCCGGGTCAGATTGTCCGGGAACACGGTCCTGCCGAATCGCAATCGGCTCAAAGAAGGCCCGCAGGCGGAAGTAATCGTCGTGCGCGATCGGATCGTACTTGTGATCGTGGCAATGGGCGCAATTGAACGTGAGACCCAGGAACGCCTTGCCCGTGTGCTCGACAGTGCTCCGCATCCAGTCGTTGGGATTCAGGGCATACCAGTTTCGAATCAGGTAACCGGTCGCGACGGCAGCGTCGGGGTCCTCAGGGGCGATCTCGTCGGCGGCAAGCATCAGCCGCAGCATCTCGTCGTAGCCCAAATCGTCGTTGAGCGACCTCACGACCCAGTCGCGCCAGCGCCAGATTTGGGGCGCGCTGTTCCAGCAGTCGGGAACATGCCGGCGGCCGTACCAGTCACTGTAGCGCCAGATGTCGAGCCAATGCCGCGCCCAGCGCTCGCCGTGCCGCGGATCGCTGAGCAGTCGATCAACGACCTGCTCGTAGGCGATGGTGGAATCATCGGCGAGGAAGGTGCGAAGTTCTTCGACGGTCGGGGGCACGCCGACGAGGTCGAGATAGACCCTGCGCAGGAGGGTGGCCTTGTCTGCGGGGGGGGCGGGAGTGAGCCCTTCACGCGACAGCGTCGCATCAATGAAGGCGTCGATCGGATGCACGGTCGCCCCCGACAGGAGCGCGGGAACTTGGGGACGGACGGGAGATTGGAACGCCCAATGAGTACGGGGATCGGGCTCGGGGGTCTCATTCGCTGGACCAGCAGCCCCCTGCGTGATCCAGGCTTCGATCCGCTGCAGTTGCTCGGCGCTTAGCGGAGAGCCTTCGGGCGGCATACGCTCCGCGGGATCCTGTGAGGTGACGCGCTGCCACAGCGGGGATTCGTGCGGCCGCCCTGGGACGAGGGCCGGGCCGCCGGCCCCTC
>JANRLN010000664.1:0-7192 GCA_033762515.1 Planctomycetaceae bacterium
GCCAGCGTGCGCAGGATCTGGTCGTTGATGAACTCACCCAATTTTTCCGGTGGCACACCGCCCGGGACATTGGGATCGAACACTTCCAGAAAATGCCGAAACCCCTTCCGTTCAGCCTCTTCGCGGAACTCTTTGTATTTCTCGAGAGTGTGCAGGTCGAGTTCGAGGTTGTTGTTGAACGTGACGGAGTACAGACCGAGATTCGCTCCGCGTGGCCGATCGGCTGGGGCGCAGTCCATTTGCCCGCACTGCATATGATCGATGGCTGCGGTGCGAAACGGACGAGCGGGAGCGCTGTGGATCTTGCCGCCCCGCGGCAGATGGACGTCGGTGGCGTCATTCGCACGCGCCGCCGGAGTGACGTGCGAGTCGTCGAACAGACCTTCCTGCAGCGTCAGCAGATCGCTGGTGCTGGTCGACATCAGCACGATGTCGACGATTCCCTGTCGAATCACCTCGCGGATCTGCTGGCGGTATTCCCCCAGCGTCTTGTGCCGCAATTCCCCGTCGTGCCGTTCGGGCGACAACCCGGGTGCGCCGATCCCGAACGCCATGTCGGCATCCTTGGCGTCGGCGAGGATGAAGTCCTTCGCGCCGGAGGGATCGGCGTGAATCGCGGCGAGTTTCTCGTCAAGGGATTTGGGCATCGGAATTGCTCGCTGAAGCTAAGGCGTGAGCGCTTTCAAGTGATCGCCAAAGAAAGCAGCGGCTTCGTCCTTCGAGGTCTGCCCAACGGCCACACTCAAAACGAGTTGCACGAGATCCTCATTTGTGCAATTCAATTGATATCCGTTGAGTCGCACAAACACGTTGGCCGCCGCTGCGCCGACGCGTTTGTTGCCATCGACGAAGGGGTGATTCTTGACCAGATGGAACAGGTAGGCCGCCCCCATCGACGCGAGGTCTGGATGCAGAAGCTGTCCGCCAAATTGCTGTCGCGGCATCGCCACGGCTGCGTCGAGCAGGTTCCCATCGCTCAATTCCGCGGATCCACCATAGCGACGAATTTGGTCAGCATGAATGTGCAGGACGTCCTCCACCGTGAGAAACACCGTGTCCATCCCATTCATTCCGCCAGACGTTGTAATGCTGCTCCAAACTGCCGATTGGTCGCCAGCAGAGCATCGTCGACTTGGCGACGATGCTCTGCATCCGCGCTGACAGAAACAACCAAGCCCTTCCCGATGATGGCGACTTCCAGCTCCGTCTCTTCGCTCATTCCCAATTGATTGAGGAGATCGTCCGATACCGGGACGAGCCATTCAGATCCGTGCTTGCGCAACTTCGTGATCATCGAAAATCCTCCTGCCGAGAGACTACTCGGTTCTGAGGCGGTCGAGAAGTGGAAGGTTCCCGCTAAAGCACCTTCTCAATCGTCTCCCGCAGCACCTGTCCCGACTTCTGCAGCGCCACCTTTTCCTTGGGCCAGAGTTCGACTTCGATGATCCCTTCGACCCCCTTGCGGCCGACGATCGTGGGGACCGAGATGGCGACGTCGCGCAGGCCGTAGGCCCCCGACTGCAGCGCCGAAACCGGCAGGATGCGCTTCTGATCGAGCGCGATGCAGTGGACCACGTCGGCAATCGACACCCCGACCGCGAACCCGGCTCCCCCCTTTTTCTTGATGACCTCCGCACCGCTGCCGCGGGTCTTCTTTTCGACTTCCGCAATCAACGTCGACGTCACCCCGGGGAACTTGTCGAGCGGCAGCCCGGCGATCTGGGCGTTCGACCAGATCGGCACCATGCTGTCGCCGTGTTCGCCGAAGATGGTGACCTGCACCTGCGTGGGCGGCAACTGCAGCTGTTGGGCCAGCATGCTCCGCAGACGCGTCGTGTCGAGGACGGTGCCCAGGCCGATCACCTGCGCCGGAGGCAATCCCAGTTCCTTGATCGCCAGGTAGGTCAGCACGTCCACCGGGTTCGAGACGACGAAGACGATGGCGTCCTTGCGGAAGCCATGTTTCTTCATGTCGGCCAGAATGCCGCGGAAGAGCGTGACGTTGCGATTGATGAGATCGAGGCGGCTCTCGTCGGGCTTGCGACGCAGACCCGCGGTGATGACGATCACATCGCTGTCTTTGACCGCCTCAGTGCCGTTGGCGGTGATTTTCTGATCGGCCAGCAGGCTGGCGCCGTGGAGCAGGTCGAGGGCCTGACCTTCGCACAGATCCTGATTGACGTCGACGAGGGCGATCTCGCGGACGATCTTGCCCGCCTGCAGGGCGAATCCGGCACACGAGCCAACCAGCCCGCCGCCGCCGATGATGCTGACCTTCATGGAACATCCCAATGCGTAGGTTAAAGAGTTGCTAGTCGAGGGACTCAATCGTCACTTATTCAGCGGCTTCAAGAACTGCTTTCCAGCGATCGGGGACGTCTTCCCACGCAGCCATGTAGGTCTCCTCCAGCGGGACAATGACATAGTCATCCACCGTCAGAAACAAAGGCATGCTGGGCAGAGGCTTTCCTAGACCCACGGGCTCGAAGTAGCCGATGGGCGCCAGATCGGCGCAATAGGACGAGACGCCGAACGGCTCGTCGGGAGAGACACCGAACGCGGACTCATAGTGACTCTTCCAAAACGCCGCGTGCATTCCTGCCGGATCGTGACGACCCGGGGGCAGCACATCAACCACGAGCACGTGGCAACCTCGATCGATGGCCTCCGCGAGCTTCTGCTGGAACTGTTCGACGGACCGAGCCGAATGCTTGTTTCCAGGCGAAACGATTTCCACATAGGCCACGATGCGATCGCCGTTCACATGGTGGATGGCGATCCTGTCCGCGCGCCGGGCGTACAACTGAGCATCAATTTCTTCACGAAAGCGGACTTGGGGGGGGTGCGCTGTAACGGTCATCGCACCGGATGGTCGTGGGCTGCTTTCTGAAAACCATTCATCCTGACGCTCCAAGGTCAATACATCGGGAACAGGTCCCTTAGCCACCTGCTCTGCCATTGCATAGTATCCCCGCGGCAATACATCCCGATTCAATCGGTGCTTGATCGCGATGATCCAAGTCTGATGGAAGTCGTGAAAGTTTCCGGCAACCACCCGCTTCCAGTCGTGAATCGGCATCTTGCGTCCCTTCCCCAACCGCAGAGGACTCATTCAATCCCGAATCTGCGAAGATTGTCAAATGCCTCCGCCAGTTGGATATGACGCACCACGGTTGTGAAACGAGAAGTCTACCGCGCCAGCGCCGCCAGCACCTGATCCGTGATCGCCTTCACCAGCGTCTCAGCGTCGACCTCCGCCGCGGCGGGTTTCGTGCTGCAGGCTTGCCCGTTGGAGCCGGCCTTCTGGCGTGCGAGGTAGCCGGTGTAGAGCGGCGGCGGTTCGAAGGCCTGCGGTTGCGGGGCTCCCTCTTTGTAGCCGTCGCGGAAGGCGCTGTTGCCGCAGAGGTCGCAGTCTTCGACGTGGAACCGGGGGTCGTCGAAGCCGAGCTTCTTCTTGAGATCGAGCAACTCGACCGACTCGCGTTCGTTGAGATACGTCACCTTGCCGAGTTGTTTCGACAGCAGCAGGATGCGGCAATACGCGTCGAGGATTTCCGTCTTCCAGTAGGCCTCTTCGAGATGCGCCCCGAACGTCACCGTACCGTGGTTGGTGAGGATGATGGTGTTCGTGCCGTTCTTGAGGAACGGGGTCACGGTCTCGGCGAACTTGTGGCCGCCCGGCGTTTCATACGGGGCGATGGGGACTTCACCCATGAAGACTTCAATTTCCGGCAGAATGCACTGCGGAATCGGCTCGCGGGCGACCGCGAACGCCGTGGCATGCGGCGGATGACAGTGGACGACGGCCTTGACGTCCGGCCGGTTCTTCATGATCTCCAGGTGCAGCAGCACTTCGCTGGTCCGCTTCCGCTTGCCCGCGATCTGCTTCCCTTCCATGTCGACCGCGCAGATGTCGTCCGGAGTCATGAACCCCTTGCAGATCATCGTCGGCGAACAGAGCACTTCGTTCTCCCCGACGCGGATCGAGATATTCCCGTCGTTCGCGGCGGCGAAGCCCTTGTTGTAGACCCGGCGACCGATCTCGCAGATCAGTTCCTTGAGCTTGCGATCATTGATGCCCGCGGTGGGCCACTTGCCGTCTGCCATGTTGTGGGTTCCTAGGGCAGCCCAGGGTTCGCTAACCCTGGGCTGCGGATGTTTAGTCGACTTCCAGTGTGTCCAGGATGCAGGCGTTGTACGCATCCAGCGGTTTCGGATCGGGATGGAACGGCGCACCGGCCTCCGCTCCTTCGCTCATGCCAATCAAGGCTCCGGGAGACGCTCCCAGTTCGTCGTAAACCACGATCGGCTCTTCCCGCCCCGTCGGATCACCCTTGAGTCCGGCGTGCGTCAGCGGCGTGACGACCAGCCAAGTGCCACCCGACACCATCGGATGGCACTTGGAGAGCGTCAGGTTGCCGATGACTTCACCGACTCGCATTTCTGGTGTTCCATGGAGCCCGGGGACGGCCATCCCCGAGCTCCGGCGTTACTTCCACGCGGGCGGGCGTGGTGCACCGAGCACCGCGCACGCCTGCACAATCTGTCGCAGTTCCATCAACGATTTCGCCTGCGGATCGAGCACCACCACGTTCGGCGACAAGCTTGCTTCGATCCCCCGCAAGTGCTCCGCCGACTGAATGACGGCAGAACGCACGCGGTCGTTCCGATTTGCGCGACACGCTACGACGTCCGCCTGACCCGTGATCACGAAGACGCGTTCCGTCTCCGCCGTGGCGATGGAGCGCACAGCGGTTTCGGTCGCTTCCGCCGCCGTCCCGACGAGTTGGCGCTTCCAGGACGCGTGCGAACGACTGACTTGATCCAGCAGGCTGCGAACGGTCGGCGTCACCGTGGAGGCGAGGAGATGCCAGCGTGCTCCATCTCCGGCCGCGCTCGACACGGCGGTTCGACTCCGTTTCCAGGCGATCTGTCGTTGTCTCAGCCAATCGTGGGCCGATGGCGTCAGGACGGTTTTCGGCCCCACCAGCAGCGTGGCCCCTGCGGGAATCGTCAGCTGTTCCAGAACCGCCGCCGTTACGACGGCGTGGGTCAGTCCCAGTTCTTTCGGGTCGGCCTTGAGGGGGGCCGCCGTCGGAGCCGGACTCTCGACGCGCGCCGCTCCGCGCGACTGGAGTTGCTCCAGCACGCTGGCGACGATGCGTTCGACGAGAGCCGAGTCGTGAGCCATTAGTCCACAATTCCCATCACCGTCCAGCGGACGCAGGTCTTTTCCGTGCCCACCATGTCGCGCGCCGACTTCCCGTCGGACGAGAGAATCACCGTGTCCCCTCGGCCGGCGCCGTGCTTGTCCAACACCAGCTGCGGCGCGCCGTCCGGCTGCCCGGAAACTCCGAACGGCTGAGTGAGAAGCAAACGCCAGCCGTGCATGGTCGGATGCTTGATCGTGGACGTCGCGCGCCCAATGACCTTTGCCAATTGCATGATTCTTTGAGCCGAGTGCTGAGTGCCGAGTGCTAAGTGCCCGGAGGGATAGCGATTAACCTTCATTCAAACTGTTGCGGAATCCACTGAGCATGCGAGCGACGTCATCCGCGACGCTCGTTATCTGTTCAAATTGATCGGACGTCAGCATTTGCAGGCGGCGAGCCAAGTGTGTCTGGGACACCACTTCCAACAGAGAGCCATACGCAATCTCAACAAATCGAGCCTTCTCCTTGGCTGTCGATCTGCCGATTCCTTCCGCGATATTGGATGAAATCGATACAGCGGCACGCCGCATCTGGTTCGTCAGTCCGAATCGTTCGTCAGCGGGAAACCCTTTCGTCAATTGATAGACAATTTCTGCGAACTCGATCGCTTTGTGCCAGACATCCAGCTTCTCAAAGCGAAACGTCATGACATCACTCCGGCTCTTGGCACTTGGCTCTCGACACTTGGCCCTTAGATCACTCGCAGATCATCCACCATCACGCAGCGTCGCTGTCGGGTGAACGTCAGCGGGTTGGTGACTCCTTCCCCCGTCGGAGTCGCGATACTGAAGCTGAGATAACCTTCCCCGCCCAAACCGAGCCCCGCAGGCGATGGGCCGTTCTTGATGAACAGTGTTGTGTCCATCAGCTTGCCCATCTTGGTCATGGCGCGGACGTTGCGGGTGTGGATCAGGCTGGTGTGTCGGAAGCCGTGTTCGTATTCGAGGGCGAGTTCGATCGCGTGATTGACGTTCTTGGCCCGCACGAAGGGGACGAAGGGCATCATCTGTTCTTCCGGGACGAACGGGTTCGATTCGTCCGTCTCGCCGTAAAGGAGTTGCGTGCCCGCAGGGACTTTGACGCCGATCATCTCGGCCAGGTAGGCCGCGTCTTTGCCGACGAAATCTTTGTTGACGTGGTGATGATCCTTCGCGTCTTTGGGCGGCGTGAAGGCAATCTTGGTGAGGGCGTCGATCTGGGCGGCCGTGAGTTGATAACCGCCGAAGCGGCCCATCTGTTTCATCAGATCATCGAAGATGCTCTCGACGGCGAAGACTTCCTTTTCGCCGATGCACAGCAGATTGTTGTCGAATGCAGCCCCGGTGATGATCGATTTGGCGGCATTCTCCAGGCAGGCCGTTTCGTCGACGACCACCGGCGGATTCCCGGGACCAGCGACGACCGCCTTTTTGCGGCTTTCCATCGCGGCTCGAGCAACGGCCGGTCCGCCCGTCACGCACAGCAACTTCACGCCGCGATGACCGAAGATGGCCGCCGCCGTATCGAGCGTCGGCTTCTCGACGATGGTGATCAGATTCTGCAGGCCGGTCGCCTTGTGAATCGCCTTATTGAACCTGCGGACCCCTTCGCAGGCGATCCGGGCGCCGCTCGGGTGGGGGTTGACCACCAGCGTGTTTCCACCGGCGACCATGTTGACCACGTTGCCGGCCAGGGTGGGCAGCGAGTGCGTCACAGGGGTGATGGCCCCGATCACGCCGAACGGTGCGTATTCGGTGACCGTCAGCCCGTGGTCGCCGCTGAAAGCGTCGGTCCGCAGGAACTCGACGCCGGGGACCAGCTTGATGATCTTCAACTTCTGGATCTTGTGATCCAGCCGCCCGATCCGGGTCTCTTCAAATTCCAGGCGTCCCAGTTCTTCGGCCTGGTCTTCGCAGATCTTCTTGACCAACTCGATCGCGGTGACCCGGGCCGACATCGGGGCTTCGCTGAGCTGCTCAAACCCTTCCGTCGCCGCGGCG
>JANRLN010000665.1:0-5403 GCA_033762515.1 Planctomycetaceae bacterium
TCGCCGGTGGTACTCGGCGTCGAGGATGGGCCGGTCTCCATACTCGACCCCCGCGAAGAAGGCCTGCAGAGCGTAGTAATCGCGCTGGGAAATGGGGTCGAACTTGTGATCGTGGCAGCGGGCGCAGCCGATCGTCAGCCCCAGCATCGCGCCACTGGTTCCGACGACGATCTCGTCCAGCGCATCTTGCCGGGCCAGGCGTTTGGAGGCGTCATCCTGACCGATCTGCCCCGGCAGCAGGACTGCCGATGCGACCAGGAACCCGGTGGCTGCATCGACCTCCAAGGCGTCGCCGACGAGTTGCTCCGTGAGAAATCGGTCGTAAGGTTTGTCGTCGTTGAAGGCGGCGATCACGTAGTCGCGGTATCTCCACGCATGGTCGCGGGGGGTGTTGACCTCAAAGCCGTGCGTGTCGGCATACCTGACGACGTCGAGCCAATGTTGAGCCCAGCGCTCCCCATAACCGGGACTCTGCAGCAGCATTTCCACCACCCGCTCGCGAGCATCGGCTCCGGAGTCTGAGAGGAACGCATCGAGCTGCTCGGGACTCGGAGGCAACCCCGTGAGGGTCAGATAAACGCGCCGCAGCCAGACGCGTGGTTCCACTTCAACGGCGGGCCGCAGCCCCTCCGCCTCTAGCCGCGCCAGGATGAACCGATCAACATCGGTCCGCGGCCACTGCGCATCGCGCGTCTCAGGCAATGCCGGTCGCCGGACCGGCAGGAAGGACCAGTGCCGCGTCTTGTCCTGCAGCACCACCGTGTCCGCAGAGGCCGGCCATTCGGCCCCCGCATCGATCCAGCGCTGCAGGATCCCAATCTCTGCCGCAGTCAGCTGCGGCCCCTCGGGAGGCATCTTCAGATCGGCATTCGGATCGCTGACAAACCGCAAGAGCGGACTCTCGGCACTCTTCCCTGGGAGAATATTGGGCGCGTAGGCATCACCCCCCTCAAGGGCCACCGACTTCACATCGAGACGGTATCCCGACTTCTGCTTGCTGGACCCATGGCAACCGTAGCAGTGCTTCTCGAAGATCGGACGCACGTCGCGGACGAAATCCACCGTGTCAGCGGCGGACGATGCAACCGGCCACGTGACGACGAACGCCAGGATGGCAAGTTCTGATCGAAACATGGTGGCGGCAGAGATCTTGTCGGGAGTCAGCGATCGCATCCATCGACCTCGTTGAAAGATTGCCTGCACAGGCGTTGATGCTAGCGAATCGTGTGGGCTCGGGTCGAGGTACTGCACGCGGCGGACAGACTCCCGTCACCTACGTTCCCGGCGCGCAGCGCTTCGTTGCAGCACCGTCAATCCGTGGGAATGCACGAACGACTCCGCCACCGCCCATTCGGCATGGGTCGCGAGAAAACGTGCCAGACCGGCAGTGAGTCCCGCGGTGTTAGGCCTTTCGCCGCGCTCCCCGAACGTGACGGTGTCGTGCAGAGCCATCCAGCGGTGGGCTTGCGGCGCGTGCAACTCCAGCTCGGCAGAAAGTTGCTCCGCCGTGTGCAGCGTATCGATGAACAGCAGATCGCAGTCGGGGCAGGGGGGCGTCTGCCGTGTGTCCGCCTGTCGAAATTCCCAGGGAACCCCCGCCGCGCGGGCGATCTCGGCGAGAATCGGCGGTGCCGAGCGAATGTCGTAACTCCAGAGGGGGGGTTTGGGATCGCCGGCGTGCCTGGCGAGACCGGCGATGAGCGCCCGCGTGGAAACGCCGGAGCGGACTCCCAGTTCCACCACTCCGCGCGGCGACTGCTCGGCGAGATCCGCCAGCAGGGCGACGTGTCCCTGGATGTCGCTGGGAGTGCTGGATGCCCGGATGAATTCTGCCTGCCAATCGACCATGAGACCCGCCTCCATTTCAGGGAAATGCTCCGGGCGAGTCTGGAACTGGTACGGCGGTTCTGCAAGAGAAATTTCTTCAAGACGCTACGCATCAGCGCGGGAATTCATCACACGGTATTCCCGAGGAGCATGCTGGCAATCTATGCCGGTCGTAACGGGCAACCGGTCGAACGCGGTCCGGCTGGCGGGGAAGTATTGATTGTGCCGAAGAGAACGAGAAGGACGGCTCTCCTCTATTCCTGAGCGATTCTGAATGTTCCGGGTGGTACTTGTCGCGATGCTGCTCGCCCCCTGTCCTGGCTGTTGCCTGGATCGGGTTTCAGCGCTGACGCAGACCGGCGAGGCAGCTCCCCTCTCTGCCGCAGTCGACTGCGATTGTTGCGACCACAGCGAGACGCCAGTTTTGCCGGCGTTGCCGCAGGACGAGCCGCAGTGCCCCTGCGACGAGCCTGTGATCCGCACGCTTTCGGACAACGAAAACGCGACGCAGGGATCCCCCTCCGCCCTCCCGGAGTTTGTCGTTGCTCCCCCGTCGGCCCTGCCGGACGGCGTTTTCGTTCGTGGACACACTCAACTGGGGTACGCCACGGAGTCCCCGCGTTCCTCCCCCTTGCGCCGCTGATTCGCTCTGCGACGCCAGCAGCCAACTGATCTCGTGAAGATCGCGCAGAGTTTCAATTCCCAGGGAGGGGAGCATGTCTGCAAGTTTCGTGCGTTCGCTGATTGTCGGCAGCATCGTCCTGCTGTCCGCGGCATCGATCACGACTGCCGCTGAGGACGCCGCGGCCGGCAGTGTTCCCCCCGAGCCCATCGCCGAATCGGCCCTGTCGCTGGAAGCGCTGGTCGCCATCGCCGAGTCGAGCAGTCCGAACCTGGGGCAGGCCGCTGCAGAGGTCGAAATGGCCCGCGGACGCGCTCGTCAGGCCGGGTTATATCCCAACCCGATCGCCTCCGGTGGTGCAATGCAATTGGGAGGTCGCGACAGTCAGTATTACGGGCAACTGAGCCAGGAGATCGTGACCCGGCGGAAGCTGCAACTCGATCAGGCGGCAGTTTGCCGAGAAGTGTTCCAGGCGGAATCCCGTTACATCCGGGTGCGGTTCGAGTTGCTGACCGCTGTGCGGATCGGCTACTTCAACGTACTGGTTGGTCAGAAGCGGGTGGACGTGCTGGGACAACTGGTGGAGATCGCCCGCAAGTCGGAGAGCGCGGCCGAACGCCTGCAGGCGGCGGGAGAAGGGACGCGCAGCGACACCATCCTGCTGCAACTCGAACTGGAAAAGGCTGAGGTCGCTCTGGAGAACGCCGAGGCGATTCTGAGCGCCGCGCGACGACAATTGGCTGCGGAGATGGGGAGTCGCGATCTGCAGATCGGACGTGTCGAAGGGGATGTGCTGACTTCGCTGGAGACCTTCGCTGCTCAGGTGCTGGTCGACGGTTACGTTCCCTACAACGCCGACGTGACGGTGGCCGAACTGGAGGTGGACCGCAATCGGCTGCTGTTGCAGCGAGCCCGCGTGCAGCCCTATCCCAACGTCACCATCAATGCCGGCTACATGCGCGAGTACCGCGGTCTGGACAACATCGCGCTGTTGAATGTGGAAGTTCCCCTGCCCGTCTGGAACAAGAACCAGGGGAACATCTACG
The DNA here is from genome assembly GCA_033762515.1 of Planctomycetaceae bacterium. Taxonomy (GTDB): domain Bacteria; phylum Planctomycetota; class Planctomycetia; order Planctomycetales; family Planctomycetaceae; genus DSVQ01. The sequence goes on from JANRLN010000665.1 coordinate 3,496, forward strand.
CCGCTCAGGCGGGCGTCTCACGCGCCGCTCAAAATGTGGCGCAGGTGCAGAACACCATCGCCCAGCAAGTTGCGGATGCCCAGGGCCGCTACCGTGCTGCGGACCAGAATTGTCAACGCTACGAGAAGCGGATCGTCCCACTCGCTCGCGAAGGGGTGCAATTGATCCAGCAGGGGTTCCAACAGGGCCAGTTCGACTTTCTGCGGCTGCTGCAGGCGCAACGCGCCCTCGTCGAAGCCCAGCTCGGTTATCTGAACGCGCTGGAGACCCGCTGGCTGACGGCGGCGGAATTGGGGAGCCTGGCGCAGGTGGAAGCGTTTCCGTAACCACCATGACGCTCCTCGGTTACGAGCTTCTACACAGCCGCTGCAATCACCACGCAGCCGCAGCAGTCTTCTGAATGTAACATGCTGCTACGATGGGAATTGCGCCGATTCGTCTCTTGACGGAACTCCCGCGGCGACGATAATCCCTCCAGAGATTCTCAGGAGTCGTCGTGCGCTCGTGGCTGTCGATGTTCGTGCTGGCCTGTTTTCTCCCGCAGCAGTTCCTCTGCTGCGGTGAGAATTGCGGCTCGTGCGCGGAGTCGGAGCACCCTGCCGAGGCACACGCGGCCTGCGGTCATGAGCACCCGACTCATGACCACCGCTCGCATGGCGACGATCGCGGAGGGCATCAACGCCGTCACGATGAAGGCTCGCCGGTGTCGAACCACCACCTCTGCGTCGCAGCCCACCTGTTTTACGTGGCTCGCGGCAATGACGGCTTTGGACCGTCGCAGCCTTCCGCATGGCAGGTGATCGTCGCCACGAGCATCCCGGTGCGCCGGGAGACGCCGAACCCGGGATCTCTTCGCGGCCAAGAGGTCTCGAAATCGCCGCCGGATTCGCGGCGAGCCCGCGCGCTGCTGCAGGTGTGGGTCGTCTGACAGCGCTCAGACGGACTCGATTCCGCCCTGATTTCCGCGCGGGACCGGAATTTCGACGGTCTGACCCGCGCTGGAGCTTTCACGCCATGCCTCTTGGACGACGGCTGGCGACTTCGACTTCCACGTCCCAGGTGGCGGCCTGCGCGCTTCGGGACAATTCGATTGAAAGGACTCTGCCATGACTCTCATTTCGCACACGAATCAATCCTGCCTGCGTCTTGCTGCGGCGGTTGTGCTGCTCTTCGCCGGCGCCGCTGGCGCCTGGTCTGCCCCGCCGGCGGCGGGTCATGCGCATCCGGAAAAGGGGCCGCATGGCGGTCCCTTGCTGGAGCTGGGAGACGAGGAATACCACATGGAGGTGCTGCTCGATGAGAAGACCAATGTACTGACGCTCTACGTACTCGACTCGGCAGCTAAGGGACTGGTGCCGATTGAAGCCAAAGAGGTGCTGATCAATCTGAAGCATGCGGGGAAACCGGTGCAGTTCAAGCTGCAGGCGGCGCCCGCCAAGACCGACCCCGAGGGCAAGGCGTCTTGTTTTCAACTGAAGAGCGCGGCGCTGGTCCACGACCTGCATCACAAGGATCACGGCGCACGGGTCGCCGTGAAGATCCAGGGCAAGTCGTACGCCGCCAAATACGACCTGCAGCACGATCACGACCACAAACATTGATCACGCGGCAGGGCCCAGGGATCGTCATCCCTGGGCCTCCGGCACCTTGACGATTAGTTTTGAAGTTCTCACGCGAGCACCCGGACGATGCGTCAACTCCCTCAACTGTCGCTGATGATCGCGTGCGCTCTCCTCTTCGGTATCGCCGCCGGAGTCACGATTGCCGCCCGCGATCGCTGGCTGCCGCTGCTCCCCGCGCGAACGTCGGCACCCGCCGTGGAACCCGATCCTGCGGAGCACGCCGGACATGACCATGCCGGCCACGATCACGGCAGTGACGGGGACCAGAACTCGGTATTGCTCTCCC
>JANRLN010000666.1:0-23767 GCA_033762515.1 Planctomycetaceae bacterium
CGCGATGCCAGCGCCGCGTAACGAAATTCAATCCCTTGAATCACCTGGGCATCATGCATACCGCCTTGTAGTTTAACTCAATAACTTGATCAAGTTATTGTGACGAGGCTCCTTAGCGGGGACTCCCTTTCCAAATCGTCAAGTCGAACGTGTCGCTGCCACGGTGCGTTCGGCCGGGCCGATGTAGTTCGATGAGGGGCGAATGATCTTGTTGTCGCTGATCTGCTCGATCACGTGAGCGCACCAGCCGACAATGCGACTGGCGGCGAAGACCGCCGTGAACAGGTCGCCGGGGATGCCCATGTAATGCTGCAGGCTGGCGGAATAGAAGTCGACGTTGCAGTTGCGATTGATCGCCGCCTTGACGGCCTGCTCCATGGCGATCGACATCTCGTACCACTTGGGTTCGCCGGTTTCAATTCCCAGGCGGCGCGAGAGTTCCTTGAGATGCTTGGCGCGGGGGTCTTCCACCTTGTAGACCGCGTGGCCGAAGCCCATGAACTTGCCCTTCTTGGCGCGGGTCTCCTCCACGAACTTGACCACGTTGTCGACGCTGCCGATTTCCATCAGCGTTTTCAGGACTTCTGTGTTGGCGCCGCCGTGGAGCGGCCCCTTGAGGGCGCCAATCGCGCCGGTGATCGCAGAATGCAGGTCTGACAGCGTCGCGGCGATGACGCGAGCGGCGAACGTGCTGGCGTTCAGGCCGTGTTCGGCATGGAGAATGAGGATCAGATCCATCGCCTTTTCCGCATCGGCCGACGGAACTTTGCCGTTGAGCATGTACAAGAAATTGGCGGCGTGGCCCAATTCGGGGAGCGGGGCGATCGGTTCGAGGCCATCCCCCAATCGACGGATCGCGGCGACCAGCGAGACCATTTCCGCAGTCATCCGGACCGACTTTTCGAAGTTCGCCTGCGGAGAACAGTCTTCGGCGAGCCGGTCATAATGGGCGGAGACCGACACCGCCGAACGCAAGGCAGTCATCGGCGGAGTCCCGCGCGGCATCCCCTTCAGGAAAGCCAGCAATTCCGGCTCGATGGCGCGATGCTTCGCCAATGTGGCCTTAAACTCGCTCAACTGGGCTGCAGTGGGGAGTTCTCCCTGGAAGAGAAGGTAGGCGACCTCTTCGAAGGAACTGTTGACTGCCAAGTCGTCAATGTTGTAGCCGCGGTAGATCAGCTTTCCCACGTCGCCGTCGACATCGCAGATGGACGAATCCGCGGCAACGACGCCTTTGAGGCCGCGGGCTGCGATCTTTTCGGGGGACTCTTTCTCGGCGACGTCGGCAGACATGAAGGCTCTCACTGGAGGCGCGGGGCTGGCGATTCACCGGAGACGGCGGCGGTGGCAAAACCCGCTCGGGTGCGACGAAAAAACGAGCGTTCTCGATGTCTTCGGGAGTATAGCAGCGGGCGCGCGACTCGTTCAATGAAGGCGTTCTCGGGATGGGCGTCAGCGGGCACGCGCGACTCTGCCCCGCGACTCCCATACCACTTCCATCGATCCGGATCCCCTCACCAGAAATTCCCATGCCCAAGTGGAATCGAAGTTGCAGTTCGGCCTAACATCGCACTTGACCGGCCGACGCTCGCGGACGGGTCTCCGCGGCGAGCCAGCTCACCACTCGCCTAAAAAGCGCTCAATCTCTGATGCTTTCCAAGACATTAACCGTCCTGTTGGCCGGAGGCGCCGGCTCTCGTCTCCATCCCCTCACCATCGATCGCGCCAAACCCGCGGTGCCGTTTGCCGGAAAATATCGCATCATTGACTTTGCGTTGAGCAACTGCCTTCACTCCGGGATTCGACGGGTGCTAGTCCTCACCCAGTACAAATCGCATTCGCTGCAGAAGCATCTGCGTGACGGATGGTCGATTTTCAATCCCGAGATTCAGGAGTACATCACGGTTGTGCCCCCCCAGATGCGGACTGGGGATTCGTGGTACTCCGGGACTGCCAACGCGATCTACCAAAATCTGTATCTCCTGCAGCGCAGCGGCGCGCACCATGTGCTGATTCTTTCGGGCGACCACATCTATCGCATGGATTACGCGGCGATGATCAAGTCGCACGCCAAGTCTCAGGCGGATGTCACGGTCGCCTGCATGGATGTGCCCATTGAAGAAGCCTCCGAGTTTGGGGTAATGGGCGTCAACGAGCGGCACGAGATTGTCGAGTTTCAGGAGAAGCCGCTGATTCCCAAACCGATGCCGGGACACCCCGATCGAGCGTTGGTGTCGATGGGAATTTACGTCTTCTCCATGGATGTCCTCTGCCGAGAGCTGGAGTTCGATCAGGCCGATGCGCAGTCGGCACATGATTTCGGCAAGAACATCCTGCCGCGAATGATCAGCGGCGCCGATGCGGTGCACGAGTATCGCTTCGGAGGCAAGGCAGGGCGGGTGACGCAGGATCGCTACTGGAAAGACGTCGGCACGCTAGATGCCTACTTTGACGCGAACATGGATCTGCTGCTGCCGATTCCGCCGCTCGATCTGTATCAGGAAGACTGGTCCATCCGCACGTACCACGGCCAGAATCCCCCGGCCCGGATGGTGCCCGGCCGCTCGGGATCGCAAGGGGAATTCCAGAATTCCATTCTCGGAGCCGGGACGATCATTTCCGGGGGGTGCGTCCGGCATTCGGTCTTGTCGGCGCGCGTGGTCATCGAGGATCGGGCCGAGGTCGACAATTGCATCCTGTTCGACGGGGTTCGCGTCGGTCCCAGCGCCAAACTCCAGCGCTGCATCGTCGACAAAGGGGTGCACATTCCCGCGGGAGAGACGATCGGATTCAATCGCGAGGCCGATGCACGTCGCCAGTTCACGATTTCCGATCGGGGCGTCACCGTCGTGCCGAAGGGCTATCGCTTCAACGGCTGATGTTTGTCCGGGAAGTGGGAATTTGTATCTCGCTGGCAGGCCGGGAGCATCACCGGTCTGCTTCGTCGAGATCACGCGGCCGCTGCAATCTGAAAAGGTTTCCGCGCAAATCCGACTGTTGGATCTCCACCCAGTCGTCGATGGGCAAGTCAATCTTGGCGAATGCGGCCGTCGGGAAGGTTTCGTCGACGCCCGTCAACTGCGACAGCAAGTCTTGCAGCGCCGGATTATGGCCGATGACCATCACACTCTGCGAGGACCTCCCGAACTCGGCGATCACACGTCGAATCGCGTCCGTTGAGCACGCATACAGTTCGGGATGAATTGTCACCTCCGGGCTAGTTCGTGCGGCGCGTTCCCAAACACTGCGAACACGATCCCACGTTTCCGTCGTCCGCGCGGCGGAGGAACAAAGCACTCGATCGGGGATCAGTGATTTGGCGAGCGTCCACCGCCCCATCCGCTTCGCCGCCTCGATCCCCAGCTGCTTCAGCGGCCGATCATGATCGGCTAACTCGGGGTGATCCCAGCTGGACTTTGCGTGTCTGAGCAACAGTAAGGACTTCATGGATCGCCAGCGGAATCCGTCCGACTCAGTGCCGCCGCAGAGAAGCGTTTGCCGTCGGCCGGCGAGCCTTAGGAAACGATCAGTACGCGATGCATTTCCTCGATAGTGGTGATCCCGAGGCGCACTTTGTTGATCGCCGACTGCTCCAGTGTCTGCATGCCGCGTTCCATGGCCATCTGACGCAGTTCGCCGGCGCTTTTGCCTCCGAGAATCGCAGCGCGAATCTCGCCCCCGATTTCCAGAACTTCGAAGACCCCCGTGCGGCCCAGATAGCCGGTGTGGAAGTTGACGTCCGAAGGAATACCGCGACGCAGACGAATGTGGGGAGCCTCATCGGGGTTCAGTCCCAGCATGGCCGCTTCCGCCATGTCGGGAGCATATTCCTCGAACGACGATTCGCACACTTTGCGCATCAGACGCTGCGAAATGACGCAGTTGACGCTGTCGGCGATAAACATCGGCGGGATGCCGAAGTCGCGGAACACGTCCACCGTGGCGCAGGTGTCGTTGGCGTGCAGAGTGCTGAGGACGCGCACGCCGGTGAGTCCGGCACGAATCGCGATGTGCGCCGTTTCGGGATCACGAATTTCGCCGACCATCACCACGTCGGGGTCTTGGCGGAGCACTCCGCGGAGCGCCTCGACGAAGTTGAAATTGATCTTGGGCTCGGTCTGAATCTGACTGACCCCGTCGATCCGGCGTTCCACGGGATCTTCGATGGTGACCAGGCTGCGGCCGTGTTCGTTCAAGAGCTCCAGGCAGCTATACATGGTGCTGCTCTTACCGCTCCCGACGGGACCCACGCTGAGGACCATGCCGTAAGGCATCTTCAAAGCGCCGCGCACCAGCTCGATCTGAGGTTCTTCCAGTCCGAGTTCTTCCAGCCGGGTGAAGGTGGACGTATCCGGCATCAGACGGAGCACCAGACGTTCGCCGTAGATCGTGGGACCGCTGCCGACGCGGACGTCGCGCTGGTGCTTGAGCACGGCGCTGGAGATATGACCATCCTGAGAGAACCGGCGTTCCGTAATGTCCATTCCGCTCATCAACTTCACACGGGAAATGACTTGCGACATCATTTCCGCCGGAAGTTGCAGCACGTCGTGCAGCATGCCGTCGACGCGCAAGCGGACCCGCAGACCATCGCGGGAGGGGTCGAGGTGAATGTCGGTGGCTCGCAGCTGGAAGGCGCGCTCGAGCAGCAAATCGACCAACGGGGCCGGGCCAACGAGGTCGACCAGCTCCCGCAGTTCTTCCTGCAGGGCTTTCTGACGGCTCTCGCTTTGCGGCGTGGTGAGGCTCGACGGAGCTGCTTCCATTGCCCGATTCCTTATCTGCACGTGGCGTCGAATGAGGGATGACGATTCTCGCGGCGTCCCCGCCGCAGCTGAGTTCTGACGGATTTCGGTCGGACAGCTCACTTCCAGAGCGGCCGGACCTCAAGGCTGCGCTCACGCGGCGGACACCTGTCGGAGCGACTCGATTCAGGATCCTTGCTGAGGCTCAGTCGTCGCAGGGGGAGCGGCATCAGTCGAAGTTGTTTCCTTCGTCTTGCTGTTCTTCGGGGCAGCGTCCTCGGGGGCGGGTTCTTCTTCTTCAGCCGCTGGTTCCGCCTTCTTCGCCGGCTTCGACTTGGTCTTCGACTTCTTCGGCGGCTCCGGCGCCTCTTCTTCCTCAGTATTTTCTTCAACCTTGTCGCCGCCGTCCCGTGCGGAGTTCGAGGGCTTTGGCTGGGCCTCGGCCTTGGGGCTGGCGATGGCGAACACGCTCCCCAGCAGCATCACCATGCCGAGAACCAGCGCGCCGACCCCCATGTTCCGACTCGGACCGTGGCCGTTGAGCGTGGCCCCCAGACCCATTCCGAAAGCGGCTGCCGCGGCGAGGAGTGCCACCCAAGCGGCGGCCGTTGCGGGGACGGCGGCTGAACCGGAGAACGCCAGGACGAGGGCGATCCCCCCCACCAGCGCCCCGATCATCCCGCCGACCGCCAAGCCCACCCCGCCGCCCACTTCCGATGTTTGACCGACCGAGGAAGCCCCCAGCATGCGGCGGCCTTCGTCGCGAGTCCCGACAATTGTCCAGATCTTGTTCAGTCCCGCGAGCGACAAGACCTCCTGCACGACCGGGTGGTTCGTGGCGACCACCATCGAACCACTTTTCTCCTTCACGCCCTTGAATAGACGGACGATCAGGGCCACCTGCGCGCTCCCCATATAATCGAGAGGCGTCAGATCCACCAGGACTCGCGGAGAGCTGAGGCTGTGGATGCGCTGCACCACCTGCGATCCGACCTGCTCGATGTCCGCCCAGGGAATCTGGTTCAGACGCGGCAGAAAGGTCACAGTCATCAGGCCTTGGTCGACTTCCAGTTGAAACGTCGTAGTGTCTGACATACAGCGAGCCCGCTGAGAGGATAGGTCCGAAGGGCGTCTGGAATCACTTGATTTCGTCCGATCTTGACGATCGCACGAGGTTTTCTCCGTGCGCAGGTTCCGCGGACGCCAGCGCGGACGCGTATCTTCCAAGGCGTCAAGCCACGCGGCAATAGCGCCAACTCCGGTTTTATCAAAAAAACATCTGAGTCGGGATTCCCCCGGTTCTCTCCAGACGGCCGTCGAAATGGCCGAACACCCTTACAGCGTCCCAGATGTCTGCCGAGGGATGTCGTACCCCTGCACCCACCGATGTTCGGCCATTCGGGAGTAGCAACCGGTCGTTCTGCCAACGTATCTGTCCTGCGCGAAAGAATCGGTGCGATCGTCGATCTGCCGTGTGCTCCGCAGATTGCTGGGCCGTCTGTGCCTTTCTCGTTGACACTGATTTTTCGAGGGTTGTAAGATTTGGGAAGTTTCTGACACGGATGTCGCACTGCACCGCGGATCTCAGGGGTGCGGGAACCCGCGATTGTCTCCAGCGGGTGTTCATCGATTCCGTGGACCCCACAACCTGTTCGCCGGAGCGCTCGTCAGAGCCGCGGAAGAAGTTGCTTTTCGTCGCCCCTTTTCCCCCAGACCGCAGGCAGGATCATCGGAATGACGCAGTTGGCCAAAGTGCTCGTCGTCTTCGTCGCTGCGGCAAGCCTGGGGTTTGCCGCCTTCGCGGGGGCGATGTCGCGCGGGGGTGTGAACTGGGAAAGGGCGGGGAATTCTCCGGCGATTGCCGGTCGTGTGTCGATTTCACGCGGTGACACGGGGACCTACACGGCCACCGGCCGCCTCTCAGGCCAGCAGATCGCCTCCTCGGTGAACCTGGCGGAAGTTGTCACCAAGTCTCAGAAGCAAATCCTGGACGATTTGAAGGCGGAATTGACTGCCCTGCAAACCGAGGTGTCCAATCGCACGCCGCAACTCGCAGCCATCAACACCCTGACCGCTGCGGATCTTGCCGGCTTGCAGCGGCATTCCACCGCGTGGGCTGGGCAGTTGCAGGCGTTGTCCGCTGAAATCGTCCAATTGACCGACGAAGTGGCGACTACGGGAACGAAGGCTCAGCAATTGCAGGACGCGGTTCGCGAACTGCGGTTCGAAGTGATGCGGCTGCGAAATCAGCTGGAGTTGCTGCGAGACGACAGTTACGCCGCCGCCGCGCAGCGGAAAGCGTTAGAATTTGAACTGCTGCTGCTGAAGGAAAACCGGCTGCGGCTGGAGCGGCGTCAGAACCAGCTCAAGGCGCAGTTGAGCGGCAGTTACGAAGCCGCCGAGGCTGCCGAACCGGCCGCGTCAACTGCGGCCGAATAGTCGTCGGGTGGAACACGCAAGTACGATTTCTCGGATCGGGCTCATCGCGAAGGGCGAGCAATGACGTTTCTCGGCAAACTCCTGGTGGTGATCCATCTCGTCATGAGCGTGTTGTTCATGGCGTTCGCCGGAGCGGTCTTCACCGCCCAGGTGAATTGGAAGACCAAGTTCGAAACCGCTCAAAAGTTGGCTGATACGGCCAAGACGACCGCGCAGGCGGAAGCCAGGGCCCTCAATGACCAGATTGAAGCGTTAAAGCAGGAGCTGACGGCGTCCCAAAACTCCAAGACGACTTTCGAAGGTCAGGCGAAGGTTTTCGAGGGGGAAAACCAGCGGCTCGATACGGAGAACAAGGCGCTGAAGCTCGCTCTCGACGGTCAGCGGAACATCGCCGATCTGAACAGTCAGGAAGCTGAAGAACGCACGAAAGAGGCCCAGGTTCAACGGGCACGGAACAAGGAACTGAACAAATCCCGCGACGATCTGGTCGTCGACAACAACAAGCTCCGCGACCAACTGTTCGGCATCGAACTGCAATTGAAGCAGACTGAGGAAAAGTACAACGCCTTGTTGAAGACGAACGGCACGATGCGCGCGTTCCTGGCGTCGAAGGACCTGCCGACCGATACCCGATTGATGACGGTCACTGCTGCCCCGCCCCCGAACGTATGGGGCAAGATTATCGGAGCGCGTCGGGAAGAAAAGGGGAATCGTCTGCTGGTGGAAGTTTCCCTGGGTCAGGATGACGGTCTGATCGCCGGCCACTCGATGACCGTCTACCGCAATGACAAATATCTCGGCCGGATCCGGCTGGAAGATGTGCGCCCGGATCGTTCCGTCGGCGTCGTGGTCGAAACCGCCCCGAACAGCATTATCGAGGTCCAGGACAATGTCACCACGAAGTTCTGATTCGAGTCCCACGCCGGACATCTACGTCGGACTGCTGTTCGTCTCGCTGGCCGCTCTGATTACGGGGATCGTGTTCCTCGTGCTGGAGTTGTACAAGTACGGGTGGCAGGTAGCGCCGTAGGGTGAGTCGGAGCACGGTTCCGAACGCTCGGGGGCGGGTAAGGCGATCGTTCGTAGCGGGTCCCCGAGCGCGCGTTGGTCGATTGGACGAAGCGCCTCCATTCGACGCGATCTTTTGTAGCTCTGGATTGGCGATTTCGATGACGGCGGCGTGGCTGGTCGAAGCGTACCAACGCCCAATCACGAATCTTGCTGTCTGACAGGGGCTACAAGTCCCCCAGATCGGCCATGCCCTTCTCACCACCCCGTTCCGCCTGGATTTTCATCAGCCGGGCGTGGGCGTCTTTGTAGGCGAAGTCGGCGGTCAAGACTTCGGTGTAGTGCGCCTCCGCCTTGTCGAGGTCCTTGCCGTCCTCGTACAACCGCGCCAGCAGGTAATGGGTTTCGGTGAATTGTTCTTTCGAGTCGTTGAGGTTGAACCGCTCGACAGCCTTTTCCAACTGACGCAGCGCCAGGGAGTTCTGCCGCAGCCTCAAAAAGCATTTGGCCAGCATCAGCAGGGCTGGCCCTTCAATTCGAGTGTCCCCCGACGCCTGTTGAAAGAGCTGCGCCGCGGGCTGATACTTGCCGTCGCGAAAGAGCCGCAGCCCCAATTCTTGCTTGAGCTTCAGATCTTGCGGGCGGCGCTCAATCCAGCGCGAGAAGATTTCGATCTCCTGCGCCAGCAACTCTTTCTTCAGCCCTTCCACATGCTCGCGGGCCTGTGCGTCGTCCGGGTTCTTCTGTGTGGCTTCAATTGCAAAGCCCAGGTTCTTCCGCAGCATCTCGAGCCGGACTTCTTCCCCCTGCTCGCGGACGACGACGTCGCCGCCGACTTCGAATGCTTTCGTATACTGCTCGAGCGCCTCTTCCAGGCGTCCCTCCTTGCGGAGCACATCGGCGAGCTTCTGATAGTTGTCCTTGTTCGCCGGATCTTTGCGGATCATCCGCTTCAGGTCCGCTTCGAGGGAGACCCCGGGCGTGATGACTTCGTTCTGATTGGCGCCCGCGCCGCGGACAGAGTCTTCGTAGCCCTGCTTCACCTCGCGGGTGGTCTTCGCCTCCTGCATATTGGACCGGTCGATCAGCTTCTCGGTGTCCGATTGCGTCATCATCGAACGCGCGTGACCATCGAGCGGATTGATCTCGTAGATCTTCTTCCAGCACTCGCGCGCCCGGTCGTATTCCCCTTTGGATCGCAGGACTTCTGCAAAACCCTTGAGGTACTCAACATTCTTGGGCTCCGCCGCCACAGCCATCTGGAATCCAAAGATGGCGACATCGTCGTAGCCGAGCATGCGTGCGGCTTCACCGAGGTCGGCGTTGAGCTGGGCATCCCACGGATTGACCGTCAAGCCCTCTTCGGCGGCGACGGCCATTTCGGCCCAGTTCTTGGCGTTGCGGGCTTTCTTGACCTTGCCGCGGGTCCCCATCAGCCGCATGCCCGACATCGAGGCGCCGGTCTTGTTGTTCTTGTACTTGCGAAACTCGCAGTTTCTCAGCGTCTGACGATAGACCAGATTGTCGGGGACGAGCGTCACGCATTGACCGAACATCTCGATGCAGTAGTCCCAGTTTTCTTTGGACATCGCATCGGTCCCCTTCTTCCAGCACATGCCGGCAATTCGACGCTTCGCGTCGTTGTTGCCGCCAGAGGAAGGAGATCCGTCGTCGTCAGCGGTGGCTACAGCGGCCATGATGTCCTCGGGGAGCTGATCCAGAATCGATGTTCCAGCGTCGTCGACGGAACCGTCGACTCCCTCAAGTTTACCACAGGACTGACAGAGAAGTCACGAGGCGAGCATGGGCAACCTGCATGATCGAATCAGCGATGGGCGTCCCGTTCGCGGAGAAACGTGACGAGCGCTTCTTTGAATTCGGCTGCGGACTGGAATCGGTCCTCAGGATTCTTGGCCATGGCCCGCATCACGATGTCCGACAAGGCGGCAGGACAGCGGGAATTGAGATTCTGCGGGCTTCGAGGGGTGGTTTCGCGGACGCTGCGGATCAGCTTGACGCGGTCCCGTTCGGGAAAGGCGGGTCGCAAGGCGCAGAGTTCATAGAGCGTCGCTCCCAGGGAGTAGAGATCGCTCCGTGCATCCGGGACGCCGGCCAACTGCTCCGGCGGCGTGTATCTCAGCGTTCCAGCGATGTTGTCGCCGTCGGGTTGCGACTCCCGTTGCTCAATCTGCGCGAGTCCGAAATCGGCCACCCAGAGGCGCTTCGTCTCATCCAGAATCAGATTGCCGGGCTTAATGTCGCGGTGCAGGATTCCCTCGGAATGTGCGTACCGCAGGGCGTCGGCGACTTGCAGGCCGAAGCGTGCAACCTGGCCCCAGGCTTCCTGACGGAAGGTCCAGTTGCCGACGGCGTCGGCGGCTTCCACCCGAGCCGATCGCCCCCAGGGCCACCACCAGGCGCCGCGCGGGCGCACATGCCGCAGTGCGGCATGTGCGCCGCCCGCCCCGTTGCGCTTGATCGTTTCCTGGAATGCCGTCTGCACATCCGAACCGCGAAGCTCATACGGCGGCTCGTTCAGCCGCTGAATCACGCGATCGAGTCCCAGCCCCGGGACGAGATGCATCACGTAATAACACCAGCCGTCTTGCTCGCCGAATTGATACACGGGGACGATGTGCTTATGCCGCAACTTCCCGGCCAGGCAGGCCTCATGTTGGAACCTCTCACGCAGCCGCGATGATTTGGGAAAGCGCCACGGCAGCAATTTCAGCGCGACGCGGCGCTGCATCGATTCCTGTTCCGCCTCAAAGACCACGCCCATGCCGCCGCGGCCGATTTCCCGCAGAATCCGGTATTCCCCCAGGCGTTCGAAACGGAACGAATCGGGCATCGACTGCCGCATCGCCGCGAGCTCGCGACGGAGCTTCCAGCCTTCCATCACGGAGACGAGTTTCAGGAGTTCCTTGACCTCGCGCGCATCTTCGGGGCATTGCGCGGCGATGTCGTCGATCGACGGGCCCTCCCCTTCGCGCAGACCATCGAGGTACTGCGAAGCGAGCTTCTCCCAGGGATGGCGATAGACATCGTCAGCGGACACAGTCGACATCGCGCAAGAAAACTACTGGAACTCGGGGATTGCAGCCAGAACCTGTTTCAAGCGAGTCAGCGCCCGCACGTACCGGAGGCTGGCCGCCTGTTGCGAGATCTTCAGCACACGTGCGGTTTCCTGGTTGGTCAATTCTTCGAAGTGCCTCAGGATCAGCACCTCGCGGTCCAGGTCGCTCATGGTTTCCAGAGCCACCTGCAGTTGCTGCGACAGCTCCTGACGCAGCGCCGCCTGGCTGGGTGACGTGAGATGCCCCAGAAGCTGCGACGAAATCGAGAACGACTCCGAATCGCCGTTTCCGCCCCACCGATTCTGGGTGCTGCGTTCGCGGTGGACGTCGCGCGACTTCGCACCGAAGTAGCGCCGGTGAATCTGCACCAGGGTCTGTTGTACGATCAACCGCAGCCAGACGAAGACTCCGTCGGGACTGTCGGTGAAGACGTGCTGAATGCGCTGGGCGGCGTTGAGGTAGGTTTCCTGCAGCACATCTTCGGCGTCCACGCGTCCGGCGAGCCGATGGTCGAGCCGGAAGTTGATGATCCGCCACAGTCGGGGGCGATAGCCCTCGAACAGCGTGGCGAGAGCTTTGGTGTCGCCCTCGCGCAAGCGTTCCAGCAGCAAAAGTTCGCCAGCGGTGGCAGGATCAGGGGTCACGTGCGCTTCATTGCTGACGAGAATATGAAAATCGATGTCCGGTCGTGCAGCGATTCCGTCGGCCGGGAAGGAGTCGGTGCGATCCTTGTCCGCGATCGCAGCCGGGCGCGGTCGGTGATCAGTCAGACATGCTGCCTTCATCGTAAACATTCATGCCGTCCGATGCAGCCGGAATTTCGAGCATCTGAGGAAGTCCAGCAGCCTTTCCCCAACTCGCGCCGTTGCAGTTCTCCCCTCCGTTCAACGTGGGCGCTGAGGTTTGATCAACACGGGAAGTCGACGTCCGTGCATCGATTGGTGAGAAATGCCGGGCGTGTAACGCTGCCGCCGAGGATCGCGCGACGGGTTTCTGAACCGCGAGTCCCGGAGATTCCTGCCGCGGAGGTGCGACAGCCCGAACGGTGAAAACAGCGCCGAATGCCAGCACCAGTCCACACAAGAAGAGGACCGTGGGCTGGGCCATCCACTGCCAGCGAACGACGGCATAGTAGACCATGTACGGCGGAAAGACTGCGAACCAAAATCCGCGGCGCGAGCTGTCGGCGAATACAATCGCCACTCCCCATGCATGAGCGATCAGAGTTGCGGTCAGTCCCACCAGCGCCCCCACCAGCGCCCCAATCGTTCCCGCCATCAGAGAGACGCGCGCCAAGGCCGCGATCCCCGACAGCAGTGCCAGGGTCGCGCCCATCACGAGGGGTTGAAACCACCAGCGCGGCCAGACGTAGTCTTCCGGACGCTGCGTGCGCGGACTCCCGCTCGGCGTGGGGGATTCTTCAATCCAGTCGGTGAGTGGTGAGGAGGGTTCAACCATGGTTGCTGCGGAGACGTGATTGACGGTCTTCGACTCCGAGTGTCGGGATGGGCGGTTCCCATTCCTGCGCAACGACTTCCGCCCCCGTGTTTCGGCTGGCGGTGATCCGTGTGGAAAGCCCCTCCTCCCCCTGTTGAGTGGATATCCAGTGCTGCAATTCCGAGGCGTGTTCGGGGTCAGGGCACAACACGGCGATCGTTGGTCCCCAGGAAGTCTGGGCAATCCCCGAAATTCCCCGCCGACGCAGCGTTTCTGCGAGTGCGGCCATGCGTGGATGGGCGAATCTGTTTCCCTGGACGCAGGTGAAGAATTCTCCCACGCGTTGACCATACTCCCACATCGCGGAAGCAGAGACGGCAAAATCGGCAGCGAGCATCGCCGGCAGCCAATCCATCAGCAGGATGCGGCACAGGGTCGAGGTCAACGACTCAGGCATGGACGGTAACTGACGAAAAGCCTGCTGCTCCGCGGCGCCCGAGAGTCCGGCGGATTCCCGCGGCGAAATCAACAGCCACCGCCAGGCGGTAGGGACGACTGCTCGCGCCACGAGCGGACTGATGTCGGCTTCGGTTTGATGTCCCGCTTCGATGAGAAACCCCCCCTCATCGAATCCATGCACGCCGATCGCCGACCGCGCGCCGCGACCAACTCCTGCGGCCAATTGCGCAGCGCGACTGCGCGCGCCCGTCGCCAGAAACTGCAGCCCGGCGGTGACGGCCAGACCGAGCTGCGTTCCCGACCCCAATCCTTCATGCGACGGAATCTCGCGACGAATCACCATCTCCACCGGCGGCAGATCGGCCTGGGAGACGCCGCGCACGCGCGTCAGAAATTCGCGGATTCGCAGAAGCGTGCTGCTGGTTCCGCCGTTGATGCTGTCGACGGAGGCGGCGCGCAGGCAAATTTCGAAACCGGGTTGCTCAACCATGACGCCCACGCCGCCGAACTTCCGCCCATGGAGCGGCTTAACCGCCAGGAGGCCGAAGTGCAGTCGCGCGCCGGTACGGACGGTGACAGCGGGAACCATAACGGCAGAATGCCGTTCCGCGTCGATCGCTGCAAGGGGCCGCGACCGGTCGCCGAGCGTCACGGCGGAGGAGAGGCTCGTCTGCAAAAGAAAGAAGGCGCTTCGAGCCGGGATGAACTCGAAGCGCCCTCCGTTTTGCCTCGTTAGCAAGTGCGGGCCAACGCCTGCCGCCAAGGCATCGGAAGAGGGGAGCATCCAGCGTGCCAAATCGGTCCTGAGCTGCGAAAATTGCTGCAACGTTATTTTGCGGAACAGGTTACGGCGTGTGATTCCATCGGCTTCCGACCTCGCTCCGGTTTCGGCATTTCGCAGCACTTCCGCACAAGGCGTATGGTTTTGCTGTAGCGTTCTGCGTAGGCGGGATTTTTGCAGCATCGATTTTGCTCCAGATTCCCAACCCGGCAGCTGTCCAACCTCGAAATGTTGCAGAACGATCCGTTGATTTCTCGGTAGTTGCCGCACCCCTGTGTTTACATGTTCCGTGGGGGATATGCGGTGTTGCACTCATCGGCATGGCCCCGCATTCTCGACGGTGAAAGACCCGGTGCGTGTGGCGGTCTCGCACGGTGCTCGCGTCATCGCGCGCGATGCGGTATCGTCGAGTCATTGTCGTCACGGCAAAACACCGCTGCGGATTGATCGCAGTCCGGCCGTGCGAAAGGGAGTTCGGACGACGTGTCTGCCGATGATCTCACTCCGAGCCAGCGTGCCGCGGTGGAGCACTTCACGGGGCCTCTTTTGGTTCTCGCAGGACCCGGTTCCGGCAAGACGAGGGTAATCACTCGGCGAATCGCACGGCTCATCGAACGGGGCGTCAGGCCGCGGGAGATCCTCGCGATCACGTTCACCAACAAAGCCGCTCGTGAAATGGGGGAACGGGTGGAGCGGTTGCTCCCCGGTCAGCGGATCTGGGTCACGACGTTTCATAAATTCTGCGCGCGGCTGCTTCGTGAGCGGGGGGGCGCCGTGGGATTGAGCCCCAACTTCTCCATCTTCGATACGTCGGACCAGCATCAGATCATCAAGCAGGTCCTGCATGACGCTGATATCGACGCCGCGCACTTCCCCCCGGCCAAGATCGGCTGGCAGATCAGTCAGGCCAAGAATGAGCTCGTCACTGCCGAGCAGTTCGCCGCCCGCTTTGAGGAGCGCGTGGGAAACCACATGCAGGCGGTGGTCGCGCGGGTCTATCCGAAGTATCAGCAGCGACTCCTGGAAGCCAACGCGGTTGACTTCGATGATCTACTGATGCACGTCGCCGTGTTACTGGCGGAGCATGAGGACCTGCGGACCGAACTTGACCAGCGACTGCGGTTCATTCTGGTGGACGAGTACCAGGACACGAACCGGGCGCAGTACCAGATCGTCGCCGCCCTGTCGCAGCACGAGCCGAATCTGTGCGCCACGGGGGACCCGGACCAGTCGATTTACGGCTGGCGCGGGGCGCAGATCGAGAACATCCTGCGGTTCGAACGCGACTTTCCCGAGGTTTCAGTCATTCGCCTAGAGGACAATTTCCGCAGCACTCCGGAAATTCTGCGCACCGCCGACGCCCTCATTGCGCACAACCGCCGCCGCAAGGCCAAATCGCTGCGGACAGGAAACGCCGCCGGTCCGCCCGTGGAACTGCGGACGTATCTGGATGGTCGCCGCGAAGCGGACGCCATCGCGGAAGAGATTCGGGGCCTGGTGACGGAGGGCCGGCGTCGATGGTCGGATTTCGCCATCTTCTACCGCGTCAACGCCCTCTCGCGGTGCCTGGAAACCGCCCTCGCTCGGGCGCGCGTTCCCTATCAGGTCGCAGGGGGAGTGGCCTTCTACGAACGGAGTGAAGTGAAGGATCTCCTCGCCTATCTGCGAATCGTAGAGAATCCGCGCGACCGGGTGGCGTTTCTGCGGGCCGTCAACAATCCCCCGCGCGGCATCGGCAAAGCGTCGCTGGAGAAGTTCGTCCGCTGGGCCGACGAACGCAGCGTTCCGCTGCTGGAAGCCGCCTCCCGCGCCGCATCGGGAACGGGTCTTCCCAAGCGTGCCGGCGCAGCCCTCGTGCAGTTTGCCCACCTCATCGAGCAACTTGCCGCGAAGTCGACGGGACCCGTTGCAGAATTGCTCAATGACATCCTCGGTCGCACGGGGTACGCCCGCATCGACGACACGCTCCTCGCCAACGAACAGGAACTGCAGCGCCGGTCGAACGTCGATGAACTCGTCAGTGCGGCCCGACACTACGATCAACAGTTTGGCGACGAAGCCACCCTCGGCGGCTTTCTCGAATCGGCAAGTCTCGCTCAGGATGTGGATGCACTCGATACCGACCTCGGTGCGGTGACGCTGATGACGCTGCACGCCGCCAAGGGACTGGAGTTCCCGTTCGTCTTTATCGTCGGCGTCGAACAGAATTTGCTCCCCCACGAGCGTTCGCTCCGCTCGAATGACGCCAGGGAACTCGAAGAGGAACGTCGGTTGCTGTTCGTAGGTCTGACGCGCGCGGAGCAGCAACTCGTACTGACGCAGACCTTCCGCCGCGAGATGCACGGTCGTGAGCTGAGCACGATTCCCAGCGACTTTCTGTCCGAGATGCCCCTCGTGGAGCGCGACTGCACCGGCGACGGCTTTGGCGTTCCCCATCGTGACGAATTGGACGAACAGGAGTTCCGCACTCCCAAACCGAAAACGTCGACGCTGGAACGTTTGCGGAGCAGTCCGCTCCTGACGACGGCGGCTGCGCTGGCCAACGGCACTTCCGAGGCCGTGGAACTCCCGCTCGGCTTCACCGTCGGAATGGCCGTGCGGCATCCGCGCTATGGTCTGGGGACGGTGGTGGAGGTCTCACCCGGCTTGTCGCGACGTCGAACGCTGACGGTGGAGTTCCAATCCGACGGCCGTCGCGAGAGCTTTATCGCCGGGGTCTGCCCCCTGCAACCGGTGGGATTGAAGTAGGCGGCAGGAGGCCTGGCGGGAGGGTTGCTCGGTACATTGAGAAATCCCAAGCTCGGAATCCGAAAGAAATCCTCAGTCTGAAGGCTGAAACGAGTCGCGCTGCGGATTTGTTTGTGATTTGACGAACGGAGACTTCTTTAGGATTTCGGAATTAGATTTGGAACGCGTTTCTGAGCCATTACTGAAACGGATCGACCACGACCTGCACGGGTTTGCTGGACCGGGGCGTAGGGTCGATTGCTCCGTTGACATCGGGGCGGGTGGCGTAGAGATGGCCTTCGTCGTCGAAGAGCAAGGTCACGTTGATGTGCCAGCGGACCCCGTCTCCTTTGTCCCAGATGTCGCAATAGTAGATCGATTCGTTCTCGCCGAAGTTTCCGGCGAAGCCCGCTTCCACAAGGCGTTTCTTGGCCTCTTCGCGCGAAATTCCCAGCGGGACGATGCGCAGGACTTCGCGGACCTGTTCGTTGGTAGGGAGCGGACAGTTGACGAGCCCGGGGGCCGGGGTCAACTGGCAGCCGATGACCAGCGCAGCGCTGCCGAGCAGCAGCGTCAACCACAAGAGATTCGGGGGAGCCGCACGCATCGCCATGTCATCAATTCCCGTCGAGACCTCCCCCAGAGCGGGTTGTAGTCCGCTCGCGGCGAGATGGTCAAGAGGGGGTCATGAACCCGGCAACATCGGCAGTTTCTACCGGCGACTACGCGTCGTTCGGCGGCTTGGTCAGCAGGTCGCGGATCAGGTCGGGACAGACGGACCAGGAGGCCTCGTAAGTCGCATTCAACGGGGCCGGAACGTGCAGTTTGGGCGTAAGAAACAACGGCATGTCGATCAACGGTTGGCCGACAGCGACGGTTTCGACGTAGGCCGTCGGATCATCCCCCGCCTGGTATGAGACGAGCGTCAGCGGAGTCTCCGGGGGGAGACGGAACTCCGCGCTGCAGAACTCTTCGATGATGGCCTGATGAATCCCTTGCGGATCCCGTTTCGATGGAGGAAAGAGGTCAATGACGAGCAGGTGGATGCCATGCCGCAGGAAGGCGATCGATTTCTCCACGAACGAGCGACAAGCTTCGCGGGACCCCTTATTGCCCGGAGAGACAATTTCGATCACGGCGACCACCTCGCCGAAGCCCTGTCGAATGACGATGCGATTGGCCCTTTCCGAGTATCGCGTCGCGTCATCCTTCAGCCGCTGCACGATCCGCGTTTGCGGGGGCGCCAGGAGAGTCGTTGTTCCGTTCCCGTCGCGCGCAGCCATCAGCGTTTCGACGGCGATAACGTCAGGCTCCGGGCCGTTGACGCGTTGTTCGACAAGTGCCGAGTAACCGACGGGCAACTTCCCACGATTCAGGGCCCGCGAGATTTCGATGGACCAGTCCTGATGGAAATGGTGGAACAGCCCCGCAGGGACTCGGGTCCAATCGTGGATCAGCATCGCGACACCTCCGCATGGAGTATACTTCGCCGGGCGGTGTCGTCGAATACCAGCAGAGAGGTTCCCATGGACGAATTCTCAGGTTCCCCGGAGACGTGGCCGCCGCTGGGTCTGCCGCAGGGGAGCGTGCGGGCGCTCCTCACGTTGGTGGTGATGGCGGTGGTGGTGTCGAATCTGGCGCAGGGTCGCGAAACCGATGTGTTGTGGGTGCAGGCGCTGCTCGTCGCCATGGCCCACTACTTCGCCACGCGCCGACGAGTGGCCTTGCCTGGAGAGGTCCTCGCGCGGCTGGAGCAAGAACACATCATCAGGACTGAGCGGCATCCGCTCTACTTGCCGCGGTATTCGATCCGTCTGATCATCGTCGCCACGTTTGTCTCGCTCGCCGTGTATTTGCAGCGGGAAGGCAAATTGTACGAACCGCGGACGCTGGCACTGCTGGGGATGATCTTCGCGTATCTGTTTGGTGTGCTGTCGCGGGGTGTCGTGCAGTTCATTCAAAGGAACCGTCAGACTCCTCCTCATCGCTTGTGGGCCGACTTGCGAGCGCTGGGGGTGCTGGCCGCCGTGATCATTGCGGCGCTGCCTGAGTTTTTCGATTCCCCCTACCACATGCCGCACGAACTGCTCACGATTGCGCTGGGCTTGGTGCTGTTTTATTTCGGGATGCGCTGATGCGGTGCGTGCGATGTCGGCACTGATTTCGCGTTGACGATCATTATGCACGCTCCAGTCACTGACGTTCCTGGCTCGCCGAAAGTCGCCAATCAACGACCGCGCAGGTACTGGAGCGTGAACGCCAGAGAGTTCAACCGGGTGGCGGTGGTGTCGGCACGCGACATAAAGACTACTGGCGAGGAGGTCCCGACCAGGACGCCGCCGAAGCGGCAGTCGGCGGTGTACATGATGGCTTTCACGGTGAGGTTCGCCGCCTGCAGACTGGAAAAGAGCATCGCATCAGCGCTGCCAATGACCGAGCCGGCGAGACGTTTCTTCTCCCCGGCGTCGCTGGCATAGGCGAGATCGAACGAGAGCGGGCCTTGGACGATGCAGCCGGTGATCTCGCCCACTTCGTTGAGCCGTTGCAACTCCGCCGCTTCGAGGGTGTCGGGCATCGATTCGGTCGCCTTTTCACTGGCGGCCATCACGGCGACCCGCGGGGGTTCGGCGGTCGACGCGGCATCGCGGAGCGTGGTCGCCACGGCGACCAGACTCTGCAGCAGGCTGCGCTTTTGATCGAGCGTCGGTTGAATGGTGATCCCGGTATCGGTCAGCAGGAAGCGTCGCTGGTCGCGGGGGATCTCCATTAGCACGACCTGGCCGATCACGTCCGATGTCCGCAAGCCGGTTTCTCGCGACAGAACGGCTTTCATTAGGGCAGGGGTGGCGATCTGCCCTTTCATCAACAGTGCCGCACGTCCCGCTTTCACCTCGGCGACGGCCGCTCCCGCAGGATCGTCGGCGTGCAGGATCCGAAAGCCGTCCAGGTTCAGTGACTGTTCGCGCGCCAGGGCGGCGATCTCGTCCTGATTCCCGGTGACGATGGGAGACACCCAACCGCGGCGTTGGGCCGAATCCAGAGCTTCGAGGACGGTCGGGTCCGCACCCCCGGCAGCGACGACGGGGATGCGTTCCTGGCGTTGATCGGCCAGTTCATAAAGTTGTGCGAAGGTCAGGAGGCTCACGGCATCCCCTTTGGTTCACGGCCCGCGTCGTCGGGTTGGGTCCAATTCCAGGTGGACCGATAGCGGCGCTGCAGCACCGGGGTCTGAATGATCGCGCCCCTTTGGAGCTTCGAAGTCAGCGCAGCGTCCAGCATCACGCTGCTGAAAAGAGTTCGTTCCACGGGCCACGTCGGCGTACGAGTTTGCATCAGCCCCTCGATCCCATGCAGCAGATGGGCGAAGTGCATGAAGGGGCGATCATCCTGCAGATCGACGGCAAAGGACTGCGGTTCGGCAGCGGGAGTTCCCCGCCACGCCACAGCCCATTCGGCGATCGCGCCATTCAAGGTTAGCACCGTGCCGCGCAGTCCGTCGCGATAGTCGATGACGTAAGCCACCGGTTCAGGCACCAGCTCCCGCAATTCGCGTCCAGGAGGGATGGGGCGAATTTTGAGGCGTCCGATTGCGGCGGCGAGGAGTTGCGGATCAAAGCTCTCCGAACGGGCAGTCTCCCACACGGCCTTTCCGGTGAGCGTGCGCACGCGCGCGACGCCGGTCTCGCCGCCGAGGCGTCGTTCCGCCAGACTTTGCAACAAATCGAGCGCATGAAATCCATACGCCTCCAGGCCGCCATACGAAAGCACGACGATTTCTTGCAGCGATTCGTCGCGTAGAACGTCCAGCGCCGGATCGCGCCAGGTGCTGGTTACCGACGAACCCGCCATTAACGGCACCTTCAATCGCTGAGCCGTCTCGTAGAACCACACGGCATCGGCGGTGTTGTCAGCCAGATGCTTGTCGCTGAATACGGGAACGGTGCGTTGCGAATGTTCGAAGACCTCGACGATCTCAGTGAAGAACCGCCGTTTGGGATATTGCGTCTGCCCGGCGGGCGATTCGGGATAATCGCCGTGCTCGGCGATCATCAGCACGCCGTCGACGGCGAGTTCGGCGGTTCCCAGCGTAAGTGCTTCTCCGATGGAGCGGCAGAGACGAAAGCCATACTTGGCGCTGAGCTCTCGTGAGAGGTCTTTGGGGGGAGTCTGGTCAACGTACAGGGAGACCAACTGTAACGAAGGACGGCGGCCGTGACCGTCGAGGGTTTCGGTTTCGAGCAGTCGGCTCAGGATGACGTCAGCATGAGAATTGCGGCGGTACTCAGTGACCACGCCGGCGACGCGTTTGACGGGCAGCGGGTCTGCCGCAAAGGCAATCGATGTCGTGAACGCCAGCCAGATCCCCGCTACGGCTCGAAACAATGTCGGGACCATGGAGCGCTCCAATAGCTGGGCGGGATCGCGGAACCTCAAGGGCGGATCGGGCGCTCGGGGTTACTCGGCGGATTTCCGATTTCGGCGGGTTTCTTCGAGGCGGTCTTTGGCCCGTTCTACGAGCGTTTCCAATTCCTGGTTGTCTTTGTAGAGCGTCACCACGCTGTTCCAGATGGTGCGAGCCTCAAATGTTCGTCCGGCGTCGGCAGACTCGTCAGCACGGCGAAGGGCATCTTCGATCAACTGCACACGGTCGAGCTTGTCCCCCCCTTCTTTCGTGATCTGCTCAATTTTCTGTTTGGCAAGAAGAACATACACGCGCTCTTCCGGCCGGTTGGCCAGCAACTCTACCATGCTCTCAAAAACTTCGAGTGCCGAGACGCGGTCGCCGATTTCGTTGGTCAGGAACTTATTGGCCTGAATCAGCAGCCGCTCTCCCTCGCTGGTCGGCTCTCGACCTTTCCGATTGAGCGCCTGTTGTTCGGCGAAGTGCATCTCGGCCTTGTCGAGCAAGGTTTGTGCTTCCGGCGCGTATTTGCCGTTGGGGAAGCGGCGCAAGAGTTCCGGCAGGTGCTTGTTCTTGGCGTCAATCCAATACGTCGAGTCTTCCTTGGACATCAGGGCTTGCGCCCGCGCGAAGAGTGCGGCTTCACTGGGATAGAGTGCCCGTTGGATTTGCCAGCCGATCAAACCGACAACCACCGTCAGGGCGGTCGCCAGAAACCACAGCTGCTCGTACAACGGCGTCTTGTCGGACTTCTTCTTCCGCTTCTTCTTTCCCGTGCCGAGTTTAGTTTCGCCGTCCGCGCCGGCGGTCTTGGTGACCCCGCCGCCGAGGGTGGAACCAACCAAGCTGGCCTGCCGCGAGACTTTGTCCTTGATGTCATCCAGCGCCACCTGCAGTGCGAGAGCATCGAAGATGCGTTCGTCCGGATCCTTCTCCATCAGGCGAAAAACCAACTCTTCCAGCCAGATGGGCACGTCGGGGCTCAGCGACGTCAGCCGCGGCGGCTCTTCCTGCAAATGCTTGACAAGCAGCTCTCCGGCGTTTTCGCTGTCAAAGGGAGGTTCGCCGGTGAGCATCTCGAAGAGGACGCAGCCCAGGGCGTACAAGTCGGTGCGGCGATCGACGGGGGGCTTGCCGCGGATCTGTTCCGGAGCCATGTAAGCATAGGTTCCCACTGTCTTGCCGGCAGCGGTGAGGGCGGTGGCGGTGGTGTCGCGGGCAATACCGAAGTCGGTGAGTTTGACCTTCCCGTCAGGGGTCATCAGCAGGTTGGCGGGTTTCAGGTCGCGATGGATGACTCCGGCGGTGTGTGCGTGCTCCAGAGCCTCCGCGATCTGGCGAGTGAAACCGAGGGCTTCCTCCCAGGGGACCTTTCCCTTCTTCTTCAGATAACCATCCAGCGAACCGCCGGTCACCAGTTCCATCGCGTAGAACCGCTGGGTGCCCACCTTGCCGCCGCCGAAGTAGCGGACGATATGGGGATGCTGCAGCTTCTTGAGGATGGCGATCTCACGCTCGAAACGCGCCTGGACCTGGGGCGATTCATTGACGTCGGGGGAGAGGACCTTGATGGCGCATGCCATCCCCGTCTTGGTGTACGTGGCGCGATACACGACACCCATGCCCCCGGTGCCCACCCGCTCACCGAGTTCGAACGGACCGATCATCCGCTTCGACATTGGCCTCGTCCGTACGCCCTGCTTCGGAATGGTTTCCCAAATCACCATTTTGGTGGGCGGCGCTGGTCGTCGCAATGATCCGCATCGGGTTTCGGGTTTCGGGTTTCGGGAATTGGGGGAGAATGACGGAGCGATGTTCCTGCCTCTGCACGGTGACCGTGTCGTTTCCCTCGGTCGGTGCGACCAGTAAGATCAGGCGGGTCTGATTCACGGACCTGCTTGTGCGTTTGAGGTCTGCCTGTGACTGTCCCAGCGTCTGAATCTGCCCGCATTGCCTGGAGCACGGCTGTTTCTGCGGTCGAGCCGGATCTGCTCTATCGCGGATATCGAGTTGATGACCTGGCAGAGTCGGCAACCTTCCTGGAAACGGCCTTTTTGCTGGTTTCCGGAGACCTCCCCACCAGCGAGCAGTGGGCCGATTGGCAGGCCCTGCTCATCGGCGGACTAACGCTGCCGGACAACATCGTCTCCTGGCTGAAGCGTGTGCCAGCCGCGGCGACGCCGATGGATGTGCTCTCCGGGG
Source organism: Planctomycetaceae bacterium (assembly GCA_033762515.1). Taxonomy (GTDB): domain Bacteria; phylum Planctomycetota; class Planctomycetia; order Planctomycetales; family Planctomycetaceae; genus DSVQ01. The sequence goes on from JANRLN010000666.1 coordinate 23,278, forward strand.
GACTGACGCGCACGCGGCTTGCCGAGGGGCCGCCCGCGCGGGGCACCTCGCAAGATGTTCAGGACAGTCTGCCTCATTGGCTCGGCTTCGTAACGGCAGTGGTGGCTGCCCGTGTACGGATGACACGCGGCGACCTGGCGGTGGAGCCGCGTGATGATCTTGGCTTCGCCGGAAATGTCTGGTGGCTGTTTCAGGGACGGGAACCGTCGCCGGCGGTGGAGAAATCTCTGGAAACCTTGCTCGTGCTCGGGGCGGATCACGGGATGACGCCGGCGACAGTTGCAGTCCGGCTGGCAGCCGCGAGCGGTGCCGACTTCCCGGCGGCGCTGCAGGCAGGGATCTCGGTGGCGATGTCGCGTCGACCGGTTGGACAGGCCGAAGCGAGCCTGGATGTGCTCCACGATGTGCGGTCTGCCGACCGGGCCCGCGTTTGGGTCGGCCAAATGGCAGCCAAAGACAAATCGATCGCGGGGTTTGAACACCGGATTTA
>JANRLN010000667.1:0-8953 GCA_033762515.1 Planctomycetaceae bacterium
AAGGGGATGTTGATTGATCCGTCCGCATCCTCTTTGAGGACCGTTTCCATGCGTCTGCTTGCGACTCTCGCCTGCGGCGTCTGCCTGTGCGGCAGCACGCTGGCTTCCGCCGCCACCATCACCGGCGAGTATCTCGAAGCCCGCTCGTGCGATGTCTACACCGGCCCCTGCTTCGCCAATGCGGAAATGGACCTCGCCGGCAAGGAAGCGCTGATGGCTTGGAAAGTCGACCGGGGATCGTGGAACGGCGTGAGCCTCGACGGCCTGTCGGTCGCGGTCGTCGCCAATTCCGAGAAGACGATGGGGAACACCGGCGTCTTCAAGATGCAGGCGGGCAAGATCCGCTCGGTGGTGCTGCTCGATCAACGGGCTTCGAAGGAACAACAGGCCGCGCTCCTTGCGTTCGTTAAAGAATCGGCCAGCGAATACACCGGAAACGTGGTAGAAGTCCGCCAGGTCGCCATGACGCTCGAAAACGATCACCTGGACGGTCGCGGGGTCTTCACGGCCGGTGACGTCGCCCGGATTGAAACCCGCGCTCTCGCCAAGGGGGACTGCGTCTGCACCAATGAAATGATCTTCTATCAGCCCCTCACCAAGGTCCGCGATTTCAGCCCGGCGTACACCGTCACCCACAGTTATACGGGGGACGCGCTCGATAACACGTGGACCATGCACAGCCAGCGCAGTGCCTTTCTGGCGACGTTCCGCCGCTAGAGACGCCTGTGGACGCATTGCCCGCTGAAGCCCAGGGAACGCGATCCCTGGGCTTCTTGTTAGATCCCGCCTTCCCACCTGCCGTCTGAGGATTGCTCCATGTTTCGCGCCGCCCTGTTCTGCCTCTGCTGCGCCGTCTCCGCACCGGCCTTCGCGGACGCCAAGCTGATGCCCGTCGACACGCTCCCCGAAGGCCTCAGCGACAAAATCGCCGCGGCGGTGGCGGTGCCGGGCCAGCAGTTGGTGACTGATGACGGCGCCGTCTGCACCGTCTGGCTGGCGAAGGAGACCGCCGCCAAGGCGGACTTCAAGCCGTCGCTCAACGTCAAGTATCCCTTCCAGACGGGGCACTTCCTGGGGGTGCTGCGGGTCGATAAGGCCGCCGAATACACCGACTTCCGCGGCACAGAAGTCGCCGCCGGCGTCTACACGCTGCGTTACGGTCAACAGCCGGTGGACGGGAACCATGTGGGCACCAGCGAGTTGCACGACTTTGTCCTGGCGATCCCCGCCAAGGCCGACGTGGATCCGGCCCCGGTGAAATCGGTCGAGGCCCTGGTCAAACTGAGCACGCAGACGACCGGTTCGAATCACCCGGCGATTTTCTCGCTGCTGCCCCCCGCCGCTGCGGACAAGGCGCCCGGCGTCATTCACGACGAATCGAAAGAATTCTGGATTCTGTCGCTCGCGGCCGGCATCGGCGGCGGGAAGACGGTGCCGGTGCGCGTGGTTGTGGTGGGAGTTTCTGAAGGTTGATCATTTGTGGAACGCGTGAGGTTCTTCGAAGCCCAGGGACGGCGGTCCCTGGGCTTTTGCGTTTGCTCGCCGCAGATTCGAGTGAAACTTGATCGGGGATTGATCACAATGCGGCACAAGTTCCAGGCGATTCAGGGAGCATCGGCGTGGCCTCAATTCTGACAAGAGTCGTTTTGGCGCAAGCGGAGATGGCTCCCGTTCACCCGCTGCGGTTTTCCTCGACAGAGGCGTGGCTGTCTTTCCTGATCGGCCTCGTCATCTACGGCATCATCCTGTTGTATTCCGCATTTTGGCTCTGGATGATCGTGCACTGCGCGCTGCGCGAACCGGACCGATACTTCTGGGTCTGGCTGCTCATCGTCGTGCCGTTTCCTGGTGCGATCGTCTATGCCGTCGTCCGCTTCTTTCCCCAGCGTGAATATGCAGTTCCGGCGTGGCTGAGAGCCTGGACTCGCGGCAACGAACTCGCACGCCTCCAAACCGCCGCCGAGCAGATCGGCAATGCCCATCAGTTCATTCAATGGGGAGACGCGCTTCGGGAAGTGGGCCGCCTCGACCAGGCCAATGCCGCCTACGCCCAGGCCCTTGCGAAAGACCCGAAATCGCTGCAGGCGTTGTGGGGGGCGGCGCAAATCGCCGTTCGACAGAAACGCCCCGCCGATGTGGAAGACTACTGCCGTCAGGTGCTGGCGATCGATCCGCAGTACAAGTTCGGCGACGTTTCGCTGGCGTATTGCCGCGCCCTCAAAGATCAGGGGCAATCGGCCAAGATGCGCGAACAACTCGAACAGCACGTCCGCCGCTGGAGGCACCCCGAGGCGGTCTATCTCCTCGCCTGTCAGTGCCGCGACGACGGTGACGCGGCAGTCGCGCGCGAACACCTGCAGGCCATGCTCCGCGACATCAGCGGCAGCCCCGCGGCGATCGCGAGAAAGTTCGGCCGCTGGCGCAGCCTGGGACGCCAAATGCTGCGTAAGCTCCCTCGCGACTGATTGCCCTCGGGGCGCCGGTGTCACACAAAAGGGAACCCTCACGCAAAGTCGCCATCACGCTCCGCGTGATGAGCGGAACGTTTGCCGACATGAATCACGCACCACGCGTCAGAGACCATCACGCCTCCCCCGCGCTCCGCTCGTCACGCGGCGCGTGACGGCTACTTTCCGTTCCCCGAGGCGACCTTTGCACGGGTGCGGGGGTCAGGAGCGAAGTGTATGGCCCCGCCGAATGCTTTACGGCGTCTTGAGTCAAAAACGGTGGAACTCAGATCCCAGTTGGGGCGTTCCAAAACTCATCGTGGCTGAGAGCGGCTGTAGGGGCCGACTGCGTTGCTCCTGACCCCGGCGCCCTCTCGATACGACAAACCCTCGGAGCGTTCTCCAGCATCCAGCCATCACGCGTGCGGTTTCGCGATCCCACCCGCTGCGTTAGATTGATCCCAACACCGTTGTCCCCCACGAGATCGATTTCATGTCCGCCGAACTTTCGCGTCGTGATTTCCTGGCTCTGTCCGCAGCCGCCGCCACTCTTTCCGCGAGTCCCACCATGTTTGCCGCAGCCGCTCCGCAGCCCAGCCGCCACGGCGGCCCGTTCCGTTACTGCCTCAACACCAGCACCATCCGCGAGCAGAAACTCGGCATCGTGGCGGAGGTCGAACTCGCCGCCAAGGTCGGTTACGACGGCATCGAGCCTTGGATTCGCGAGCTTGACGATTACGTCAAGGACGGCGGTTCCCTCAGCGACCTCAAGAAGCGAATCGCCGACCACGGATTGACGGTCGAAAGCGCGATCGGCTTCGCCGCGTTCCTCCACGAAGAGGGTGGGGAGCGTCAGAAGGGGCTCGACGAAGCCAAGCGGTGCATGGATCTGGTGGTGCAGATCGGCGGCGCCCGCATCGCCGCTCCCCCCGTCGGCGTGACAAATTCCACGGGGCTTGATCCGGTGGCCCTCGCCGAACGTTATCGCAAGCTGTGCGAACTGGGCGAGCAGATGGGGGTCCTGCCGCAGTTGGAGTTGTGGGGGTTCTCGAAGACGCTGCACCGGTTGGGCGAGGTCGCGTTTACGGGGACCGAAGCGGCCCATCCGTGGGCCTGTTATCTGCTCGACGTCTACCACATCTACAAGGGTGGGTCCGACTTTGAAGGTCTGGCGATGTTCCGGGGAGAGCGGATGTTCAACTTCCACATCAACGACTACCCCGCGAATCCCCCATGGGAAACGATCGCCGACAAGGACCGCGTCTACCCCGGCGACGGAGTCGCCCCGCTCGACAAGATCCTGCAGACTTTACGCGACGTCGGCTACCGCGGCGCGCTCTCGCTGGAACTGTTCAACCCGACCTACTGGGCGCAGGACGCCGAACTCGTCGCCCGTACCGGACTCGAAAAAACCCGCGCCGCCGTCGCGAAAGCACTCGCCTAGCAACGCAGGCGGTACCGCGATCCCCCTCAACCTGACCGGAGCAGCCCCATGAGCCAGACCGATTCGCCCAGCGACGATCGCCTCTGGGCCATGCTCTGCCACCTGGCGACCTTTGTGACGCTGTTCGGGGGGGCGAATATCATCGCTCCCCTCGTGATCTGGATGGTCAAAAAAGACACATCCCCCCTGGTGGATGATCAGGGGAAGGAAGTCCTCAACTTCCAGATCACGATGATGATCGGCTACGCGCTGGCGGTCGCTTGTATTCTCACCGTGATCCTGTTGCCGTTGGCGATCCTGATGCTGACGGTCTTGCCCATCTGGCACCTCGTCCTCTCGATCATCGGCGCGATCAAGGCCTACGACGGCCAGCGGTATCGCTATCCGCTGACGCTGCGCGTCATCTGACTCCAATAATGTCGATATCGCTGCCCTCATCCACTACGCTGGCGGTTTGGCGATCCGTTCGAGTCGATAGCGCGTCGCCGATCTGATTCCATTTCGGAGTACACGATGCCTCTCGTCGATGCGGTCTCTCGCGCGCAACAGGGTTCTGTTCCGCCTGACAACCTCTCGGCAGACTCCGCTTGGGAACGCGCCTGCAAAGTTCTGTTCGATGTCGGCACGACACAGAACGACCACGGCATCACCACCGCGTCACCCAGCGATCTCGCCGCGATGTCCACCGGCCAGTTGATCGAAGCCCTCGCGCAAGTCCCCAGAGGTCCGCAGAAAGCGGGCGTCCTCAAAGCCCTTGCGAACTGGTGGTGCTCGACTTTCGGCGACGATGCCGATCCCGCCTGGACCGGTGCTCTCGAAGACTACCGCCTGGAACTGCGGAAGATCCGGGGACTCGGGCCGGAGACGGTCGACCGGTTGCTGCTGTTCGCCGCGCGGTTGCCAGTGATCCCCATCGATCGGGCGACGCTGCGCGTCCTCGTTCGTCATGGCTGGCTCGATCTCCCCGTCGAAGACGAATCGGCCCAGGCCACGCTGAAGGGTGCGTTCGGGACCTCGATCGACGAGTTCCAGCGAGCGGTGACCGGCTTCCAAGACATCGGCTCCCAATTCTGCGGCCGCGAACCCGCCTGCGACGCGTGCCCGCTCAAGCCGCTGCTCCCTCCCGGCGGGCCGATTGATCCGAGCGCCTGCTGACGGAGTCTTGCGTGCGGCGGACGCCCTCACAACCCGCACAATCGTTGATCTCCCCGGCGTGAGAAATTTTCCAGCCTCCGTTACACCTTTCCTCTCCTCTCCAGTTCCCGATTCGGACGAATCGTTCCTGTGAAGCTGCGCAAGCCACGCTGGCGGTGCAGACTTCGCATGAAGGATTCATTCGATGCGGTACGATCTCGTGGTCATTGGCAGCGGTCCGGCGGGACAGCGCGGCTCCATCGCGGCAGCGAAGATGGGCAAACGCGTGGCGCTCGTCGAACGCCGCAAGTCCGACCTCGGGGGGGTCTGCCTGCATACGGGGACCATTCCCTCAAAGACAATGCGCGAGGCCATCCTGCACCTCACCGGCTTCCGCCACCGCAACATCTACAAAGACAAGTTCGTCGAGAAGCGGCAGATCACCATGGACGATCTCCGCCGCAAGCTGGACCACGTGATTCATCACGAACATCAGATGATTCGCGAGTACCTCAACCGCAACGAGATCGATTTCTTCTCGGGCGAGGCGAACTTCGTCAACCCGAACACGGTCGCCATTTGCAGTGAAGGGCAGTGCTCGCTCCTCGAAGCCGACAACATTCTCCTCGCCACCGGGACCAAACCCGCGCGGCCGGCGCATATCCCCTTCGACGGCGAGACGATCTTCGACTCCGACGAACTCCTGAAGCTCGACAAGATCCCGCGTTCGATGATCGTCATCGGCGCCGGCGTCATCGGCATGGAATACGCCTTGATGTTCGCCACGCTGGGGGTCGAAGTCACCGTTGTCGACGGCCGGGAGCGGCTGCTCGACTTCTGCGACCGCGAAATCGTCGACACCCTCATGTTCCACGCCCGCTCGCTGGGAATGATGTTTCGCCTCGGCGAAGACGTCGTGGGCATCGATCGCCTGCGCAATCGTCTGGTCGCCGTACGCCTGGAAAGCGGCAAGCGATTGATTGCAGAAGCGGCCTTGTTCGCCGTCGGCCGCGTGGGGGACACCGAGTCCCTCAACCTGGAAGCCGCCGGACTCAAGTGCGACGAACGCGGCAAGATCTGGTGCGACGAGAACCACCGCACCTGGGCGCCCCACATCTACGGGGCCGGGGACGTCATCGGCTTTCCAGCCCTCGCCAGCGCGTCGATGGAGCAGGGCCGCCGGGCCGTCTCGGCCATCTTCGGCAAACCTTTCGCGGCGGCGAAGCATCTGCCCTACGGTCTCTACACGATCCCCGAGATCTCGATGATCGGCAAGAGCGAGCAGCAGCTCACGGCCGAGCGCGTCCCCTATGAAGTGGGCGTGGCTCACTTTCGCGAAATTGTGCGCGGGCAGATCGTCGGCGATGAAAACGGCATGCTCAAGCTGCTGTTCCACCGCGAGACTCGCCAGATCCTCGGCGTGCACATCATCGGCGAAACGGCCACGGAGATCATCCACATCGGCCAAACCGTCATGGCCCTCGGCGGCACCATCGATTTCTTCCGCGACAACGTCTTCAACTATCCCACGATGTCCGAAGCCTACAAAGTCGCCGCCTTCAATGGATTGAATAAGCTCAATCTGGAATTCATGCTCGATGAGACCGCCGCCCCGAAGGAGGAGATGATTCTGGAAGAAATCGGCGAACTCACGGAACTTTGCGCCGCCGGAACAATGTGAGAGCGAGAAGGCGTCAGGAAACCCACAGGCGGCCCTTCCTCGAACGAGCGCGTCGATGCAAGCGACCGCGACCGGAGTTCCCTCCCGGGACATGGAAGCGTGCCGACTCGCTGGTCGGCCCTACGGACTCAACATCCTGAGCTTGACGGCGTCATTGGCGCTGTAGAACTCATAGGTCTTGCGGCGGCGCACCGTGTAAGTGGCGCCGTTCAGAGTCAACGTCGATTTGCCCGACATCCAGGCGGAAAGAAACCCTTCTGCGGAATCTTTCGGTCCGATCGAGCTCGTCTGCGGCCCCAGTTGGAACTCGATCTCGGCGTCGACGGCGCGATTGACCAAGCAGAACTCAATTCGGTGGTGTTTCGGGGGCGATTTCGCGCGAAAGATCTGCACGTAACCTGTGTGCGTTTCCAGCAGCTGCCGAAGGTCGATCGGGTCGCGAGAAACGAATCGATGGGAATTGAAGTTCTGCTGAAATACGACGGTCGGGTAGCCCGCTTCGTTCACGGAAGCCACAACCGCCGTATGGTGTGTGTCTCCCGAGTTCCCCAGCCGGGACTGCAGCAGATCACCCGGTTCCGACTTACTGGCAGGGTGGGAATCACTCAGTCGGCCATTCTCAAAACTCAAGTGTTTAATGCGCTCGCCCCAGGTATAGTCACCGGGCTGGGGATGGTCGGGCAGGCTGTCGCGGATGAAATCCGCGCCGGCAACTCGAAGGGCTTCAATCGCCAGATGAGCACATTCGCCGGCCCCAACCTGCTTGTCGATGTTCTCAGCGCAGTAGGCCGCGATTTTCGCACCATACTGGGCGTGGGCTCGTTCCGTCGTCGAGACCATCGTCGCGGCGACCAGCGCGGCTCCTGCAGCAATCAATCGGCACGACACGGGATTTGCTCCTTTGAAACCTCGATCCTGAATACAATCTGTCGGGTCGCAAAGCTGTATTGGGGGGGCATCGACGCCCCCGGCCGCGAATCAACGGACCGCCGCCCCTGTTCCGTACACGCAGGTCGACCAGGCCAGGGCAAAACCATGCCGATGAGCCGCCAAGAATCTCGCTCTGGTCGGGTCAGCACCGCCGCCTGAACCCTGCTGACGACGCAACGGCGCTCCCTCAGGAACTCACCAAGTCCACGAATCACCCACGCCACTGTTTTGCGGAACCAATTCGCGGAACCAATGGATGCGGGCTTGCCGCTCTGCGAGATCTTACCGCAGGAGGCTTGCATCACCAAACTCGCGTCCGCTCAGATCCCCAGCAGCCCCTTGCCCGCGACGGTTTTGACGTCCAGCGTTTCCAGATCCAGCTCGAAGCGGCTCCCCGCTTCGTGGGTGACCTCCAGAACATCGCGGTCCGGCGGATGCTTGAGTTGGGTGATGCACACATCCTGCAGATCACCTTTCAGCGACGGGTCGCGCCGGATTACGTAGATTTGCCGCAACCAGACGGGCCCCCCGCGTGCGTGATCGTAGGCCTCAACGAAGCCGGGGAACATTTCCCCACGGAACAAATGCGGTGCGCGATACTCGATGTTCCCCACGCGCACCGCCGCCACGACGGCCGGCGCCCCACGTTTGGCTTCGGCCACCTCAAGAAGACCCGGAAACCCCGCCGCCACCAGCAGTGCCCCGCATGTTCGCCGCAACGCGATCCCCAGGTTCCGGGCCATAACGAATCGATCCACATCCCTTCGACGCCAATGCCTCCCAAGAGTTCCCCAGCGTCCGCCACGCGAATTCACGACACGAATCCCTCGTCAACACGTCGCCCGCACGCGGCGACGCCCGTGCAAAGTAGCCATCACGCTCCGCGTGATGAGCGGAATGTCCACGGGACGCGGATGACACGACGGTCGCCCGCGTCTTGCCAGCTTCAGGCCCGCGCAACGCGCCTAACACCTCGGCGACTCAAACGCGTTCCCCCGCGCCCGCTCGTCACGCGGAGCGTGACGGCTACTTTCCGGAACCCTGCGTCAAAACCCTCGGCGCGAGAATCTCCACATTTCTCAGAAAAATTCCAATTTTCCTCTTGACGACCACGCCTACCAGAGCGACCCTGAACTTAACGCTTGGCCACTGGTCGTTTGTATGCGTCCGCCGTAGCCGCCTGTCACAAGCCACTGACAACGGACCACGGACCACGGACGTCAAAAAACAGACACCCGGCAGTCAGGCAGCAAACAAGAGAGGCGCGCTGGCCAGCAGAACGACGGCATCGAAAACGTCGGGAAATACTTCGTATGC
>JANRLN010000668.1:0-7885 GCA_033762515.1 Planctomycetaceae bacterium
GATGCTGGTGGAGACGGGACGGGGCATCGAGGCTTCCTTGGCTCACGCCCGACTCGGAGCCTCCATTCCCTCAGGAAGCCCTCACTAACGAGTCGGAATGCCTGCTTTTACCAGATGCCCCAGTATCGCGCAATCGCCCTGCGGCCAGACCATAGATGTGGCACAAGTCGACGAGCGCCTTGAGCTGATTCATTTCGCCGAAGAGGTGTTCGACCTTGTATCGGGGCAGATGCTTTGCATCGAGCAGGTCGTTAACTTCACGGACGTATGGCGGCAGGTCAGCGTCTTCCACCGCGAAATCCATCTCTGGTGAGAAATAGTCCGTTCCGTTGTAACCCAGACTGAACTCCGTCTGGAACTCCTGAATTGGAAGGAGTTGGACAGCCGTCACCCCAAGTTGGACGAGATGCGGAATCTTCCTCGCCACGTCCAGAAAGGTGCCCCCTTTCCTTGGCAGATTAGGTGTGTAGAACGTTCCGACATGGAGCTGATAGATGACAAAATTGTGAAACTGGGGTGTGACGTAACCGGTTTCGTGCCAAGGAAAGTCGGTCTTCCGCAGAATGCAATCGCTGGGAAACGGGGTCTGCAATTCGCGAGCATAAGGATCACGCTTCGGTCCGCTGCTTCCTTTCCCTTCGACGTAAAATATGTACCGCTGCCGGTCTTTTGCGCCCTTGATGAAACCGCGCCAGTGTCCTTTTGCATCCCGGACGAGGAGGCTCGCATCGTCCCGTATACGACCATTAAAATCTCCCTGGACATAGACGGCATTTGCATGGGGAGCCCAGACGCGAAACGTGGCGCCGTCGGCAATCAGATTCGCACCCATGGGGGTGTCAGGGGTAATGTGCTCCAGCGAAGCCGGCATAGTTTGTTCCCGATAGCTCTGAACCTCTCCACGTCAGTCAACGCAATGGCATTGTCGCTGGCGCTAACGCGGGATGCAATCACTTTCGGGAATGAAGCCGACGCGTTCCCGGCATTCTTCACATTGAAGCCGCGGGCTGTGGGCGCACGAAGACACCGGCCCGGACTACTCATTGCTGACAACGTTCCACACGTAGATCGTCCGGTCGAACCCCGCGGTTGCCAGCATCCGACCGTCCGGACGGAATGCCACGCCGAAGACCGTGTTGCGATGGGCCGGCTCGGCGAGGAGTTCGCGACCGGCGGCGGCGTCCCAGAGCCGAACCACGCCATCGGTTCCCCCGGTGGCCAGCCACCGTCCGTCCGGCGACCAGGCGACCGATTTGAGCCGGCCGGAAGACGTCTGGCTGCCGCCCTGCGGTTCCCCGTCGGCCGTCCACAGGCGCAGGCTGCCATCGGCGCCGACGGAGGCCAGGCGGCGATCATCCGGGGAGTAGGCCAGACCTTCGACGGTGCGCGCATGGCCGGCGAGGCTCTTCCGTGGCATCCGCGCATCGACGTCCCACAAACGGATCGTCTGGTCGTCTCCTCCCGAGGCGACACGTTTGCCATCGCTGGTGATCGCCACCCCCTGCACGGTCGCTTCGTGCCCCGACAGCACTGCGAGGGCCGCTGTCGATGTCAGATCCCACACGCGGACGGTGTTGTCGAACCCGCCGGAAACCGCCCGCGTTCCGCCGCGGTTGGCCGAGGCGCACGTGAGATAGTTCTGATGCCCGGAGAACGTCGCCTCGGCGGTCAACGTCTCCAGGTTCCACAGCTTCAGCGAGCGATCGAGACTCGCCGTGAGGAGCCGCTGGTTGGGGAGATACGCCACAAAGGCGACGCCGTCGCCGTGGCCCTTGAGAGTACCCACGTGTTGTCCGTCGGCGACGGTCCATAGCTTGACGGTGTTGTCGAGACTCGCCGTCGCGAGCTGCAGACCATCCGGAGAAAAGGCCGCCCCATAGACGGAGTTGCCATGCGTCAGCGTCAACGCGCGGGTCAGTTTCACGGCAATCGCGTCCTTACGGAAGGGCCACCTTGGGGGACGGTGGCGAACACGTTGGCTGGCAGAAATCGATGGGCCGCAAAGATACGCAAAAGGACGCAAGAAAAGGGGAGAGATTGAGGATCCGAATCTTGAGGGGTGGCGGGATCGAGGTTTTGTGGTTCAGGATCTGGTGATCTCGCTCGGGATGGTCGAAGAGGTGGGACCTCCGCCACGCCATGACTTAATCACCCAGGTACACGGCCTCGTTTTTTCCGCCTCTTGTGCCTCTTTGCGGCCGATCTCGATCCTCAATCACACCAATTCCGGCAGCGGCTGATAGATCGGATCGACGAGGTATTGCGGGCGTCCGGTGCGATCGGGAAGGGTGGTGCGGGCGACGTCGATGCCCAGGTTGTGATACAGCGTCGCGAAGACTTCCTGGAAATGGACCGGGCGTTCGTGCGGATGTTCTCCCAGGCGATTGGTGCTGCCGATCACCTGGCCGGTCCGCATCCCGCCCCCCGCGAGGAGAGCGCACGCCACCTGCGGCCAGTGGTCGCGGCCGCCGTTCTTGTTGATCACCGGCGTGCGGCCGAATTCGCCCCAAACGACCACGCTGACGTCCTGGTCCAGGCCGCGTTCTTCCAGGTCGTCCAGCAGCGCCGTCAGCCCCTGGTCGAACTGCGGGAAGTGGTCGCGGGCGTTCTCAAAGTTGGTCCCGTGCGGTCGGCCGTGCCAGTCCCACCGACCATACGCCAGGGTGACCACGCGCGCTCCCGCTTCCACGAGGCGACGGGCCGCAAGGAGATACTCGTTGCGGAGCGGACCGGCGTCTCCGTAGCCCGCATTTTCCGCGGCGCAGCGGCCGTAGCGTTCGAGGACCCGGGGGTCTTCCTGTTCAACGTCGAGTGCGTTCATCAGGGCGCTGGAAGTGAGAATGCCGAACGCCGAGTCGTAGTGCTTCGCCAATCCTTCAAAGGCCCCGCTGCGCCCCGCCTCCCGTTTCAGGCGATCGATGCCGTCCAGGAGCAACTTGCGATTCTGCAGTCCGGAGACGGTCAGTCCGTTGAGGGAGAATTGAGCCGCTTCCGCATTGGGGGCGAAGGGGGCGTGGGCCTGTCCGGCAAACCCGGCCTGACCCGGATCGCCCCACGGAGCGTTCTTCATCCGCGTGGAGAGACTGACGAACGGCAACGTCCCGTCCGCGACGGGACCCTGCAGCTTTGAGACCGCGGCTCCCAAGGCCGGCCAACCCCCGGCGGGTTGATTGATGAGGGAATGGCCGGTGAGACATTGAAACGCGGCATGGCGACCTTCCGATCCCACCAGCGATCGGATGATCGCCAGACGATCGGTTCGGGCCGCCAGTCGGGGGAGATGTTCGCAGATCTCAATGCCGGGAACATTGGTTGGAATCGGTTGGAATTCTCCCCGAATTTCGACCGGGGCGTCTCTCTTCAGATCGACCATGTCCTGATGGGGCGGCCCTCCCGACAGGAAGACCATGATCACCGCCTTGTGCGACTTCTTTCCGCTTGCGGCCTCGGCCCGCAACAGATCGGGCAATGACAGCCCCCCCATCGCCAGAGCGCCGACCTGCAGCATCGTGCGCCGCGAAAGACCATCGCAAAAGTGCGATCGAAGGGGGGCGTGGGTGGACATGGGGGGGAATTCCAAGCTGGTCGAACAAACCGCTCCAAGCGCACAACATATAAGCAAATGCTAGTGTGTGTCCATTCAAATCGGAGGCGATCGTCGGAAACCGCGGCGGGACGATGGGCATGGGCGGGCCCGCGGACGCAGCGATCTTCACTTCGTCGTCGGTTTGAACGACTCGAAGACATCCGCCAGCACCTTGTCCGACAGTCGCCCGAGCTCTTCCAGAATCAGCGGTTCCGCTTCCGGCAGCAGGGGCGAAGCGTTGGGTTCGTAGCCGCCGTATTGATGCGATTCCGCCGTACAGATGTAGCCCAGGCTCCCATTGGCATAGCCGATGACAATCGGGATCGCGCGGTCGGCGATGGCCTCTTCGATCTGAAAGCCATACTCGACCATCGGTTCGCCCGGAATCGTCAGCAGCAGATAGTCGCCGATGCGCAGGGCCTGCATTTCGCAATCGAGCTTTCCTGTTTTCCCCGGCAATTGAATCACGCTCGATGCGCACTTCAGCGGGTAAATCGACTTGCGCCGCGCGAGTTCTTCGCGGACGACGCTGCGATCGGCGGCACGCACCACGGCGCAACCGAGGCTGCGGCCCGTCCATTTGATGTCGGCCTCGTCGCCGCAGCGATACGGGACGCCGGGAAGATTCGGGCGAATGTCTCCTGCGCACCCCTGGAGGAAGAGGGCCCGCGTTTGAGGACCGTAAACCGTCTCGACGAAGTTCTGCGCTTCGCCGGGGAAGTCGGCGCTGATTCGGGGATAGCCGTTGGGGTGCGGAGGAGTGAGCTTGTCTCCCCAGGTGAAGACACAGGGATGGCAGACCGCGTGCATGAGAACCGTCATCGGCTCCAGCGTGCGGCCGTCGTCGATGCGGAGCACCTTCACCCGATGATCGCAGGGGCCTTCAGGATTGAGCCGCACCACCGCGCGGCCGTTGATCACTTTGCGGCGGTTGATGTTGAAGTCGATCGAATCTTCGCCGTAGCCGATGGTCACCGGTCGGAGTTCCCGGGCGGCGGCGCCGGCGGCGGCGCCGATCTTGGCCGTGGTCTCACGACTCCAGTCCGATTCCCGAGACCAGCCCGGCCCGGAGTGGTTGTGCGATGCGGCAACCAGGATGTTTTCGCGAGGGACCGCGGCCTGTTCCGCAATCGCGTCGCGCAGCATCGACACCATCTCCGTCGGCGCATTGATCAGGTCGAGCGTGACAATCGCCGCCTGGGTCTGCTCGTTCTTCAACAGCAGCACGCCGGCCCGAATGGGATCGCGCACGCCGTTCGTGGGTCGCACATGACCGACGACGGGCGTCTCCGGGGGAGGCGTGATGTCGACCTTGGCGACGGCCGCCTGCAGATTGGATTCCACGCGAAAATGAACGTCTTCGGCCGCTAAACCGGGAGTGACACCGTTCGTGAGGGCGGCGCCGAGAAGGAGGGCGAACGGGATGGCGCGGCGGCAAGGGGCAGGAAAGGGGGGCATTGGATTCTCTCTGGGGTGGGGTTGGCAGGTCCAGCAAACCAGCCCGACTGATCCGCCGTCAACCCACAGCACTCCAGGAATCGCCAGCCGAACCGACGCAGCGATCGACGCCGGCTCACGACGCGTCGAGAATTGAGCGACGCCCGCAGGGGGCGCCGGAGAGAAAATTGCCCGGAAGCCATGGTGTCCCAGGGGGGCGCAGGACACGCATGGCTTCCGGGGCGATCGGACGCCGTCAATATTTCATCAGACGGGAGCCACGACATCCGTGTCGTGCCCCCCGATCAGGCCCAGGCCGCAGTCGGCGGGAGCATCCGTGCTCAGCAGAGAAGCGACTTACTTCGGGCAGTTTCCCGAGTCCCAAAGAGACCGGACTTTGCCGGGTGTCGCCTTCGCGACGGACCCGCAAAGCGGCCGGAAAATAGGCGTTTCCGCACCATCGGTCAACAGCGGTTTGTGGGTTCCGCACGTTTTGTAAGAAGTGCCAGACGATCCGGAAATGGGCTCGAGATCCCATGTCTGCGGCGTGGAATTCGCAGTCGGTTTTCGCGTGCGGCCGGCCGATCCCTCGCGTCACTTCGGGTTTCGGAAGAGGGCGGATATCATCTGGAGATTCGTCTGTCACTCCAGGAGTCGTTTCGTGCCCACACTGACATCCGCCGCGCTGACGCAGTTCACCGAAGCGTTGTTCGTCGCCGCCGGCGTCACGACGGAAAACGCCCGCATCGTCGCCCGCAGCCTGGTCGAGGCCAACTTGCGGGGCCACGATTCCCACGGCGTGATGCGGGTGCCGTTTTACATCGGCAGCCTGAAGAACGGCAAACTCGACGCCGCCGCAACCTTGGTCGTCGAAAAAGAGTCGCCGGCGTCGCTGGTCTGCGATGGCGGCTGGGGCCTGGGACAGGTGATCGCCCGCGAGTTGATGAACCGGCTGATCGCCAAGTGCGCGGTCTCGGCGGTCGCGTGCGCCACGCTCAAGCGTTCGACCCACATCGGCCGCCTGGGGGAATACGCCGAGATGGCGGCCGAGCACGGATTCATGTCGATGATCGTCGCCAACACTCACGGCGCGGCCCAGCGGGTGGCCCCGGTCGGCGGCAAGCGGCCCCGCCTGGGGACGAATCCGATCTGCATCGGCATGCCCGGCGGCGCCGAAGGTCCGTTCGTGTTTGACATCGGCACCAGCGCGACGGCGGAAGGCAAAGTCCGCGTCAAGAAAATCGCCGGACAACCTGTGCCGCTGGGTTGGATCCTCGATCCCGATGGCAAGCCCACCACCGATCCCAATCAGCTCTACGGCGACCCCCCGGGAACAATCCTGCCCCTCGGCGGCGATCAGGCCTACAAAGGCTTCGGCCTGGCGTTCATGATCGAAATGATGTGCGGCGGTCTTTCCGGCGCCCAGTGCGCCTATCCCAACCCCCCGCCGCCCGTCGGCAATGCGGCCTTCTTTTTCGTCCTCAATCCGGAATTCTTCGGCGGACAGGAGCACCTGTGCAAGGAAGTGTCGCAGTTGGAACAATATGTCCGCAGCGTGCCTTTGATCGACGGCGTTCAGGAGATCTATCTCCCCGGCGACCCGGAACGGCGGGCGTTGGCGCAGCGCAGCGCCCAGGGGATTCCTCTCGACGAAGGCAACTGGAAAGCGTTGCTGGACCTCGCACAGCAGCTGGGCGTGACTCCGCCGGCGGCATAGAATTTGAGAGACATCAGCTCCCCGAGGGATCCTGCCGCCGTGGACCCGATCGACTACGATCTGCGCATTGACGAGGAATCCCCGGACGACGGTCCGTCGCAGGTGATCATTCCCGCATCCAAGTCCGACGAATTCGTGCCCCCCCGGGCCGACGATGTGCCGGATGCGCGGTTGTATATTCCCGACCCCTCCAACTGGGAGGCCCGGGTCAAGTACGACAGCGAGAAAGTCTACTGTTACCAAAAGAACCCCGGGGAGAACTACTTTCATTTGATCCTGGCGGGAGAGATCTATCTCGTGAACGGCAACGAGAAGCTCTGCCTGCGGTGCGCGTTGCGGCGCGGCGCCGCAACGCAGGATCGCCTCTACTGGCAGCACCGGGTCAAGCGGGTCAAGACGCCGCCGTTGTGACGCCCGACGTCAGCGGGGCGCCGGCTGCGGTGCGGTAGCGTTCGCCGAGTTGGGCCAGCACCTCTACGGCGAGCAGCGTCGCGCGGGACGTCACCTGCCGGGAACTTCGGGCTCCCAGGCCATCGAGCAGATGTTCGGTCTCGTCGATGTGAGCGGCCAGGAGATCGGTCGGACTGACGTCCGTCGACGCCAATTCTGCGACCAGGCGCCGTATGTCCGACCGCAATCCCGACAGGCCGGTGACCAGACTGGCGCGGAGCAAGTCTTGATAGGTCGCCCGCCAGGTTTGGGGCGCAGCGCTCTGAGGCACTCGCCCGGAGTCCTGCCGGATCCTCAACAGCGTCTGTTGCTGCAACTGGAGCAGCGCCCGGGCATCCGCGAGATCCAGAGACTTGCGGCGTTGCTGGTCTGCCTGAAGATGCCGCCATTCGGCGTGCCGTCGTCCGCGCTCGACGGCGGCAACGATGATGGCGGGCAACGCCGACGAGTCCCACAAGCGGGGACTGACGCAAACCGTGGCGCCGGCGACCGTCATTTCACGGACCCAGTCGTCGTTCGGAAGCGGCGTCAAGGCGATCATGGGGACGTCGCCGAGAAGCGTTTGCAGGCCTTCCAGGGGGCGGATTCCAGTTCCATCCGATCCGATGTCGGGGACGACGGAATCACTCAGGATGACCGCATCGAGCGAAGCGCTCTGCCGCAGCTGCAGGAGTTCCGTGAGACTGGGAACCCAA
>JANRLN010000669.1:0-1636 GCA_033762515.1 Planctomycetaceae bacterium
ACCGACTCGGCGTCCAGGTGGTTGGTGGGTTCGTCGAGGAGCAGCAAATCGGGGGCCTGCAGCATCATTTTGCAGAGGGCCACCCGTCGCCGCTCGCCCCCGGAGAGGGGTTCGATCACCGCATCCATGGGCGGCAGCCGCATGGCGTCGGACGCGATCTCCAGTTCTCGATCGAGCTCCCAGAGATTCTGGGCGTCGATCTGCTCCTGGACTTTGCCCTGCTCTTCAATCAGGGCGTCCATCTCGTCGGCATCGGGTCCGTCGCCGAAGCGGGCGTTGATTTCGTCGTAGCGCTTCAGGATCGCCCGCTTGGCGGCGACGGCTTCGTTGAGTTCATCGAGAACCGTATGGGTCGGGTCGAGCTTCGGCTCCTGGGGGACATACCCCACGCTGAAGCCGGCGGTGAGCTTCGCCGTCCCCATGAAGTCTTTGTCCTGTCCGGCCATGATCTTGAGCAGGGTGCTCTTGCCCGCGCCGTTGGGACCGACGACGCCGATCTTGGCGCCGGGGTAAAAGCTGAGCCAGATCCCCTTAAGGATCTCGTTCTTGTTGTGGAACTTGCGGAGATCTTCCATCTGGAAGATGTAGTGTTCGGCCATAGGGAGAGGTGTCGGGCTTCAGGGGTCAGGTGTCAGAAGAAAGCCCAGCCGGAGACCGGGGAATCCCCCCTCGGCTGCGGTTGGTGCGTGCGAATCCGCATTGTAACGCGATGTGCGGTAAAGGCGAGCCGGGGGGCGTCAGCCCCTGGGGAGATTCGCGTCAACGCGTTCCGCGGCAGCGGGTTGCAGTCACCGGGGGGACTGACGTTCCCCCGCTCGCCGTAACGCTGCGCTTCTCGCGGACCCACTACGCCGCGCGGCGTTCGACGATGGTCTCTTCGCCGTAGAGACGGTGCTCCAGCAGCTCGGCGACGCGCTGTGTGGCGCCGATGGTGCCGATTTCCGCGCGGATTTCGGCAAGGTCGTTGCGGACCGCCTCCAGGGTTCGAGGATCGCTGAGCCAGCGGTCGACGTCGGCCGTCAGCGCCTGGATCGCCGGTTCGGGGTCGCCGACGCGGAAGTGCTCGGGGATCACCATGCGCTGGGCAATCAGGTTGGGCAGCGAAAAGAGCTTCACCTGGATCAGCAGCTTGCCCAGCAGATAGGTCAACCAGCCCGAGGAATAGATCACGGTCGCCGGCGTGCCGCGGGCGAGCATCTCCAGGCTGACCGAACCGGAGACCATCATGGCGCAGTCGGACATCTCGATGATTTCCGCGGTCTTGCCGACGAAGAACGAGATGGGGAGTTCCATCCCGCGCTGCCGGTAGTGCTCCATGCACCAGTCGCGCTGGGACTCTTTGTAGCAGGCGACCAGAAACTGCGTCGCCGGATGACGCGCCTGGACGCGGCGGGCCGCTTCGAGAATCAGCGGCCAGTTCATTTCGACTTCGTGTTTGCGTGAACCGGGCAGCAGCGCCACGGTGTTCCCGCGACTGGGCATCCACTCGCGGACAAACGCGGCGTCGAGCGGGTGCTTCACCGCTTCGTCGAAGAACGGATGGCCGACGTACAACACGAGGATGCCGCGCTGGGCGTACCATTCGGTCTCAAACGGCAGCCCCGACAGGACCAGATCGACATACTTGCGGACTTTG
>JANRLN010000670.1:0-13303 GCA_033762515.1 Planctomycetaceae bacterium
ACGATACGGTGGCAATGGGTGCACCAAAGTTGCACACGTGGCGTTTTTTCCGCTGCTCAGAAAAGTGTTTCAAAGACGACAGATTTATCAGCACTAAGGAAAAGTCGTGGGCGAAGAACTCGCGTGAAATGCCGCACTTCACCGCCGGGTGCCGGTGTCAGAAGCAACGCGGATGGCTCCGCGAATGCTCACCGGCGTGAACCGACCGTCACCTGACTCAGAGGGAGCAGTTGATCCAGGATGTGCCAAGCGGCCACCATGAAGATGCACTCGGCGGGGCCATTCGCTGGGCCACTGACCCCGGCACCCGGCGGCACGAAATCAACAGACGTCCGCCCGAGCCCTCTAATTCGGCAACTCATCTGGCTGCCCCGTAGCAACCCGCGGCAGGCTGTGCCACAGCAGCCCCATCCCTGCAAGCGTGCTGAGGGTCGAACCCAGCAGCGTTCCCACCTTGCCGGCGTCGAGGAGCGTCGCGGGGAGCGCCAGGCCGGCGTGGAAGAGTGACATTGTGAAACCGATGCCTGACAGGACCGCACCTCCGGCGAGTACGCTCCAGGGGACGTCGGCGGGGAGCCGGGCGATTCGCAGCAGCACCGCGGCGCCGCAGAACAGCAAGATCCCTACGGGCTTGCCCAGTGCCAGTCCGGCGGCGATGGCCAGGGCCACCGGTTCGGCGAGCGCCGACAGCCGAATCTCGACGCCGGCATTGGCGAGGGCGAAGACGGGCATGATGACGAACGCCACCCACGGATGCAGCAGATGCTCCAGTCGTTCGAGCGGCGAAACGCTTTCGCGAATGGCGAACCGCGCTTGGCGGATGAGCTTGGGGGAAATTTCGGCAGCTTGCGGGAGAGAGTCGAGGCGGTTCTGGATTTTGTCGAGGATTTCGGCGAGGGCCGACATGGGAATCCACGACCGCGCGGGAGTCATCAGTCCGAGCACCACGCCGGCCACGGTGGGATGGATGCCCGCCTTCAGCACCCCAATCCAGGCCACGCCGCCGACGAGGGTGTACACGCCGACGTTGCGCACGCCAAGGCGATTCAGCAGCCAGGTCAGCAGCGCCGCGCCGACGCCGACCGCCAGGGCCGCGAGGTTCAACGATTCGGTAAAGACGAACGCGATGATCAGAATGGCGCCGAGGTCATCCACGATCGCCAGCGTCAGCAGAAAGATGCGAAGACTGGAGGGGACGCGCCGACCGAAGAGGGCCAGCAGTCCCACGACGAACGCGATGTCGGTAGCCATCGGAATCGCCCAGCCCCGCCGGGCGTCGTCGCTGACGCCGAGCACGTCCCGCAAACCGACGTAGACCAGCGCGGGGACCACCATCCCACCGATCGCGGCCATGATCGGCAGCACCGCTTGACGCACGTCGCGGAGTTCGCCCGCCACGAGCTCCCGCTTGATCTCCAGTCCGATGACGAAAAAGAAGACTGTCATCAGGCCATCGTTGATCACGTGCAGCAGGTCTTTTTCCAGAACCCACGCGCCTATCCCCACGCGGCAGGGCCACTCCCAGAGAGCGGCGAACTCCGCACGCCAGGGGGAATTGGCCAGCACCAGGGCCGCGAACGTGCAGACGGCGAGCAATAGGCCGCTGCTCGATTCGATGGCGAGAAACCGCCGGAAAGGCAGCGTCACACGATCGATCGGGGACGCGGGGAGCAGGGATTGCAGAGAGTGAGCGTCCTGACCTCGACCCGCCATGGGCTTCGGTCTCCTGGTCGATGAGCGAAGGAAACGTGTCCATTCGACGGCGGTTGCCGTCAGCCCGCCGTGTCTCCGCGAGACCGCGAGGACCGACCCGGAGCGCTTGGTCGAATGTCAATACGCACCGTACTGCGATCGGTCGGACGACGCCAGCCTGGCTCACGGCGTCGTCGGTGTAGTGAGGGGCGGGTTCCTGAACGCAGAGGATGCATCAAGTACCATGCTCGGGCGCCGCGCGGATGGATCCGCCACGTGTGCGACACATATCGTCGAAATTGGCGGAATTCGGGCTTCGCGTCGGGATTCAAATTCGGGGGAATCTGGCTACGGTGGGGGGCGTGCATCGGTCACCACCAGGGAATCGTCCCCCAATAACTCATCCAAGGAATTCCCCATGCCGAACAGTGTCCGGTTTCAGCGCGTCCTGCGGGCCACCCCGGAGCGAGTCTATCGGGCGTTTCTCGATGCCGACGCGATGGCCAAATGGCTGCCGCCGCACGGGTTCACCGGAAAGGTGCACCACATCGATCCCCGGGTCGGGGGTGGCTACAAGATGTCGTTTACGAACTTCAGCACGGGAAGCAGCCACTCGTTCGGGGGCGAGTATCTGGAACTGGTCCCCAACGAACGGATCGTCCACACGGACAAATTCGACGACTCGGGACTCCCCGGCGAGATGCGGACGACGATTTCGCTCAAACCGGTCTCGTGCGGGACGGAGTTGAACATCGTACAGGAGGGGATCCCGGACGTGATTCCCCCGGAAGCCTGCTCCCTCGGCTGGCAGGAATCGCTGGCGCAGTTGACGCTGCTGGTCGAGGCGGCGATTCCGGATTGACCGCGGCAGGAAATCCGGCTGGTCAATGGCCTGTCAGTGCCGCATAATCTCCCGGTGTCTCCATCCCGCCGTGTGCCTGTCGGAGCCAGCGTCTTGACTCCTCCGCCTGAACCGTTGCCCTTGTGTGAAGTCAGCCGACGGCAGTTTCTTGGTCGCAGTGCGCGTCAGGCGGCGGGGGTCGCGGCCGGGGTGATGACGCTGGGGACCGCTGTGCCGGCACTGGCGGCGGCCGATCGACTGTGCGTCGGCGTGATCGGCGTGCGGAACCGCGGCAAGGCGCTGGCGGCCGAACTGGCGGCCCTCGCAGATGTCGACATCCGCGTCCTGTGCGATGTCGACAGCGGCGTGCTGGCGTCAGCCCAAGGGCACTTGCAGCATCTCGCCGGCAGCGCCCCGCGCGGGGAATCCGACTATCGCCGGGTGCTCGACGATCGCGAACTCGACGCCGTGGTGATCGCGACTCCGGATCACTGGCACGCGGAGATGGCCCGGCGGGCCGTCGAGGCGGGGAAAGACGTCTATCTGGAAACACCGGCGACGGCGACGATCGCGGAAGGGGCCGAACTTCTGGCAGCGGCGACGCGGTCGCAGCGGATCGTCCAATGCGGCGTCCAGGAGCGGAGCGGCAAACCCTATCTCGACGCCATCAATTACCTGCAGACCGGTCGCCTCGGCAGCGTAAAGTTGGCCAAAGCATGGGTGGTCCATCGCCGCAAACCGATCCCGCGGAAACAAGACGCTGAGGCCCCCGACGATCTCGATTACGCGGCATGGCTGGGACCGGCGGTGCCGCGACCCTTCAATCCGAATCGGAGCCACTTCAACTGGCGCTGGTTCTGGGACTACGGCGGCGGCGAACTGACGCACTGGGGGGCGCATCTCCTCGACGTCGCCCGTTGGGGATTGAACGTGGGCTGGCCGGAGCGCGTAACGGCGCTCGGGGGCAAATACGCCTTTGACGACGCCACCGAGACCCCCGATACGCTGCTCGTGCAGTACGGCTACGGCGAACGCACGATTCAATGGGAACACCGTCTGTGGTCGGGCCACGCCCCGGAAGGCCGGAGTTCCGCCGTTGCGTTCTACGGGACGCGCGGCGTGCTGGTGATCGATCGCGGCGGCTGGAAAGTCTATGACGGCGACGCCGCCGGGGGCTCCTGCTCCGGGTCGGATCTCGATCGGGAACATCTGCAGAACTTCGTGACCTCGGTCCGCACTCGCCAGACGCCGAGCTGCCCATTGTCGGCGGCGATTGTGTCGACGGGGCTGTGTCACCTGGGGAACATCGCCTATCGCGTCGGCCGCGAATTGCGGTTCGATCCCCGCACGGGTGTTTGCGCCGGCGATGTCGAAGCCACCCGCCTCGTCGAAGGCGACGCGCTGGTCTAACGCCGGCGCAGTGCGTCGTGTGCCACGGCTCTGCGAGCCGGGCATTTGCCCTAGCGTTTTGGAGCGCCCGCACGGCTCACAGAGCCGTGGCACCCCTGTTAACCATCTTCGACGCGACTCCGGCACCCGACTTGCGTTTCGTGCCTTCTCCCCCGAACGATTTCGCATGGCGGTGGTGACACAAGTCCCCACGCTGGCAGAAGTTGGCGACTGCGACCTGGCGTTGCAGCCGGGGGACCAGGACGAGACGCATGCTGCCCGACTGCCACACAGCCTCTGCCGATGTTGACGAAATGCCACGATCGGCGGCGCGGCCGCGGATTGTGTTGATTTGTCACGGGGACGATCCTTTGAATCGGGAGGGGCTGGCGCGCTGGCTGGCGTCGTTCGGCGACCTCGCCGGGATCGTCGAACTGCGGGAACGGGGCCAGCGGATGTGGCAACGGGTCCGCCGCGAGATCCGTCGCGTGGGGCCGTTGCGGTTTCTCGATGTCCTCGCCTTCCGGTTCTATGCCAAAGCATTCTTGAATGGCCGCGACGCTGCGTGGGAAATCGCCGAATTGCAGCGTCTGGCCGATCAATTCGCCCCCATTCCCGCCCAGACGCCCATCCTCACAACGCACAGCCCGAATACGCCCGAAGTCGAATCGTTCTTGAAGAGCGCGCGGCCGACGTTGGTGATCGCCCGCTGCAAGACGCTGCTGAAAGAGAAGATTTTCTCGATCCCCACCCGCGGCACGTTCGTGATGCACCCGGGGATCTGTCCACAATATCGCAACGCTCACGGCTGTTTCTGGGCGTTGGCGGAAGACGACCTCGCTCACGTCGGGCTGACGCTCCTCAAGATCGATCGTGGGATCGATACCGGCCCGATCTATGGCTACTACCGCTACGATTTCGATCCGCTCACCGAATCACACCACGTCATTCAGCACAAAGCCGCCTTCGCCAATCTTCCCGCGCTGCAGCAAAAGCTCCTGGAAATCGCCCGAGGCACTGCCGCGCCGCTGGAACACCAAGCAACCACATCCCGCGAATGGGGCCAACCCTGGCTGACGAAATACCTCGCGTACCGCCGGAGGGAGGCAACACGGCGGCGGGGAAACGTGGACGTGCCGAAGGCGCGGCACAAAGCAGCGACGGTTGCGTTCGTTGAATGATGTCAACCGGCTGGATTGAGAAACTCGAAAGCCGAAAGAATTTCAAAATCTCAAATCTCAAATAGCCCCGCCGATCAAGCACATTTTCATTTTTTATGATTGAGATTTCTTTCGGATCTCGTGCTTCGACTTTTGAATTTCCTTGACCAGAACCGCATCCCACCAACCCTTACGAGTCGCCCCGCCATGCCGATCACCCTGCTCTATCACGATGTCGTTCGAGCCGGTCGCGAAGATTCCAGCGGATTCGTCGGTGCCGGGGCGGCGCGGTACAAGCTGACGCTGAGCGAGTTTCAGAGTCATTTGGCCCATCTTGACCAGGCTGCCTCCTCCGCGCCGACGGTGACGGCCGCTGACCCGACCTGGCAACTGACGTTTGATGACGGGGGAGTCTCCGCAGCGACCTGCATCGCTGATGCCCTTGACTCCCGGAATTGGAAAGGCTGGTTTTTCATCACCACCGATCGCATCGGGACGCCGGGGTTCGTATCGCGGACGCAGATTCTCGATCTGCATCAACGCGGGCATGTGATCGGGACGCACACCTGCAGCCATCCTCACCCGTTTTCCCGAGTGCCGTTCGAGCAACAGTCGGCCGAATGGCGCGACAGTCGACGGGCGTTGGAAGACATCCTCGGCACCGCCGTGACGGCCGGTTCGGTTCCGGGAGGAGCCTATTCCGACGCCGTGGGACGAATTGCCGCGGAGGCGGGGCTGCGGACGCTGTTCAATTCCGAACCGACGACCACGATCCACCGGGCTGATCAATGTGACATTCAAGGGCGCTACACGATCTATCGCGGGATGACCGCGCTCCAGGCCGCAGCGCTGCTGGAATCCCCCTGGTCACGACGACGACAGTCGTTCCTCTGGTCGGCGAAAAAGCTGGCCAAGTCCGCCGGCGGTGCGACCTACCTGCGTCTGCGCGAGACTCTGCTCCGGCGCGCCTACGCTCCGGTGTCTTAAGACGGCAATTCCCATCCACCCTTGCGGTTTCGCGGACATTCCGGTACGCCGACGCCATCGGACATCCAGAAGACCCGCAGGAAACCGTATCGTGAAAACATGGCGTGCCGCTGTTGTCGGGACCGGCTTCATCGGACCCGTGCATGTCGAAGGTCTCCGCCGGGCGGGCGTGGACGTTCTCGGGGTTCTCGGCTCTTCCCTCGCGAAGTCGGAAGCCGCTGCGGGACGGATGGGGATTCCCCGCGCTTACGGCTCCTACTCGGAACTCCTGCAGGACGCCGACATCGATGTGGTGCACCTCACGACGCCCAATCGGCATCATCACGCCGAAGTGATCGCCGCGCTGGAGGCCAAAAAACATGTTCTCTGCGAGAAGCCATTGGCGATGAACGCGCGAGAATCGGCGGATCTGGTCGCGCGCGCCGCAGCCAGTGATCGCGTCTGCGGCGTGAACTACAATGTTCGTTTCTATCCTCTGTGCCATGAGGCCCGCGAACGAGTCCGGCAGCAACTGACGGGACCGATCTTCCACGTCACCGGGGCTTACGTCCAAGACTGGCTGCTCTATGACACCGACTTCAATTGGCGCGTGCTGGCGGACGAAGGGGGCTCATTGCGGGCGATCGCCGACATCGGCACCCACTGGCTCGACTTGATTCAGTTCGTCCTGGATCGCCCGGTCGTCGCGGTTTGCGCCGACCTGTTGACCGTTCACCCGGTCCGGCAGGCCCCAATCGGCGGGCGAGAAACGTTCACAACCTCGGCGTCACCCGCCGTCACGCAATCGGTTCCTATTGGAACGGAAGATTACGGCACGATCCTGCTGGAGTTTGCGGGAGGAACGCGCGGCGCAGTATCGGTCTCGCAGGTGACCGCTGGTCGCAAGAATTGCCTGCGTTATGAAATCGCCGGGCAGCAGGAAGCGCTCGCCTGGGACAGCGAACGCCCCAACGAACTCTGGATCGGCCGACGCGACGCCGCGAATTCCCTGTTTCTTCGCGATCCGGGATTGATGCAACCGGCCGCCGCCGCCGTCAGCAGTTATCCCGGCGGACACAACGAAGGTTTCCCCGATACGTTCAAGCAATTGTTTCTCGCGTATTACGGTTACCTTTCCCGCGGCAGTTTCGCGGCGCCGCGCCCGTTTCCGACGTTTGAAGACGGCCATCGGGAGATCCTGCTCTGCGAGGCAATTCTGGCGAGTCATCGGGAGCGAAGGTGGGTCCGCATCGACGAGGTCGAGTAATTTGTCGGTCGTTCCTCTGCGTGCTGCGGCACTGCGAGGCGGACGAGCTAAGATACTCGAATGACTTCACCTTCCGGCGACAACATGCGGACTCCCTCACGAAGAGCGACATTCTTGTGGATCGTCGCGGTGCTGATGTCTGCCAGCGGGGTCGTCCATGCTGTGATCTTCATCGCCTCTGGAACGGAGTGGGACGGACCGCTGTCGTGGCGGAAGCCCATTCTCTTCGGACTCTCCACCGGGGTGACCGCCGCCTCTCTCGCGTGGGTCTGGAGACACCTCGCTCCGACGCGGGGCGATCACTGGCTGACGCAGATCTTGGGCTGGTCGCTGCTGTTGGAAGTCGCGGCCATTACGCTCCAGACGTGGCGCGGCGCTCCATCGCATTTCAATCACTCGACGACGTTCGACACCATCATTGAACAGTTGATGCTGGTGTGGATCAGCGCCGCGACGCTGATCGTTGTCTGGCTGACGGTGCGTTCCTGGGGCGGGCTGGAGGTCGATCCCGAGCAGCGACTGGCCATTCGCGCAGGTCTGGTCGGCCTCGTGGTCTCATGCGTGATCGGCTACGCCATCTCCGCCTGGGGTTGGCGGCTCCATGCAATGGGACGCTCGCCGGAGATCTACGGAACCGCCGGTGTTTTGAAGTTTCCTCACGGAATCTGCCTGCACGCAATTCAGACCCTTCCGATTGCGGGCTGGATTTGGCGCTCGGTGAAAGCCGCCGACCTGGTAAGACGCATGGGTTGGCTCGTCGCCGCTCATGGCTTCGCGTTGGCGTATGCCCTCTGGCAGACGCTCTCCGGACGCACGCGACTCGATCTCGACGCCATGGGCGGAGCCTTGCTGATGGCTGCGGGACTCTGCCTGGCGTGGTCGTGCGCCCCCTCCGTCTGGTTGTCGCGACGGCGTCCGGCGCTGCCGGGGGTTGCGGCCCCTCAGGAATCTGCGTGAGATGAAACCGTAGCCATCAATATCGGGTAACGTGGAGGAAACCCCTTCCGGAGAACCGCGGGGGCTCGGACAACACGAGCTGCCGCGCATTGACTATCTTCCTGGCTGGATTGGACTTGCGATGCCGTCACGCCGCCCGTTCCAGTTTGTGTTGCCGCTGAGCGTCGCCGCGGCGGTCTTGGCGCTGGTGTCGGCCGCCGCACGCAGCCCGGTCCACCCGGTCCCTCCGGCTCCCCCCGAGTCGAAGTTAGCAGAAGTTCACGACGTTGCCGCTCGCGTCAACGAGGTTCTGGCCAGAATCTGGAGCGATCGCAACGTCGTTCCCGCCAGGCCCGCCGACGAACTGCAGGTCTTGCGGCGGTTGTCGCTGGCCCTGCATGGCGGAGTTCCTTCGCTCGAAGAAATCCGACGATTTGAAGGTGACACGGCCCCAGATCGGCTGGAGCGGTGGACCATCCAGATGCTCAACGATCGGCGGTTCGCCGACTACTTCTCGGTGCGACTCGCACGCGGATTCGTGGGAGCGGAAGGGGGGCAGTTCATCATCTTCCGTCGCGATCGCTTCACCAACTGGCTCGCGGATGAGATTCACAAGAACACGCCGCTCGATCAGCTCGTCCGCCAGATGATTGCTGATAATGGGCTCTGGACCGGCGTCCCCGCCACGAATTTCATCACACAGGCTTTCGCCGACGACATCCTCGATTATAACAAACTGGCTGGTCGAACCGTGCGGGCATTTCTGGGCCAGCGGATTGACTGCGCGCAATGCCACAACCATCCCTTTGCCGATTGGAAGCAAGCGCAGTTCGAGGGTCTCGCGGCCTGTTACGGTCAGGCACGCATTACCGCCACCGGTGTGGGCGACGATCCGACGAAGGAGTACCGCGTCACCGATCGCATGACGCAAGAGGAACGGCAAGTCGCCCCCGCGGTGCCGTTCGGGGAAGAATGGTGGCCGGCGGACGGGACGCCCCGCGCACGGCTGGCGGCCTGGGTCACTCATCCCGACAATCGCCGGTTTGAGCGGGCGATCGTGAACCGTACGTGGGGTCTGCTGTTCGGAAGGGCCTGGAGCGAACCGGTCGACGACCTCCCCGATCCCCCGACGGTGGAAGATCCACACGACATCCTGAGCGTTCTTGGCCACGACTTTCGCAATCACAATTGCGATCTGAAACGGCTGATTTTCCTCATCGCCTCCAGTCAGGCTTTCCAGCTGTCTTCGGAGCATCCGGCGTACGACTCGGGCGAACGGATCGACGATGTCGAAGCGACCTGGGCCGCGTTTCCGCTGGTGCGTTTGCGGCCCGAGCAGATGATCGGCGCACTCTGCCAATCGTCTTCGATCAAGACCATCGATCAGAACTCGCATCTCTTCACGCGATTCCTGCGATTCATCCGGGAACAAGACTTCGTCAAGGAATACGGCGACCTCGGCGAACGAGAACTTGAAGAACGCTCGGGAACGATCCCGCAGGCGCTGCTGCGTCTGAACGGTCGCTTTGCTCGCGAGACGGCGGAAGCCAGCCCGTTCTCGGCCAGCGGACGCATCTCCGGGATGGCTCCCACGGACGATGCCGCCATCGAAACGGCGTATCTTTGTTGCCTGAGCCGACGACCGACCACCGATGAGCTCGCTCATTTCCGCGCCCTGCTGACGGATCAGCAGGGGGACAATCGCAGCCAGGTGATCGAAGACCTGTACTGGGTGTTGTTCAATTCCCCTGAGTTCTGCTGGAACCACTGACACCATGACGAACACACTCCATCGTCGCGATCTTCTCCGGATGGCTGCGGGATTGGGCCTGTCCTTCACGGTCCCCGGGCTGGAATTGCGGGCCGCCGAGCAGCGGGGACCGGCACGCAAGAAATCACTGATTCTGCTCTGGCTGGCGGGCGGCCCCAGCCAGTTGGAAACCTGGGACCCGCACCCGGGCACAAAGATCGGCGGACTCACAAAGGCGATCGACACCTCGATTCCCGGTGTGCAGATTGCCGCCGACTTTCCGAAGCTCGCCGAACAGATCCATCGGCTGTCGATCATCCGCTCCCTGGTCTCAAAAGAGGGGGACCACGAGCGCGGCGCCTATGCCGTGAAGACCGGTTATCGTCCCGACCCCACCACCGTCCATCCATCAATTGGTGCGATCGCGGTGCACGAGTTGCCGGATTCAAAGATTGAAATCCCCCAATTCGTGTCGCTGGGAGAACAGCCCTTCCTGTCGCGCGGCGGCTACCTGGGAGACCGCTTCGATCCCTATCGGATTTTTGAGCCGGGCGAATCGGGCCAGAACCTGTCGCCCAATGTTGACGAGAAACGCCAGCAAGCCCGGTTGAACTCGCTCGACGTGGTGTCAAAGAAGTTCGGGCAGGGACGTACGAAACGCGTCGATGCGACGCTCCACCAGCATACCATTGACGCTGCGCTGCGGATGATGACCTCCGAGCAACTGAAGGCGTTTTCGTTCAAAGACGAACCCGCAGCGGTGAAAGCGGCGTATGGCGACACTCGCTTTGGCAAGGGTTGCCTGATTGCACGAAGACTCGTCGAACAAGGAGTCCGCAGCATTGAGGTCGCCCAAGACGGTTTCGACACTCATGCCGACAACTTCACCGGACACACATTGCGCGCCGGCATCATGGACCCAGCGATCTCGACATTGCTGACGGAATTGGCCGAGCGGGATCTGCTCGATTCCACGATCGTCCTCGTCATTGGCGAATTCGGACGCACGCCGAACATTAATCCCCTCGACGGACGCGACCACTGGCCGACCGGGTTTTCTTGTCTCGTCGGCGGCGGGGGTCTAAAGTCGGGCGTGGTGATCGGCGAGACCGATCCGCAGGGAATCAAGAAAGATCCCAAGAATCCCATCCAAGTCCCCGATCTCTACGCGACGATTCTGCAGACGCTGGGCGTGGAGTACGCCAAGGAAATGATCACCCCGATCGGGCGGCCGTTGAAACTGTGCGAAGGAACGCCGATTCCGCAGTTGCTCGGTTGAAGGCGCACCGGAACGCCAGGGATGGCGTTCCCTGGAGCTTTCTCGGGAGCATCTTCGCGATGTTTCCCGCGCAGCGTTACAATGCGGCGACCATGTCGTTGTCGCCGTCGTCACCGCTGGAAGAGACGCTGTTGATCGCGGGGGTGGGCCTCATTGGAGGATCCCTCGCGGCCGCGGTGCGTGCTCGTCATATCGCCCGCCGGGTGATCGGTCTGGGCCGCAATGCGCAGCGGTTGCAGCAGGCGGTGGATGCGGGGCTGCTGGACGGATTCGTGACTACGCCGGCGGACGCCCCCCGCGAGATCTCGCTCGTGGTGGTGTGCACTCCCGTTCCCCGAATCGTCGATGACGTTCGCTCGCTGATGCCGCATCTGTCGACGTCAGCCTTGATCACCGACGCCGGGAGCACCAAGCAAAGCATCTGCGAAAGCCTGTCCGACTTGAGTCTGCAGGCCCCGGTCTTTCTGGGATCGCATCCGATTGCCGGATCAGACAAACAAGGTTTCGAATACGCCAACGCGGATCTGTTCCAAGGACGAACCTGCGTCATTACGCCGCTGCCGCAACATGCGGAAGCAGCCGTCAGCCGGGTCGAACGCTTCTGGCAGGGGGTGGGAATGCTGACGCGGCGGCTGAGTCCGGCCGAACATGACCGCGCCCTGGCCCGCACCAGTCACGTGCCGCACGTCGTGGCGGCGGCGGTGGCCGGCGCGCTGTCCCCCTCCGATTTGCCGTGGACGGGCAGCGGCTTTCGTGACACCACCCGCATCGCTGCCGGGGACCCGGATCTCTGGACAGGAATTCTGAGAGAGAACGCCGACGAAGTGCTGGCGGGAATTGCCGCGGTCCAACGGCAACTGGATCAGTTCGCCGCCGCACTCGCGAATGGAGATGCCGCAGCCCTCCGCGATCAGCTCGTGCTGGGCAAGACTCTTCGAGACCAATTGGCGGAGGCGGGAACCACCGGCGAATAGCGCGGGTGAGACCTTCAAATCACGGGCGACGACGGCAGGGGGAGCAGCAGCTCCCTGATGGAACTTGTGGACTTACTGATCGGGACACTGAAGCAGATGTTGTGGGCAGTGGAAATTCGGCCGAAGGCCGGAGAAGTGGATCGCGAAGGCCGTCGAATTGCCTTGGCGGCGCAGGAACTGGGCGCGGGCACAATCCATGAAGTGCGTGCCGCGCGGTCGTTTCTGTTGCAGGGGGACCTGGATGAAGCCACAACTTCCCGTGCGGCGTCCGGTCTGCTGGTCGACACGCTCGTCGAAGAGTTCAGCGTTCGCCGGGTCGATGTCGCCGATCCGAGCGGCGCGGGACGTCAGCAGGCCCATGTCCTGTTCAAACCCGGCGTCACCGACAACGTCGCCCAGAGCACGTTGAAGACCTTGATCGATCTCGGTTTTCCGGTGACGTCGGTCGCCACGACGCGGTCGTACGAGTTTGCAGACTCGGCAGCAGAGAACGATATTCGTCGGGTCGCGCAGAAGTTGTTGGCCAATGACGCCATTGAACGGGTTGTTATTGGGCGATTGCATCTCGCTTCGCTCGACGTGGGGCGCACCTACGACTTCGCCCTCGCAACCGTCGCCATCCGCGGGATGGACGACGCAGCCTTGATGACGCTGAGCAAGAAGGGGCAGCTCTACCTCAGCCTCGCCGAGATGCAGACGATCCGCGGGCACTTCGTTGAAGTCGGACGCGACCCCACGGACATCGAACTCGAAACGGTCGCCCAAACCTGGAGCGAACATTGCTCGCATAAGACGCTGAAAGGCCGCATCCGCTATCGAGACGAACACGGCGAACGCACGTTTGAAAACATGCTTAAAGAGACCGTCTTCGCCGCCACACAGGAAATCCGCCAGTCACTGGGCGCTGACGACTGGTGCGTCAGCGTCTTCCAGGACAACGCCGGCGTCGTGAAATTCACCGACGATTATCACGCCTGTTTCAAGGTGGAAACGCACAATCATCCCTCGGCGATTGAACCGTACGGCGGGGCGAACACCGGCCTCGGGGG
>JANRLN010000671.1:0-6061 GCA_033762515.1 Planctomycetaceae bacterium
CAGGAAGTCGTAGCGGAAGGCGTAGCCCAAGACGGGGATATCGCCCAACCACGGCACCTTGCGGTGGACTTCGTCCGTTCGCGAAGTGATCAATCCCCCCAAGACCACCGTCTGGCCGCTGGGAACGCTGATCGTCGTCACCGCCGTGCTGATGTCTTTAACAGGCGCCGTGACAGTATTGCCAGTATTCACGTCCGTGAAGACCGGTACTCCGCTGTTCAAGTTGTACTGACTCTTTTCCGCCGTGAGTTGCATGACGACATTGCCATCGGGGCTAATTCGAGGTGTCACGGTCAGAATCACCCCTGCGTCGTCGCGCTCGATTGTGGGATTGGCGATATTGTTGAGGAGCGTCACTCCGTTCACCACCGGAACATTCTGTCCCTGTTGAATCTGCGCCTGCTGGTTATCGAGCGTCCGAATTTCGGGTCGGCTCAGCACGCGGACTTGTCGATTCTCATTAAGTGCCCTCAACAGAAAACTGACCGACTCAGAACTCGCGGAGAGTACGAGTCCTCCAAACCCGAGGTCTCCGTTCGTACGCCCCACGGAAAAGTTGCTAAGTCCCTGCGTTCCAACTTTGCTGGAACCTGGGGCTCCTACGTTGTTTCCGAGGGGAGTCGTTGGATTGCCAAACAGAAATCCTGGTGATGCTGCCTGAGACACGATGTTCGTCTGAGTAACGGTCGTGTTGTTCTGTGTGGTAGTCGTTTGCGTCGTAAACGTGTTTGCGGCATCAATAATACTGCGATTGAAAAGAATCGAGTCCTGGAATCCCAATTCGATACCGAATTCGTCCGTATCGTTGAGTTCGACTTCAACCAGCAGCGCCTGGATAATCACCTGCTGCGGGGCCGCGTCGAGCTTTTCAATGAGCCGCAGAATCTCATCGTTGTAACGCGGCGTGGCCGAGATCAGCAAACTGTTGCTGACGGGTTCCGAGACCACGATCACTTCCCGCTCCAGCTGTTCCACAGTGCTGAACAGGTTGGGATCGTTCGACGCGAGATCGCTTTGCGACGTAAAGAAGTTCGTGATCGCCTGGGCGATGCCGTCCGAGGGGCTGTTCTTCAAGCGGTAGATGGTGTTGCGACGTTCGCGAACGTCGCTTTCATCCAGCCGGAGCATGATCGCCTCCACGACGCGTAGGGCATCGGCGCCGCCGATGGCAATGACGCTGTTGGTGCGCGTATCGACCGAGAATCGCAGGGGAATCAAGCCGCTGCTGGCGTCTTCCGCACCGGCGACCTGAATCCCGGTTTGCTGGCGTTGCTGGCCCCCTTGACCGGTGGCGCTGACGTTGAACAGTGCCTGCAGTTGCTGAACCATCAGTTGCGAATCGGCATTGGCCAGCGTGAAGACCTTGATCTCCGCCACCTGGCTGGTCGGCTTGTCGAGGGCCTTGATTAGCTCGCCGATGAGCGCCAGGCTGGCTTCCGGTGCGGAGACCAGCAGAGCGTTCATGCGCGGATCGGGAGTGATGCGGATGTCGGCCAGAATCCCAGACTTGAGCTTCCGTTCGCCGTCAGAATCCACGGCCAAGAACTGCAGCACCGACGAGCGGACGTCGCGGAAGTCTTCCGAGACCTGAGCTCCTCCCCCGCCTCCCCCCGTCCCAAAGACCGAGGAGGCGCCTTGCGTTGACGGCGGCGACAACACGCTCTGAATCGCCACGTTGATCACCGCGGCGAGTTCGGTCGCGACGGCGTTCTGCAGGGGGAAGACCTTCAGCTGGCTGGAAGCCACTTCTTCGGCCTGATCGATCCGGCGAATCAGCGTCGCCACTTCGTCGAGGTCGTTCGGCCGGGCGGAGACGATCACACTGTTGGTCCGCACGTCGGAGCGGACGATCACTCGGGCGCCGAGCCCTTTGCGTTCGGTGTAGAACTCCGTCAGCATCGATTCCACCTGCGTGGCGACCGCCGTTTGCAGGTGGAAGACCTGGAATTCGGTCTCTGGATCGACCGGCTTGTCGAGTTCATCGGCCAGGGTCTTGATCCCTTCGACATCGGCCAGCGGGGCGACGATGAGAATGGCATTGGGCTTCGAGACCGGAAGAATCGCCACGCTCTGCCGCGGTTGCGTCGCCTTGCCGGGGAACTTCGTCAGGCTCTCGTAAACCGTCGTCAACAATTCCGCGAGGGCTTCGGAATTGACATTCTTGAGAAACAGCAGTTCCAGTTGCGGGGCCGTCTGTTCGCTGAGTTTTTCCAACTCGCGAATCACCTGCATGACTTGCTCGACGTCAGCAGCATTGCCGCGAAGAATCAAGACGCCGAGGTCGGGAACCGACTCGATGTTGACTTCCCCTTTGAGATTGCCGATGCGGTCGCCGAGCGGCCCCGGCAGCGCTTTCTGCACTTCGGGGGTTTCCGGGCCAGGCTTCTCGGCGGGGGCCTCGGCCTGGGCGAACGGATCAGGCTCGGTGATCGGCGCCGCTTGCGCCACGGGCAGCGCGGCGCGGGCCCGCTGAATCTGAGCCGCCTGCTCATCGAACTGCAGCGCTACCTGGCAGGCGGTCCGTGTCGTCGAGACGAGTTGAATCGGTTCCGCGTCGAGTTGCGGGACATCGAGCAGCCGCAACAGTTTGAGCATTGCCTCGGCTTCAGCCGGACGGGCGTCAACGAGGAGTTCCTCCTTGGCCTCATCGATCGCGACGGCAAACTGCACTCCGGTCGACTTAGGTTCGGTCACGACTGGCCGCACACGGAAGGCGGGAAGTCCGTTGCGGCCGGCGTCGAGAAGTTCCGCCCGATCGCGGAAACCGCGGAAGACGTGCTTGGCGAGGGTCGCCGCCCGTTGATTCCTGGCGCGGAAGACGACGACGGTGGCAGGCTCATCGCTACCGGGGCGCGCGGTCTTGTCGAGCAGCAAATCCTCGGCAGACGAACGAGGTCCGATGTCAGACGCATCTTCTTCGAATCCGGCCTGCTGAATTCCGGAACTGGTTCGCGTCGGCGCCGCCGGATTTGCAGCCTGTTGAACCGGCGTCACGCGCTGGAATTGTCGTTGGGGAGCCGAGGCCTGCGTCGGCCCAGCCGCAGGAGCGGGAAGTGCACCTGGCTTGGAAACGGTGGGTCGTTCATAACGGGGGCGCTGCGACGGCAGATCGAGAACGACGATGTACTGCCCCTTTTCAATCGCGCGGAACCCGAGCTTTTCGATTTCCTTGTTGATGATCCGCAGCGCTTCTTCGCGGGTGTATTCGTTTTTGTCGCGACGGCTGAACGTGCCGCGGGGCACGCGATCGGCCACCAGCGTCGAACCAGACTGCTCGGCGACATCGCGCAGAATCTGATCCCAGTTCTTCGGCAAGGGATAATTGAGCCTGATCGGCGGCTCTTCGATCACAGCGTCGCGATCTTCCTGAGTCGGTTTTGGATTGGCGTCCTTCGACTGGAAACGCGGCGGGGCGGCCTGCAGGGCATTCGGCAGCGCGGGGCCGCTCATCATCGAAGCGACAAGAACTAAGGGGAGCGCCCGGCAGCGCCGACGGAACCACTCCGACAAAGACCGAAACCGTCGCTGCGTGTGCGGCAGGTGGATGTGAGCGGCCATGCGATCCCTGCTTGCCTCAAGGAATTCTTCGACGGAACGGCTGCAGACACAAAGTCTGCGCAGTCGATCCAATCGCTACTATCGGCAAACTCAAACACCCCCTTGAGCCGCAATGTTTCGGCAGTCCCCCCGATTTCTCAATCTCGGTGCGACGACTCGATGCGACCGATGGTGCGACTCGGCGGAATTCGCCGATGACCGCTCAACGACGGCATTTCCTGCGGCTTCGATTGGGGCCGCGGCGTGGTGACAGGCCCAGGGGACTTCATGCCGGCTGCGCCGCAAGAGTGCTCGTCAGTTCCATGAATTGACGATGCTGATTCGGCTTTCCGCGCGAATCGCAGAGTCGGCTGGTCGAACCTCTGCTGCGACGGGCGGTCCTCGCAGCGGAACCTGAGGTGATCGCCAACCTCGCGTTACGGCTCCTGCGGGCGCGAGCGATGCCGCAATTCGTCAGACGCCCGGCGCAAGAGGCGCTTTTCGGATGCGGTGAGCGATTCGAGGCCGTGTTCATGAACTTTGGCCAGGAGCTCGTCGAGCTGACGTTCCAAGTCCTCGCGGCGCTCCAATTCGCGCTGCTGCTGACGCTCGCGGCGGCGGGCCTTCCAGCTTTCCAGCCACGACGGCCGCGGTTCGCGCGACCTCCCCGACCCTGACCGTTCCAGACTGGTGTACCCCTGGGAGAAGTCATAACCCATGAACGAGTCGTCGTAGCTGTCGCCGGTTTGCAGTTGAACGGAAAGGAGTACGTTCATGACCAACGTGAGCGAACCGATCGCCAGCACCCACGACCAATCCCCCGCGAGTCCTACGACCATCAACAGAATTGACGCCCCCATGCCGACGTTCGCCGTCAAGCGGAAAGCCGCCTCATTGGGCATCCGCGACGACAGGATTGCCGAGACCATCTGGCCGCCATCGAGGGGAAAGACGGGCAGCAGATTCAGTAACAGCAGCAACCAATTGACGAAAAAGATCAGCAGCAGGCATTCGCGGCCCCAGGTCTCGGCATGCAGTTCCCCGACGGGGGCTTCGGCGGGATTCAACACACCCCAAAGCTCGTCCGGGGCATAGAATCCGGGAAAGAAGAGCAACGCCAGCGTCAAATTCACCAGAGGGCCCGCAGCGATGGTCTGCAGTGCCGCCCAGGGGTGGGGGCCCGGCTGCACAGCGGCCAATCCACCGAGCGGCCAAATGAGAATTTCGTCCGCCATTCCGCCAGTCAGTCGCGCCGCGAAGACGTGACCGAATTCGTGAAGCAGGATGGAGAGAAAGAGGATGCCTGAAACCACCGCCCCAACTTGCCAACCCAGGCGGAACATTAAGACAATTACGGCCAGAACGAGCAGCGGACTGACGCGTATCTGCGTCAGAAACAACCGTCCGCACGGGAACGACCAAGACAAGGCCCCCAGGCGATCGCTCATACTGCACGAGCCCGAATGGCCCCCTCGTTCATGTCAGATATCACCCGTGTCGTCCTCAGAAATCAGTCTAGTCCTCCCCAGTCAGCATCGCAATACAATCTGCGGTCCGAGCGAACCTGGTGCGTTCCTTCGATGTCGGATGTGAAGTCACGCGTTTCCGCCTTGACCGCGGCGAGTCGGAGCACCGACGAGGATGCCGCCATTCATGTTCATCGAGCCGCCATTCATGTTCATCGAACGGAGCGCTGGACCGCGATTCGGAGCGAAATGGCGCTGACCTGAGCCGGGCCTACAACGGTCCCGCGTCAGTTTTCCGGCAATGGCGGGGGCGGCGGGCGGTGGCGAAGCGAGGCGTTTCCCAGCACTGTCACAACCACCCAGGCCTTGCCGACGTCGACTTTCTGCAACGCAGTCTGAGGCTCGGGGTCGATGATCTGCGTCTTGCCGGTCTCGGTGTCGAGGATCACGACGCGTTCTCCGGCCTTCAACATCTGAAACCGTGCCGCCGGACTGGATTTGAGTTCTCTCCTGGCCGCCGCCAGTTCCGCTTCCAAGGCTTCCAGACGTCGGCGGAGCGAATCCGCGTCGTCGGCCTTCGAGACAGCTTTCTCCGGCTTCGAAGACTGCGCTTCAGCCATCACACTGGTGAGCCCGAGGACCAGTGTTAACGCGGCAATTCGACTCCATGGCTGTATGTTCATGAGCCCTCCAGGCGGTTGCGGCGTGCGACGCTGCTCTCGGTTGTGTTCGCTGACTATCGATGATTCGCCAGGGCTTCGCAGACGGCTTCGAGGTGAGTCGACAGCGCATCCCATGGGTTGGCCGCGGTCGGGTCGTTCGCACGATAAGGCCGTTCGGTGATGTAGAACCAGCGGGCATACTTGCGGGCCATATCGAGTGACGCCGGGTCGAAGTCCTTTTGCGAATGGAGCAGAACCGACCGCGTCCAGGGGGGATAGTCTGAGTAGCCGCCGAAATAGTCTCCCTTTAGACGTTCTTCCTCGGGCCAGCGGTCCCCTTCGTGGACGACGATGACGTCGGCGACTGCACGCTCGAAATAAATGCCGGGGGTCTCG
>JANRLN010000672.1:0-10502 GCA_033762515.1 Planctomycetaceae bacterium
TGCCGCCGCAACCGTTCATCCAGTCGCGATGCCAGCGCCGCGTAACGAAATTCAATCCCTTGAATCACCTGGGCATCATGCATACCGCCTTGTAGTTTAACTCAATAACTTGATCAAGTTATTGTGACGAGGCTCCTAAGCGGCAGTCCGAAAGGCACGGCTGACTGGGTCTGAGGCTTTGCAACGGCCTCGAATCCCGACTCAGGTAAGTACTCGGCCGAGCCATCCGCCTCCGGCTTCCGACCCCGGAACACCTTCTTGGACGTCCAGACAGCAAGAAGACTTCCCGCGATGCAATCCAACTTGCCATGGAGGTCGACATGACTTGCGGATTGAGTGATGAATGACTGAGTTGCCAGTCAGCCGCCGTCCCGATGCTGACGCTCCACGGGGAAGGGCCGAAACCGTGACCCCGCGGCTGCGCCTGTGGCTGAACCTGCTGTTCGTCGTCGCGGCCGTGCTGGGTCTGAATTCAGCCTATCTCGCGAGCGTGACCGCGCTGGAGTGGTACAGTCGGCAGTGGGGCGGCGGGTTGATCTACGAGACCTACTTTTCCCTATGGATGTTTCTGCTCCATACGGCGCTGGGCCTGCTGCTGGTCATTCCGTTTCTGGTCTTCGCGATACCTCACTTGATTCGCGGGCGCACTTCGCGCAATCGACGGGCGGTTCGGGTGGGCTACGCCCTCTTCGCGGCGGGATGCGTGGTACTGTTGACGGGTATTCTGCTCATTCGCGCTGGAGGCGTCGAACTCAAGGAACCGCTCGCGCGATCATTGGTTTACTGGTTGCACGTGACCGCACCGCTGGCGGCGATCTGGTTGTACGGGCTCCATCGGCTGGTGGGCCCGCGCATCCGTTGGCGGACGGGGCTCGCTTATGGCGGCCTGCTGGCGCTGGCGAGCGCCGGTGGAGCGGGTCTGCACGCCTGGGACCCGCGCGACCCCGATCAACCTGGGCCGACGAGTGGCGAAGCCTACTTCCAACGCTCGCTGGCTCGAACTGCTACGGGAAAGTTCATCCCGGCGAAATCGCTGGCGACCGACGAGTACTGCCAGAAGTGCCATCGCGACGCCTATGCCGGATGGTTTCATAGCGCGCATCATTTCAGCAGTTTCAATAATCCGATGTACCTCGCCAGCGTGCGCGAAACCCGGGCCCATGCGCTCAAGCGGGACGGCACGGTCCAGGCCTCGCGCTGGTGCGCCGGCTGTCACGACCCGGTTCCCTTCTTCAGCGGTGCTTTCGATCGTCCCGACTTCGACGACGTTCGCGATCCCACCGCTCATGCCGGGATCACCTGCACTGT
Organism: Planctomycetaceae bacterium; assembly: GCA_033762515.1. Lineage (GTDB taxonomy): Bacteria > Planctomycetota > Planctomycetia > Planctomycetales > Planctomycetaceae > DSVQ01. Next base: position 1,309 of record JANRLN010000672.1, read on the forward strand.
CTGTCATGCCATCACCCACATCCATGGGACGCGGGGCAATGCCGAGTACACGATCGAGGAACCGCTGCATTACCCGTTTGCCTTCAGCGATTCTCCGGTGCTCCGCGGCTTGAGCGAGCAACTAATTAAGGCCCGTCCCGCGCTGCACAAGCAGACATTTCTCAAGCCCCATCATCAGACATCGGAATTCTGCGCGACTTGCCACAAGGTCCACTTGCCGGGAGAACTGACAGGCTACAAGGAATTCCTGCGCGGACAGAACCATTTCGATTCGTTCGACCTCAGCGGCGTCTCGGGACATGGGGCGCGAAGCAACTACTACGGCATGCGGGCACGGGAGAACTGTGGGGCCTGTCATATGCCGGCCCAACCTTCCAGCGACTTCGGCGCCAAGATCTTCGGTGAGGAACGCAGACTGAGCATTCACAACCATCTCTTCCTCGGAGCCAACACGGCGCTCCCTTACCTGCGCGGGGAGGACGACATCGTTGCGGCCCATCAACAGTTTCTGCGGGGGAGCGTGCGGGTCGACGTGTTTGGTCTCAAGGACGGGGGAACGCTCGACGGTCCTCTCTTCGCCCCCTTGCGACCTGAGTTGCCGACGGTGGTCCCCGGCCGGAGCTATCTGCTGGAGACGGTAATCCGCACGCTGACACTGGGGCACCACTTCTCGCAGGGGACGGTGGACTCCAACGAGATCTGGGTGGAAGTCACCGCTTCCAGCGGCGATCGGATCCTGGCGACCAGCGGCGCGATGGACGATGAGGGCGTGGTCGATCCCGGAGCCTACTTCATTCGCAACCACGTCATCGATCGCGAAGGCAACCGGATCGATCGTCGCAATCCGCAGGACATTTATGCGACGTTGTATGATCACCAGATCCCCCCCGGGGCGGCGCAGGTCGTCCATTACCGGCTCGATCTCCCGGAGGACTTGTCGGCCCCGGTGAAGATCGTCGTCAAGCTGCATTACCGCAAGTTCGACGCCGCCTACATGAGCTTCGTCGCGCGGACCGCGAAACCGGGGGATCCGCCGATTCGTGACGTTACTCGCGGCGGGTTCTATCGCAACACGCTTCCCGTTACCACGATGGCGGAAGATACCGTCATCTTTCCCGTCGCAGGCGCCGTCGGGACGGTTCCCGCGCAGACCTATCCCATCAAGATCGATCACATCTACATGCGGCGGAACGACTACGGCCTGGGACTGCTGCGGCAGGCGGAGAACCTTGGTCAGCCCGCGGCGGCCATGGCTGAGCTGCGCCAGGCGGAAGAGATCTTCCTCGAACTTGACCAGAAGTTCGGCTACATCGACGTCCGGTTGAATCTCGCCCGGGTCTATCTCGCAGAGGGACGTCTGGCTGAGGCGACCGCGGCCGTCGCCAAAGCGGTCGATGTCGCTAAACCGATGTTCTTCACCGAGCCGGTCTATGCCCCTTGGGCGGTGAACTGGATCAGCGGACAGATTCACTTTCAGACGGGCCGGCTCGATGAGGCGATTCGGGCTTTCGAAGCGATCCGGAATGATCGAAATGCTGAGATGGTGCGGCGGGGATTCGATTTCTCTCGCGATGACCAGGTACTCAATGAACTCGGGCTGGCTTACTTTGAGCGTGCCAAATCCCGCCAGGATGCTGCCCGCACGGATGACCTCAGAAATGCCCGCGACTGTTTCGAGCAAATTCTGCAGCGCGATGCCGAACACTCCGCCGCCCACTACAATCTCATGCTCCTGGCCGCGTTGCTGGCGGACCCCGTTGCTGCGGCCAAACACCGCATGTTGTTTCAGCGGTACAAAGTCGATGACAATGCGCGTGAACGTGCGGCATCGCTGGCGCGGATGAAAGATCCCTGGGCCGCACGCGCCGCGGAACCGGTTGCGATCTACCCGCTGTCCCCTCCGCGGGGGAACCAGCCGTGAGTGCCGCGGAGCCGCAGGACGACGATCGCCGGATCGGTCAGGGGGTTGCCTTGTCGGCGTTCCTGATCATTGGTCTGGTGCTTGGCGGGTGGTGGTGGCGCAACATCTGGCTGGCCCCGTCCCCTGTCGAACCAGTTGGAAACGACCCGTTACCGACGTATCCGTCGATCAGCGTTCCTCCCCCGGCGCAAGACCTCCCGCAGCTCCCACTGGTCGACATCACCGCCCCGGCGGGTCTCAACTTCATTCATGAGAATGGGACGACCGCGGAACGGCGGCTGCCGGAGTCCATGGGCGGGGGGAGCGTCGCGTTCGATTTTGACCTCGATGGCGATCAGGATCTGTTACTGATTCATTCGGCGATTCTGACCGCGGACCGCTCGTCGCTCGTCCTGTACGCCAACCAGGGGGACGCGACCTTTCGGGATGTCACCCTCGCGGCCGGGCTGCATGCGAGTCTGGTCGGAATGGGCGCGACTGCAGTCGACTACGACGAGGATGGTTGGCCCGATCTGCTGGTGACCGGCATCGACTCGGCAAGACTCTGGCGGAATCAGGGAGGCTGGTTTGGCGAGGTGACCAGCGAAGTCTTTGTCGACGGTCCCCCCAGCGGCTGGAGTCTGGCTGCTTGTTGGCTCGATTACGATCGTGACGGGGACCTGGATCTCTTCGTCGGGCATTATCTCGCTTGGTCGGCAGAACGGGACGATGCCCTCAACTGCCGCTGGAACGGAATCGATCCCTCGTACTGTGATCCCGATCTTTTTGCGGGGACGCAGCCGCGGCTTTACCGGAACCTGGGGGATGGTCGGCTGCGGGATGTCACGGCGCCCTCGGAGTTGGAAGTCGTCAATGCCGACACCGGCCAGCCCGTTGCCAAGATCACTTCGGCCGTCGCGACCGATCTCAACGGTGACGGCTGGGCCGACGTGATCGCGAACGGGGATGGCGCGCCGAATCTGGTCTTCCTCAACCAACGTGATGGCCGTCTTCGCGAAGTTGGCCGCGAATGGGGTCTGGCATATGACCGGCAAGGGCTCGTGGTTCGATCGTTCGGGCTGGAAGTCGGACGAATTCCAGGACAGCCGTCTCCCATCTTCGCGATGGGCCGCGTTGCCAATGCGATGAACGCGCTGTTCGTGAAATCCCCCGAGGCCGAATTGTGGACCGATCATGCGCTCACCGCCGGCTGCGGTTTGCCTTCACGCCTGGTGTGCACCTGGGGCCTGCGTTTCGTCGACCTCGACCTCGATGGCCGGCTCGATCTCATCACTGCCAATGGTCAACATCAGGAAGGGCTGGAGGCCTTGCAAACCAGCCAATCGCGGGCACAAGCCCCGCAGATCTACTGGTCCCGGTCGCAGTCGCCGCCGAAGTATGAGCTCCTGACTTCTCGCGAAACTGGAACCGAAGCGCTGCTACCTCTCGCCGGCCGCGGGGTTAACGGCAGCGATTTCGATGGTGACGGCGATCCGGACCTCCTGCTGACGGCCAATGGGGGACCTCCCCGGCTCTTGCGGAACAATCAAACGCGGGGACATCATTTTGTGCGGATCGAACTTCACGGTCGTCAGAGCCCGCGTGATCCTCGAGGAGCCCTGATCACGTTCCCCGACCTCGATCCCACCGTCGTGGCGGAATGGCAACCTCAGGGGGGCTACCTGACGCAGCATGAAGCTGCGATTGTGATTGGTCTGGGCGAGCGTGAGAGCATCCATCGGATCGAAGTCCACTGGCCCAGCGGCACGCGGCAGGAACTCGAGGCACTTCCGGTGGATCAACGATTGGTCGTGATCGAACCCGACACGGGCACGGAGCGTGACCCAACCCGGTTTCTATCGATTTTCAGCGGACCGAACGAGTGACCACCGACACCGCGACTTCATCGCTCCCACGATCACTCCTCTCCCGGCGATTGGGATGGGTGCTGCTCGCGGGAATTGGGGCGGTAACCTGGGCTGCGCGGCACGAATGGCGCTCGGAGACCCACTTAGCCGCGTGCGGTGAGGCTGCGCTCGCGGCTCATGATCTGCCGCAAGCCGAGCGGTGGGCGGAGCGGCTGCTCCGTGCCCGTAGCGACTCCGGGCAGGGGCTGTGGCTCAAGGGTCAGATCGCCGAGCGACAAGGTCGCGTACGGGCAGCCATTGCGTTCTACGGCCAGATCCCTCCAATCGAGAAGCGACTGTTCGTCGGCGCCCAACTGCGCGCGGGCGAGCTCGCATTTTCGAGTCTCCAGCATTACTCACTCGCCGAATCTTATTTCGCCCGCGCGGCCGGGCACGGCGAAGTGCCTGCTGCAGCGCATCAGTCGCTGGCATATCTCCTGGGATTGCAGTCGCGCTCCTGGGAAGCCATGCCGCATCGCCTGATTCACATCCGCAACGCGGTGGCAACGGCGAGCGATCTCTATTTGCTCGTGTTGGGAGACCGCGCGCTCGACGATCCTGCGATCATTATGGATTATCTTCGCCGAAATCCCGACGATGCCGGTGCGAAACTCGCTTGCGGCCGGCTGCTCGCCGAGCAGGGAGAACGAGCGAAGGCCATCGAGTTGCTCCGAAGCGCCGCCGCTTCCCCGCCGCATGCCGCGGAAGCCTACAGTCGTTGGGGGGCTCTACTCGTCGACCAGGCCACGCCGCAATACCGCTCCGAGTGGCAGATCGCGGCTCGATCGATGACAGATCATCCCGGTGTCTGGCAAGCCCGCGGGTTGCTGGCGGAAGCAGACGGGGATTCGGTCACCGCGGCGAAATGCTTCCTGGAAGCGGCCCGCGTCGACCCTGGGCGGGCCATCGCGTTTTACCGCCTTGGACAGATTCTGGTGAGACACGAGCGTGAAGCCGAGGCCGCTCCGCTCCTCGAGCATGCCCGTCGCCTGGAGGAACTCGCGAAGAGCGCGGAACTCGTGTTTCGCGTGGGGGAAGCTCAGCATCTTCGCCGCGTCATTGCCGCAGCCGAAGCCTGCGGATTCCTGACGGAAGCCTGGGGCTGGGCCCGCCTGCTGCATGAGGAGTATCCGGATTCGCAGACCCCCCCCCTGGTGGCTCGGCTGCACGCGTCATTGCCCCGTCCTGACGTGCGTGCGGACGTGCGCCTCAACCCCGCGCGCGCGATCGCTCTTGACGATCTTGTCGAGCCGGCAACCGCTCGTTCACCCGCCGCTTCCGGCGTCGAAACCGGTTCCAGAGTCCCACTCGCATTTGCAGCAGAACCCGTCGACTTTCGCTACGACAATGGCGGCGACCCCGCGCGCGGACTGGTTCATATGTACGAAATCACCGGCGGCGGCGTCGCCATCCTCGACTTCGACCTCGATCTCTGGCCCGATCTCTATTTCCCGCAGGGAGGGACCTGGGCCAACGGTGAGTCCCGCTCGCAGACCGACCAGCTCTTTCGAAATGCATCGGCAGGCCGGCTGGTTAATGTCACCTCGCACGCACGTGTGGTGGAAGCGGGCTTCAGTCAGGGCGCCACCGTGGGAGATATTGATGACGATGGATTTCCCGATCTCTTCATCGCCAACGCCGGACGCAATCGACTGTTCCACAACCAGGGCGACGGCACGTTCGTGGAAGTCACTCAGCTTGCCGGACTTAATGACGCGGACTACAGCGTCTCCGCCGTACTCGCAGATCTCTCAGGTGATGGGTTTGCCGATCTCTACGTGGTGAACTACCTCGCAGGCGACGACCTCTGGACGCGCGTTTGCGGCGGAGCGGATGGCGTTCAGAGGTCGTGTCTCCCTCAGTCCTTCCCGGCGGCTACGGATCGGTTCTGGCTGAGCCTGGGCGATGGCCGCTTCGCCGACGAGACCAAGCGCTCCGGAGTCGCCTCGCTGGCGGGAAAAGGCCTGGGCGTGATCGCAGCCGACTTTGCACAACGCGGGCGGCTGGACCTCTATATCGCCAACGACGCCGGTCCCAACTTTCTGCTTGAACGATCCGAAAGCAGCGATACGGGGCTGCCGCAGTTTCAGGACATTGGTCTGCCGACCGGTGTCGCGCTCGATGGCGCTGGACGGACCCTGTCATCGATGGGAGTCTCGGCGGGAGACGCCGATGGCGATGGCCTGCTCGACCTCGTCGTCACCAATTTCGAGCTGGAACCAAGTTCCTACTATCGACAGGTGGCACCGCTGCAGTTTGTCGATGCGACCCGAACCCACGGACTGTTGGATGCGCCTCTCAACCTTGTCGGCTGGGGGACGCAATGGTTCGATGCCGATCTTGACGGCTGGCTCGACCTCGCGATCACCAACGGACACGTCAATAACCTCACTGATCACGGCAAGTCGTATCGCATGCCCACGCGGCTATTCCGCAATCTCGGCGGCGGTCAGATGGACCTGACAGGTGAGTGGGCTCCCGACGACTATTTCTCGCAGCCCGTGCTCGGGCGAGGCATGGCTCGTTGGGATGGCGATCGCGACGGTCGCGAGGATCTGGTCCTCACGCACCTCGATCGTCCTCCGGCTGTACTTTGGAACCGAACAGCCGCGCGGCATCATGGAGTGGGACTCGTGCTGACGGCGGTCGGCAGCCAGCGCGATGCGATCGGAGCCACCGTCACCGTCACGACGGCTCAGGGGAAGATCGTCCGCCAACTCACGGCCGGGGATGGCAATCAGTCGACGAACCAGCGTCGACTCGTCTTCGGACTAGGGCCCCTTGATCTGATTCAGGGAGTTGCGATCGAATGGCCGAGCGGGACCCAACAGGCGTCCGGTCCCCTCGTGGTGGATACCGAATATCGCTGGATCGAAGGACGGCCGCCTTATCGGCTTTTCGACTGGCGCCGGGACGTCACTCCTCGTGAATGACCAGTGTCTGATTGGGATCGAGCGGCCCGGCGACCAGTTGTCGCTTTCCGCTCAGCCAGCGGACTTCGATCGACTCGATGGCCGTCGCCTCACCAAGTCCGAAGTACAACGGGATCAGCCCCTGGGATAGATAGCCCGTTTTCCCATCGTGGACCTTGAGGTACGATGCCGTCGCCGTCTTAACGGTGATCAGGCTCCCCAAACCATTGCGGTTGGAAACGTTACCCACGAGTGAAACCTGCAGCCACTTCATATCGGGAATCGATTCCGTCAAGTTGCTGGTCAGCACCAGCGGCTCGGAACCAAAGTCGTTGGTGACGATATCGAGGTCGCCGTCGCCGTCCAGATCGAAGATCACCGAGGAACGAGAACCGATCGACGACCAGACGCTCACGCGGCCCGTGCGATCCTTGCAGTCGAGATGTCCCCGATCAGCGCCATCACAATCGACGGTGAACCAGGGGACCGCGGTCCGGCCGTCGGTGCGGGGCTCCACACCGACGGCGAATTCCGCGTCGACAAACCGCCGGCCGGCCTCGTTCAGCAGCAGGGAATTGACCGCGTAGCGGAATGGGAAATTCATCGCCGAAGCGATGAACACATCGTCGTAACCATCGGCGTTGAGGTCTCCCACGCTCAGCCCCCAGGGCCAATAGTTTTCCGCTCCTACGGCGTCTGAGATTTCCGCGAAGGAGTCTGGACCAGTCGCGCGAAACAAGGCGTTCCCCCAGATGCTTTGGCCATTCGTCTGGAGCAGCGACTCCGGCCATAACATTTCGGCTTTTTCCTTCTCCCGTTCGACCCCCACCTGCTGACTCATGTCGGAATGCATGTCGGTGACGTAAAGATCGAGTTGCCCGTCGTTGTCGAAATCGAAGACCTTGACCCCCATCGCACCCCAGGGGGTCTTGGGGAACAGCTCCCGGCTCCTCTTGCGAAACGACTTGCCCCCGACGTTCTCGTAATACTCGTTGTTGCCCTGCATATTGAGCACATACAGATCGAGCCAGCCGTCGCGATTGGCGTCGAGCGGCGTGGCGTCTCCCGACCAGCTGACGTCGACCAGTCCCGACGCTGTAGTCACGTCCTCGAACTTCAGACAGCCGAGATTCCTGTAGAGGACGCTCCGCTCGTTCCGTTCGTCGGGTTTCAAATGCCCGGCAAAGGCGTCGGCATGCGCGGCGAAGTTTCCCTCCGGACGTCGCGTGTCGGTGGTGTAGACTCCGACGTTGCAGACGAACAGATCAAGCAGTCCGTCGCGGTCATAGTCAAAGCAGACCGCGCTGGATGAGTGGGCGCTGCGTCCCACACCCGCCGACTCGGTCACATCGGTGAACTTACCGCCGCCGTCGTTCCGAAACAGCACGTTGCCGCCCCGTACCGTCGTGACATACAAGTCGGGATCCCCGTCGTTGTCGAGGTCCGCGAACGTGCCCGTGACGCCGATCCGTTCAGCGACCCGGACTCCCGCTGTGTCCGTAATGTCGGCGAACTTCCCCGCGCCCAGGTTCTTATACAGCTGATTCCCTCCGAGTTGCGACACGAAGTAGAGATCAACGAGTCCGTCACCGTCGATGTCCGCGGGAACCACGCCGTTGCCATGGTCGTAATGCGTCGCCTGATACGCCTTCGCCGCATCGGGGACGACCTGATTGACGAACGTGATGCCGCTTCCCGGGCGCTCATCGCGGAAGGAAAACTCATGCCGCACACTCGACCGGGCGACGGCGGCGCGTTGTTTCGCGGCCCGCTCCGCCAGCCACGGCGGATTCATGATTTCGTCGGGGACCGGCTTCAATTCTGCGAGGACAATTCGCAGATCGGCCTCCAGCATCGCCAGACCCGCGGTTGTGAGTCCATCATAGTAGCCTCGAATCGTCCCTTGTTGATCGATCAGCACCGCTTGCGAGCTGTGGAGAATCGGCATCCTCGTGAGAGATGGGTCCTCCTGGACCGGGAGCTTGAAGCCGTCTCGACACAAGCTCCACAGTGCCTCCCGCGGACCCGTCACGAACTGCCACGCTGCCGTGTCGATGCCACGCTCCTTTGCGTATCTGTTCAAGACGTCGGAGCTGTCTCGCTCAGGATCGACTGTGAAGCTGACAAACCGCACCGCGCCGGCGTCGAATTCCGGCTTCAGCACCCGCGCAAGTTCCGCCAAATGAGCGGTCTGCTGCGGGCAGGTCGCTGTGCATTGCGTGAACAGAAAATTGGCGACCCAGACCCGGCCGTGGTAGCGCTGAGTCCTCACCGCCTCTCCGTCCTGATCGATGAGTTCCAAAGGCGGCAATAATCCCAATAATCTAGGAGACGAGACTTGCTTAGACGTCCCCGTCAATGCTTCGGCGGTCGCCGGATGGTCCTCGGTAGCCGCTGTTTCGGGGCTGAGTTTTGACGGAGCGCAACCAGTCGTCAGCAGCAGGAGAGTCATCCAGAGCCCAACGGCCGATTCGG